>DATKFJ010000298.1:0-25341 GCA_035511435.1 Acetobacteraceae bacterium | reverse complement strand
ACCGGGCGCAGCGCAGCGGCGGCCCGCACCAGGGGTTCAGCATCGATATCTGCCGGCAGATGGGTGTCTTCGGCTATCGCGTCCATTGGGCCCTCCTGCCGCCAATCCAAATCAATAATACCCGGCGCCGCCGTTCACATGGATTGTCTGGCCGGTGATGAAACCACCATCGTCGCTGACCAGGAACAGGCAGGTGGCGGCGATCTCGTCCACCTTGCCTTGGCGGCCGAGTGGAATGCCAGCGGCGTTCGGCGTGCGTCCCTGGTACCATTCGGGATTTGCCCGCGCCGTATCGATGCTGCCTGGGGAAACCACGTTGACCCGGATGTTGTGTGGAGCGAACTCGGACGCCAGCCCGCGCGCGAATCCCACCAGGCCCATCTTCGCCGCGGAGACATGCGCACGCCCGTTGCCGCCGACGAATGCCCCTTCGCCGGTAAAAAACAGGATGCGCCCATATTGGTTCTTCACCATCGACTCGATGACCGCACGTGTGAGGTACAGCGCGCCATCCAGCACCACACCACGCACTGCTTCCCAATCCTGCGCAGTCAGCTCGGTGAACGGCTTGTGCGGCCGGATGGCGGCGTTGTTGACAAGGATGTCGACGCGGCCGAACTCGGACAGTGCGCGCGCCGCCATCGCCTCGACCTGATCCTTGCTGGCGACATCGGCCACCACGGCGATCGCCTTGACCCCGAGGCCCTTGGCTTCGCGCACGACGGCATCCGCTTCGGCCTGGTTGCTGCGGGCATTGACCACAACATGCGCGCCTTCGCCGGCCAGCTTCAGCACCGTCGCGCGGCCGATGTTGCGGCCGGAGCCGGTGACCAACGCGACCTTACCTTCAAGTTTCCCCATGGGTGTCCTCCCGTGTTGCCGATCAGGCCGCGCGCGACGTTGTCAGCGACTCACGCAGGAAATCGGGATCGAAGATCTTCGTCGCCATCACCTGGCAGCGCTTCATCAGCCGGTGCTCATCCGGTCCATAGTCGGGGCGGGCATAATGCCAGGTGCCGATGTGGTCCCACAGCAGCAGATCACCGACCGTCCATTCATGCACGTAGCGGTACTTCGGCTGCAGCACATGATCGAGCAGGGTCCGCAGCAGTTCGGCGCTTTCCGCATCGGAGACGCCGTCGATACGCGCGGTGAAGCCGGGATTGACGTAGATCACCCGACGACCGGTGATCGGATGCGTCAAGAGCACCGGATGATGCACAGGCGGGCGCTGGCGCCGTTGCTCCTGCGTCAGCGGCGGTCGCGTGCTGGCTTTCTCGCGGCGCATGTATTCCCAGTAGTATTCCAGGTCGTGCGTCGCGGTCAGCCCCGTAAGGCGATCGATCAAAGCCGCCGGCAGATCGGCCGCCGCCGCCTGCGTATTGGTGAATTCGGTGCCGCCCAGCGATCGGCCGTCGCGCATCGGCACCATGAAGGCAGAGAGCACATTCACGAAACCCATCGTCTGTGCATAGGTCATGTCGGTGTGCCAGGACTGCCCGGCATCCGGTGCGCCGACCAGTTTGCCGTCCACCTTCACGTTCGACAGGATCGTCACCTCGGGCATGCCGGGTTCATGGTGCGGAATGCCCTTGATGACCTGGATGTCGCCGAAGCGCATCGAGAACCGCCGGAGGTTGGCCGCCTCCAGTGCCTGGCCTGGAAAGCACAGCACGCCGTGTTCGCCGAGTGCACGCAGCACGGCTGCGAAATCCTCACGCGACAGATCGTGGCGCAGGTCGGCGCCGCCCACTGTGGCGCCGAGGATTTTGCCGCTCGGTTCGATGGTCAGCATGAGTGGGCTCCGTTGTCGGGCAGCAGGCTACGCGCGGGGGACGCGGTGGGACAAGGTCGGGGCGGCACGCGCCATGATCACTCCGGCTGGGGACGATCGCCCCTGCGTGTGAACTGCTGGCGCAGCCGCCCGCGCGTCGTGGTGACCTCACCAACCTGGCGCTGCCTCGTTACATTGCGGCCTTGGGCGGCTGCCTGATCAAGAATGTAGTCAGTGGACTGAATGTATCCTGCCGCCTCAAGCTCGCGCAAAAAATCACCAGTGCTGATCAGACCTACGCGCTGATCGACGACCGCGCGTCGCTTTTCAATATCGCTGTCCTCGAACAACAGCAGCGCCTCTGCGGCTGGATCGCTGCGAAGGAACCGTTCGAGTGTCTCGATTGCCGCCTGCTCACCGAGTCCGCGAGTAGTACGGCCCTCTTCAAGCCGCCGCTGTTGGTCAATGCCGATATCAGTCGGCACGATCTGCACTACGTCGAGGTTTGCGTTGATCCATGCGACGATCTGCTCGGCACCGGGCGCGCCATGTATCCTCGTCGCCTCGATATAAACTGCGTCGGGAATGCGCACAGGGAGCGCCGGCCGGAGCAACGCATCCAGCGACCCGGCGAGCACCAATGTGATCAGCGGCGATGTATCGGTAACGATGAGACTGTACGGCACTGTCACTTGTGCACCCGCAACGCTTCGCGGATTAACGCCCGGCCACGAAGTCGGGCTTCGACGTTCGGACCCTCCATCGCCGCAACCGGAGGACGCAGCCCGAGTTCACCTAAGGCACCAAGCACCGCCACGTAGTCGTCAAATCCCTGCTCTCGAAGCGAATGCCAAGTGACCTCGCCTGCTGCATATTGGCGAATCAGCTTCTCTCTCTCGGTTTCGGTCATGGCTCTTCCCTGTCACACCGGCACTGCGAGGAATACGGCGGCCGTTGGCCGACCGGCCATGGACGCAACGGTCGTGCGCCGTCCATTTGTGCCCCGCAGGTGCGAGATTGCTTCGTCACTGCACCAACAAGAAAGAGTTGCCACCGCCAGGACGGGATAACAGCGGAAATCATAGCTCTTTCATCCAGGGCCGGTCAGGAGTTCGAATTGACGGCATTTCGTGTCGTCGAACGCTGTCACCCGCCCGCGCCACCCACCCCACGCAACTCCCCACTCCTCACGCTGGCAATCGCTTTGTTCAAGATCTGCACGATCGCCTCATCTGCAACGCTGCGGGCCAGCAGCGCCAGCGAACCACCCAACAACGCAGACGCAATCGACAGCGCGTCGATGTTCTGGCTCACCATGTACTCGATCGCCTTGTCGACCACCGCGCCGGCATGGCCCAGATCCTTCGGTGCCTGTTCGTCGCTCATCGTCCGCCTCTCCTTACTCCGCAACCGCCGTTTCCGGTTCCGTCTGCTCCTCGGCCTGCAGTGCCCACATACGTGCATACAGCCCGTCGCGCGCCAGCAGCGCCGCGTGCCGCCCACGCTCCGCCACACGGCCGTCGCGCAGCACGATGATCTCGTCCGCATCGACCACCGTGGACAGCCGATGCGCGATCACCAGTGTCGTGCGATGCTGCGCCACCGCACGCAGCGCAGCCTGGATGTCCTGCTCGGTCCCGGTATCCAGCGCACTCGTCGCCTCGTCCAGGATCAGGATGCGCGGGTCCTTCAGGACAGTGCGAGCGATCGCCACGCGTTGCTTCTCGCCGCCCGACAGTTTCAGGCCACGCTCGCCCACACGCGTGTCGTAACCCTCGGGCAGCGACACGATGAAATCATGCACCTGCGCCACGCGCGCCGCCTCTTCGATCTCATCCTGCCCAGCCCCTGGCCGCCCGTATGCGATGTTGTAGCGGATCGTGTCGTTGAACAGCACGGTGTCCTGTGGCACCACGCCGATCGCGGCGCGCAGCGTGTCCTGCCGCACATCCCGAATATCCTGGCCATCGATGCGAATGCGGCCCTGCGTGACGTCGTAGAAGCGGAACAGCAGCCGACTGATTGTGGACTTGCCCGCGCCGGTCGGCCCGACGATCGCCAACCGCCCGCCCGCGGGCACAGTGAAATCGACACCCTTGAGGATTTCGCGGTTCGGCTGATAGCCGAAATGCACGCCCTCGAATCGCACCTCGCCGGCCGGACCATCGGCCAGATTCGCCGCCAGCGCCGTGGCACCCGGACGATCGGCAATCTCCTGCTCGACATCCATCAGACGGAACATCTGCTCCATATCCACGACGCTCTGACGGATCGTCATGTAGATCATTCCGAGGAATCCCAGCGGCTGATAAAGCTGCATCAGATACGTGTTCACCAGTACGAACTGACCGACCGTCATAGTACCGGTGCTGACGTTGCGCGCCGCCATCAGCATGATCATCGTCAGGCCCAGCGCGATGATGCACGCCTGGCCAATGTTCAGCATGTTCAGCGACACTTGCACGCGCACCGCCGCCTTCTCGTAACGCGCCAGGGCGCCGTCGTAGCGCACTGCCTCATGCGGCTCGTTGCCGAAATACTTCACCGTCTCGAAATTCAGCAAACTGTCCAACGCCTTGCTGCTCGCGTCGTTGTCGTTGTCGTTCATCGCCCGGCGCGCTCGCACTCGCCAACCGGCGAAGGTCATGGTGAAGCCGGCGTAGCTCGCGACCGCGGCGAAGGTGATCGCAGCGAAGCGCCAGTCGAACATATGCCAGATGATCGCGGTGACCATCAGCAGCTCGATCACTGTCGGCACCACGTTGAACACCGCGAGACGCAGCACCGACTGGATGCCGACCATGCCGCGATCCAGCGCGCGTGCCAGGCCGCCGGTCTGCCGATCCAGATGGAAGCGCATGCTCAGCGCGTGCAGGTGACGGAAGGTGCGCAGCGCCGCCACGCGCACCGCCCGCTGCGCCACCTTGGCGAACAGCGCGTCACGCAGTTCGCCGGATGCGGCGGACCCGACACGCAGCAGGCCGTAGGCGATCACCAGCGCCATCGGGAGCACCAGCATGCCGCCGGCCCCCTTGGGCGCCAGTGCATCGACGATGCGGCCATACACGATCGGCACATAGACCGTGGCGACTTTCGCCAGCACCAGCAGGCCCATCGCCAGCACCACCCGCACCCTGGCGCCGGTGTCACCCTTCGGCCAGAGATACGGCAGGAGCGAGCGGACCGTCGCCATGCCGGAACGCTGTGAACGTGGCAGAATGACGGTTGGTGCCTCACCGGATCGGGTTCGTCTCATTCCAGGCATGTGGCACGAGGATCGGCAGTTTGAAAGGCGAAAGCGTGGCAAACGAGGCGTTCGACAAGGGCTTCCTGCGCCACATTGGCGCCTGCAACAATGCGCGGCTGCCGGCTGACCGCGTGGCATTCCGGATCGGCAGCGCACAGGTCGGCTGGGTGAAACCGGCATTCGCTGCGAAGCTGGCGGCATGCCTGGAGATCCGTGCCGATGCGAACGGTGTCGCGCTGGCGGATGGCGCGGCGCTGCCGGCGATCGCGCGGCGGCTGTCGGACGCCGGCTGCTACCGCTGGCGCGGCGAGGCATTCGACATCCGGGCCGAGCCGGACGGCCCGGTGCTGGCGCTGCTGGATCGCGGCGCACTGCCGAGCTTCGGCGTCGTGGCGGTGGGCGTGCATCTGAACGGCCTGGTTCGCCGGGCCAGTGGTCTTCATGTGTGGGTCGCGCGCCGGTCGGCCGACAAGCTGCTCGATCCCGGCAAGTTGGACCATATCGTCGCCGGGGGAGTGCCAGCGGGCCTGACGCCAGCCGAGACCCTGGTGAAGGAGGCGGCAGAGGAAGCCGCCATTTCGGAATCATTGGCCAGTCAGGCGGTCCCGGTAGCGGTGATCAGCTACGCTATGGAACGCGCGGAGGGTCTGCGCCGGGATCGCCTGCACTGCTACGATCTGGAACTGCCGGAGGATTTCCGCCCCGATGCGGCCGATGGCGAAGTGGCGGCGTTTGAGCTGTGGCCGATTGCGCGCGTCATGCAGGCGGTTCACGACACGGACGACTTCAAGTTCAACGTCAGCCTGGTGCTGATCGACCTGTTCCTGCGCGAAGGCCTGTTCGGTGGTGCGGAGGCGAAGACGTTGCGGGCCGGGCTTGACGGGGGAACGACGTCGGGGTGATGGATTTCGCTTCGCTCACCCGGCGAATAGGTCCCGATGCAGCCGCACAAACCATGGGGAGAGCGCGAAACCCGTCAAGCCAGGCAATGGCTCGACACTCGTGGGGCTCAACACTTGTGGGGCTGGGGAGTCAGATCGGTCAGTTTCGCGTTCATCACGAAGTCGCCGAAATCCATCTGCAGATTGTCGGCCACGCCGTTCTCCCAGTAGCGCATGCCTACCTGATAGGTCGGCACCTCGCTCGTCGGTGTGCGATCGAAGAACGCCAGGCGGACCCGCGTGCTGGGCAGGCCGGACAGGAATGGGTACTTGCCGGGTTCAGGCTTCTTCAGGTCGAGCACGACGATGGAGCTGTCCTCTGCACCGGAATCATCGGTCCCGTCGAACAGCGGCAGCGTGATGAACCTCTTGCCGGCCTCGGCGCCGGCAATGATGGCCGAGGTGTGGGCCATCGGGAACAGCGTGCCAGGCGGCAACTTCATGGTGGTGTCCTTGGGAACCGTGTAATGCACCTCGCCGGGGCCGCCCGGCCGGTCAAGCTGCGCATCGCCGTCGGTCTGGCTGGTCACCGCGCTGTCGGTGGTCTGCTTCATGTGGAAGCGGAACTTCAGCCCGTCCTTGGATTCCCAGGTCGCGTAGTCGGATACCATCTGGATGTCCTGGCCGTCGGTATTGCTGAGCGTCATGGACAGCCGCTGGCGGACTGCCCAGCCATCGCAGGCGTCGATGACCTCGTAGCCCATGGTCCCCGTGGCGGCGATCACTTCGCCGCCACGGCTGCTGCTCAAGGTCAGGTTATAGAGCGCTCTGTGGGCGGCGAGAGCGGTATTGAGGCCGGCGGCATCTGCGGGGTCTGCGGGGAGCCAGGCGGAGGCACACAGGGCCAGGGCGGCTGCCAGCAAGGCAGGGAGGCGCATTTGAGTCTCCGCTAACGGGGTTAACGCCGAACATAGGTAGATCGACCCGGATGCGCCAGCGAGCGGGTGCGATCAGTCGGCACGATCAGGCAAAGCGTTGTGCCGGAAGTCCCGCCTGGCTGGTTTGCGGGCCGATCAGGCCGGGCGGCCGGGATGCCGGATCGAAGGCGGCTCACCCCGGCGCGGTGCGCACTTTCGGGGGCAGATCGAGCTTCAGATGAAGCTCCTTCAGGCGCGCTGCCGGCACTTCGGCCGGGGCGCCCATCATCAGATCCTCGCCCTGCTGGTTCAGCGGGAACAGGATTACCTCACGGATGTTCGGTTCGTCCGCCAGCAACATGACGATACGGTCGATGCCCGGGGCCGAACCGCCATGTGGCGGCGCGCCATAACGGAACGCATTCAGCATGCCGCCGAACCGCGCTTCGACGTCGTCAGCCTTGTAACCGGCGATCTCGAAGGCACGGATCATGATGTCGGGCCGATGGTTGCGGATCGCGCCCGATGACAGTTCCACGCCGTTGCATACGATGTCGTACTGGAACGCCTTGATGGTCAGCGGATCCTGCGAGTGCAACGCCTCCATCCCGCCCTGCGGCATGCTGAACGGGTTGTGGCTGAAGTCGATCTGCCTGGTTTCCTCGTTCAGCTCGTACATCGGGAAGTCGGTGATCCAGCAGAAGCGGAACGCGTTCTTCTCGTTGAGGTCGAGCTCCTCGGCCAACCGCGAGCGCACCGCCCCAGCGAATTTCGGGGCGGTGTCCGGTTTGCCGGCGACGAAGAACACCGCGTCGCCTGCGTTCAGGCCGCAGGCGACGCGGATGGCCTCGGCGCGTTCAGCTTCCAGATTGCGCGCGATCGGTCCCTTTGGTCCGTCAGTTTCATAAACGATATAGCCCAGTCCACCGGCCCCTTCGGCGCGCGCCCATTCATTCAGCTTGTCGTAGAAGCTGCGCGGCTGCGTTGCGGCGCCCGGCGCAGGAACCGCACGCACCACCCCGCCCGAAGCGGCGATGCGCGCGAACAAGCCAAACCCCGAGCCGGCGAAGTGCCGCGTGACGTCGCTGATCCGCAGCGGGTTGCGCAAGTCGGGTTTGTCGGTGCCAAATTCCAGCATCGCCGCGTCGTAGGGAATGCGCGGAAATGGCACTGGCGTCACCGTACGGCCCTCGGCGAATTCCTCGAACACACCGGCGATCACCGGTTCAATGGTGTTGAACACGTCCTCCTGCGTGACGTAGCTCATTTCGAAATCCAATTGGTAGAACTCGCCCGGCGAGCGATCGGCGCGCGCGGCTTCGTCGCGGAAGCAGGGCGCGATCTGGAAGTAGCGGTCGAAACCCGCCACCATCGCCAACTGCTTGAACTGCTGCGGCGCCTGCGGCAGCGCATAGAACTTGCCGGCATGAATCCGCGACGGCACCAGGAAATCGCGCGCGCCCTCCGGCGAGGATGCGGTCAGGATCGGCGTCTGGAATTCGGTGAAGCCCGCGTCGATCATGCGTCGCCGGATCGAAGCGATCACCCCGGCGCGCAGCATGATGTTGCGGTGGATCTTCTCGCGGCGCAGGTCGATGAAGCGGTATTTCAGGCGGATATCCTCGGGAAAGCGCTCCTCGCCCGCCACCTGCATCGGCAGCACCTCGGCTGCCGACTGCACCGTCAGTTCGGCGACGCGCAGCTCGATCTCGCCGCTGGGCAGGCGTGGGTTCACCGTGCCGGCCTCGCGGTTGACGACGTCGCCGGTGACGGTGATCACGCTCTCCGGGCGAACCGCATCGGCCGCGGCAAACGCCGGCGAGCCGGCGGGGAACACGCATTGGGTGATGCCGTAGTGGTCCCGCAGATCGATGAACAGCAGCCCGCCATGGTCGCGCTTGGCGTGCACCCAGCCCGAGAGGCGGGCGGATTGCCCGGCATCAGTGGCGCGCAACGCGCCGCAGGTGTGGGTGCGATAGGCGTGCATCGTGGCTTGTCCCGACAATAAAGCGGCCGGCAGACAAGCCCCGCCGGTCCCGGCAAGTCAAGCCGCGCGGCGACCATCGGATCGCGCTCAGGATGCGCCGGCTATGGGTGGTGGCGTCACCATCGGCCGCCGTTTGTGCCTGGCGGCATCCTTCAGGTCTTCCGGCAATCCGAGCGCACGCTGTAAGGCCAGGAGGCGTCCGCACTTTGGCGTTTTCGGGTCCTACCGTGTACAAACCCCGAATGCCGCGACCGCCTCGTGCCAAATTTCCCCCGCCATCCCTGATCACCACCACCGACGCACTCCAGCAACTGTGCGTGCGCCTCAGCACTGAGGAATTCGTCACCGTCGACACCGAATTCATCCGTGAGCGCACCTATTGGCCGGAACTCTGCGTCGTGCAGCTCGCCGGTGCCCACGAAGTCGCCGTGGTGGACGCGGAGGCGCCAGATCTCGATCTCGCCCCGCTCGGGGGGCTGCTTGCCAACCAGGCGGTCACGAAGGTGTTCCACGCCGCGCGGCAGGACATCGAAATCTTCGTGCTTCGCTTCGGCGACGTGCCGAAGCCACTGTTCGACACACAGATCGCCGCCATGGTGGCCGGATTCGGCGACCAGGTCGGCTATGATGCCATTGTCGCTTCGTTGACCGGGGGATCAATCGACAAGGCACACCGGTTCAGCGACTGGTCGGCCCGGCCGCTGTCGGCGTCGCAGATCGCATACGCGGCCGCCGATGTGACCTACCTTCGTGAGGTCTACACCCGGCTGTGCGAGCGGCTGGAACAGGACGGACGGCTGGATTGGGTAGCCGAGGACATGGCGGAGCTGGCCGACCCGGCAACCTATCGCGCCAACCCTGAGACGATGTGGGAACGGCTGCGTCCACGCAGCAGCAATCGCCGGTTTCTGGGGACTCTGCGAGCCCTGGCAGCGTGGCGCGAGCGAGAGGCGCAACGCGTGAACATCCCGCGCCAGCGGCTGCTCCGTGACGAGGGCTTGCTGGAAATCGCCGCCACCGCCCCCGACACGCCGGACGCATTGGCGCGGGCGCGCGGGATCAGCCGCGGCTTCGCCGATGGACGGACCGGCGCATCCCTGCTGGCCGCCATCGCCGAGGCGAAGGCGCTGCCGGATGATACGCTGCCGGAAGCGCCGCGCGGCCGGGATGGCGCGCGACCGTCACCGGCATTGGTAGCGCTGCTGAAGGTGCTGCTGGCGGCGAAATGCGAAGACCATCATGTGGCGGCGAAACTGGTCGCCAGTTCGGATGATATCGACCGGCTGGCAACCGAGGACGCACCGGATGTCGCCGCGCTGCATGGCTGGCGACGCGAGGTCTTCGGCGAAGATGCGCTGGCCCTGAAGCAGGGCCGTATCGCGCTTGGCGTGGATGGCAAGCGCGTGAGGCTGATTCCAGCTCGATGAATTGGTTTCGTTGCACAGCGCCGAAGCGACTGCTAGCCTGTGGCTGATCACCTGTAGCGCAGTGGGGTGAGCATCAGTCGACGGTTCAAACATGCGCGACACGATCAGAGTCAAACCCATAACGCGCCACCGCATCCCTCGGTCGATCTGGTTCGTGCTTGCCTTGCTGTTGATCGTCGGCAACAGCACATTTGGCTTTGTCGTATTGCGCAAACTCTACCAGTCCGATGTCGCGATAGCGCACACGCGAAGGGCGCTGTCGGATCTGCGGACCGTCAAAGACCTGCTGTTGCAAGGCGGGTGGAGTCCGCACAATGACAGTGCCGCCGGCGATGCACAGCAGCTGGATGCTCGCCGCGAGGCGTGGTCGAACATTTCGGTAGAGTTGCAACGACTGCGCAGCCTGATTGGCAACGACAATGCCGAGGCAGGCCGGCTAGATCGGCTGACAGCACTGCTAGACGAGCATGCGGCGGAACCGACAGGAGCTGCGGCCGCGACGCAGCCGGCCCCTGACATCAGTCCTTTCCAGAAAGGTCTGCCGGCGGGCGTCGATCGAGCCAATGCAATCGCCGCAATCGTCGACGACATGCTGCTGAACGAGCAGAAGCTGCTCGAGGCCCGCGTGGCCACGATTGGTGACCGCAATACCCGCGCTCTCGGTTCCATCTTGCTCGGCGTGATCGTTCTCAGTGCATTCGGCAAGATCATGGTGGTCGGTGTATTCTTCTTCCTGATGCGTCGCGATACGCAGCGACGTAGATTGTCGGCCGAGGCGCAATCGGGTGCGATACGCGAATTCGAGCAGCGGTTCCGGCGCATTTTCGAGGAAAGTCCGATTGGTATTGTGCTGGCACGCAGCGAAGGACAACGCATCGTCCAGGCAAACTTCGCGTTCTGCCAACTGCTCGGTTACGAACCGGACGATCTGGTTGGCATGACCATCGCGGACATCGCCCACATCGACGATCGCGACCTGCTGATCGAGGCTGCCCAACAAACCCCGCGTCCGGGTCATTTCACTGAAACGCGTTACCTGACCCGTTCGGGCGTCGTTGTCTGGACGCGTACCCGCATCGCCCCGCTGCGCAATTCCGACGGCCATGAGGCGCTTCTGCTTTGCCTCGTCGAAGACATCACCCGGCAAAAGCTGGCGGAAGCGGAGCTGCGGCAGGCGCAGAAGATGGAGGCGATCGGCCAGCTTACCGGCGGCATCGCGCACGACTTCAACAATCTGCTCGGTGTCATCATCGGCAACGTGGAATTCCTGCTCGACGTGGTGCGGGATGATCAGGAGCACGCCGAACTGGCAAAGGAGATTCTGAGCAGCGCGCTCAGCGGTGCCGATCTCACCCGCCGTCTGCTCGCGTTCGCCCGTCGCCAGACGTTGCAGCCGCGCCGTATCGATTTGAACGCCTATCTGCCGAACCATATCGTGATCGTGCGAAGGCTGATCGGCGAGACCATCGAGATCACCACTACGCTCGCAGCGGACCTATGGTCCACCCGCGCTGACCCTTCCCAGGTCGGCGATGCCCTGCTCAATCTGGCGATCAACGCACGCGACGCGATGCCACATGGCGGCAGTCTGTTGATCCAGACCGGCAACGCGCATTTGGAGCCGGATCAACAGGACGCCGACGTTGCGCGCGGCGCGGCGACTACGTGGTGCTTTCCGTCACCGACACCGGCAACGGCATGCCGCCGGAGTTGCTGGACCGGGTCATGGAGCCGTTCTTCACCACCAAGGCGCCCGGTGCCGGCAGCGGACTCGGCCTCAGCATGATCTACGGTTTCGCCAAGCAGTCGGGTGGCCATCTCACGATCGAGAGCGAACCGGGCCACGGTACGACGGTACGCCTCTACCTGCCGCGGGCGCCGACCGCGGGGTTGGATCCGGTCGACGGTGCGGCCAATCCGCCGCTACCGAAGGGAGACGAGGCTATCCTGCTGGTCGATGACAACGTCGAAATGCGCACCGTCGTGCGGCGCCATCTTGCGTCTCTCGGCTATCAGGTCAGCGAGGCTGCGAGCGGACCGGCGGCGTTGGCGATTCTGCGGAATGACGACAACTTCGATCTGCTGTTCACCGATGTCGTCATGCCGGGTGGCATGACCGGCTACCAGTTGGCGGCGGTGGCGCAAAAGCTGCATCCCAGGCTGCGTGTGCTGTTCACCACGGGCTATGCCAGGGCGCTGCCCGGCAGCGATCCGGTTGTGGCGCATCCCGGCGCCATGCTGCGCAAGCCGTACCGCAAGCAGGAGTTGGCCGTCACAGTGCGGGCCGCGCTCGAGGCGTGAGAACGCGTCTGGTGTGGCCGCGCTGGTCATCCCCGCGCCTTGCGGCAGGGGTCGGCGTGTGTACGCGCCCTCTGCCACGGAGTTGGGGCCGCCACGGAGTTGGGACGGATGGCAAAATCATTTCCGTCTCAGCCCGCCTCGGGCGGCGCAATCCCGGCGACCTCCACCAGCAGCTTGCGCAGAACCGCCTCACCGAAGCTGCCGGTATCCTTTGCCACCACGACAAAGGCATCGGGACCGCCGATGACATTGTCGCGGTAGTACGCCTCGAGACCGGGCTCAACCTCGACGATCGGCAGGCCATTGATGGTGATGCCGGCGGCGACGGCGGCGTCCCGCGCCTCGGTGACCGGCCTGCCGTCGTTGTTCGAGCCGTCGCCCGAGATGTCGATCACCCGCCGCTGGGTCATGAAGCCACTGCTGAGCAGCAGATTGACTGAAAAGTCGATGGCGCCGCTGATCGAGGTCCAGCCTGGCAGAGGCCGCAGCGCGCCCTGGATCGCCTGAGCGAAAGCATGAGCGCTGGCGGCGTCCTCGATCACCGACCATCGGACGATCTGGTCCTGTCGGCGTACGTCTGTCCACTCGATGAAGGTCAGGGCGATCCGGCCCTGACGCCCGCCATGGACCGCCTCGATAAAGCCGGGGTGCTGCAAGGCGTCCATATATCCCTGGAGCTGCAGAGCCAGGCGCTCCTCGCTGATGCTGCCGGAGCTGTCCACTGCGAGCACGAGGGCGATATCGACCTCGGCGCGCGGCATGGGACTGACCACGTCGGCAAGGGTCGCCCGCCCGCGGCCGCCGGCCGCAAGCCTGCCGCTCCATGGTCGTCGTCCGAAGGCGATCGCCATGGCTCTCCTTCCGCCCCGCGAGAAACCTCCCATTTCGGCAGCGTTGCCCTGCCGGCACGGGCTACCAGCCTAGCGTGCCGCGCGCCGGCAGCCGAGACAAATCCCGTCGTGGCGCGCATCGCCATTTACACCATGGCGTCGCTTGGACTAGAGCGAGGGCCGCCTGAGGCCTCTGGCGGCAGGTCGACGAAACCCATTTGTTTCCCGAGGCATGCGTTAACCACGACTAATGCCGACCCTGAGAGTGACTCGCCGGTTGCCGCCAAGCCGTCATGCCGACAAGGCATGCCCCTGCGAAGGCGGGGATCGGCATTCACGGAATTTACTTGCTGCGATCAGCAAAGCCGTGGATGGCGGGCGTCCGCCCGCCATGACGGGAAGGCGTGACCGAAGAATAACCGCACGAGACAAGACTGAAATGGCAATGACACAGCATCCGCCGCACCTGAAGGCGCTCGAGGCCGAAAGCATCCATATTCTGCGCGAAGTGGCGGCGCAGGCGGCCAGGCCGCTCGTGCTGTATTCGATCGGCAAGGACTCCTCGGTGCTGCTGCACCTGACGCGCAAGGCGTTCTTTCCCGCGAAGGTGCCGTTCCCGCTGCTGCATATCGACACCACCTGGAAGTTCCGGGACATGATCACGTTCCGCGACGCCACAGCCAAACGCTACGACCTCGATCTGCGCGTGCACACCAATCCCGAGGGGCTGCGGCAGAACATCAATCCGTTCGATCACGGCAGCAGCATCTACACCCAGGTGATGAAGACCGATGCGTTGAAGCAGGCGCTGACCGAGGGCCGCTACGACATCGCGATCGGCGGCGCTCGACGGGATGAGGAACGCTCACGCGCCAAGGAGCGGGTGTTTTCCGTGCGCGGCCCAGGGCATAGCTGGGATCCGAAGCGCCAGCGTCCGGAGCTGTGGCATTTGTATAACGGCAATCTCGCGCCCGGTGAGACGCTGCGGGTATTCCCGCTGTCGAACTGGACCGAGCTCGACGTGTGGACATACATCCTGGCCGAGGGCATCGATGTGGTGCCGCTGTATTTCGCGGCACAGCGCCCGACCGTGATACGCGATGGCATGATCATCGTGGTGGATGACGATCGGATGCAGTTCCTGCCCGGTGAGCGGCCAGAGCAGCGCCTGGTGCGGTTCCGTTCACTCGGGTGCTATCCGCTGTCCGCGGCAGTGGATTCAGCCGCCGCCAATTTGCCGGAAATCGTCGAGGAGATGCATACCACGCGCGTGTCGGAACGCGCCGGGCGGCTGATCGATCAGGACCAGGATGCCTCGATGGAGAAGAAGAAGCGCGAGGGGTATTTCTGATGCCCGATTCACTTCTGCGCGTACTGGCCTGCGGTTCGGTCGATGACGGCAAGTCTACGCTGATCGGCCGCCTGCTGTTCGAGTGCGGCACCATCCCCGACGATGTGATGGCGGCGCTGGAGCGTGACAGCAAGCGCTTCGGCACGGTGGCGGGCGGCACCGATTACGCTCTGCTGGTCGACGGCCTGTCCGCTGAACGCGACCAGGGCATCACGATCGACGTCGCCTATCGCTACTTCGAAACGCCGCGCCGGCGTTTCATTCTTGCCGATGCGCCGGGGCACGAGCAGTACACGCGCAACATGGTGACCGGTGCGTCCGCGTCGGACGTGGCGATCCTGCTGGTGGATGCGCGCAAGGGGCTGCTGGTGCAGACGCGCCGGCATGCGGCGATCGCGTCGCTATTGGGCATTCGACAGGTTGTGCTGGCAGTCAACAAGATGGACCTCGTTGGCTTCGATCAGGCGGTGTTCGGCAAGATCGTCACCGACTTCTACGCGTTGCTCGGCAAGCTCGGTCCGCTGGTGGTAACGGCGATCCCTGTGGTCGCACGCGACGGCGACAACGTGATCGCGCCGAGTACGCGGATGCCGTGGTATTCCGGTACGACGCTGCTGACCGCGCTGGAAGGCGCCGAGCCCACCTCGCATGTCGCCGAACGCGCGTTCCGCATGCCGGTGCAATTGGTGACGCGGCCGGACCATACGTTCCGCGGTTATGCCGGCACGGTGGCGACCGGAACAATCAGTCCGGGTGCGACGGTGGTGAATGCGATGTCCGGCACCGAGGCCGCGGTGTCGCGCATCGTCACCATGGACGGCGACCAGGCCGAGGCGGTGCCGGGCCAGGCGGTGACACTGGTGCTGGATCGCGAGATCGACGTGTCGCGCGGCGACGTGCTGGCCGCACCGCCGGCGCCTGCGCTGGCCGATCAGGTGACCGCCTGGGTGGTCTGGATGGACGAAACGCCGCTGTTCCGCGGCCGTGCCTACCTGTTCATGCTCGGCACGCGCACCGTGGTCGCGACGATAACCGAGATCACCAGCCGGCTCGATGTCGATACGCTGACCGAGGTGCCGGTTCGCGAGCTGGCACTGAACGAAATCGGCAGCGTGACGATTTCCCTGGCCGAACGCGTGCCCTGCGAACGCTATGCGGTCAGCCGCGATCTGGGCGGCTTCATCCTGATCGATCGGCTGGCGCGCAATACGGTCGGCGCCGGCATGGTGACCGATCTGCGCGCCGGTGCCAGCAACATCCACTGGCATCACCTGGATGTGGACAAGGACGCCCGTTCCGGGATGAAGCATCAGAAGCCTGCGGTGCTGTGGTTCACCGGGCTGTCGGGTGCCGGCAAATCGACCATCGCCAATCTGGTGGAGAAATACCTGCACGCGCAGGGCCGCCACACCATGAGCCTGGATGGCGACAACGTGCGTCACGGCTTGAACCGCGATCTTGGATTCTCCGAGGCCGATCGCGTGGAGAATATCCGTCGCGTCGCCGAGGTGTCGAAGCTGTTCGTCGAGGCGGGGCTGATCGTGCTGGTGTCGTTCATCTCGCCGTACCGCGCCGAACGGATGCTGGCGCGCGACTGCGTGACAGAAGGCGAGTTCCTGGAGATCTTCGTCGATACCCCGGTTGATGAATGCCGCCGGCGTGATCCGAAGGGACTGTATCGCCGCGCGGACGCCGGGCAGATTGTCAACTTCACCGGCGTGGATGCGCCGTACGAGTCGCCGTTGGATCCGGAGATCAGGTTGCCGACGCTGGATGCACCGCCGGAGGCGCTGGCGGAGCAGGTGGTGGCAGAACTGCGCCGGCGCGGCATTGTTGGGTGACGGGCGAAGGCAAGGTCCTCCCAACCGCCCTCCGCAAGGGTCGGGGCAGTAGCTTGCGCAACAACACTCCGCCTCCCCCTGCAGGACGGGGCGGCGGGAGGGAACCTCAATCTCTTGCGCAACTCGCAGCGGAAATCCGCGCCTGTCGCGTGTGCGCCGACCATCTGCCCCTCGGCCCGCGCCCGGTATTCCGAGCCTCGCCCACAGCGCGCCTGCTGATCGTTAGCCAGGCGCCGGGCACCAAGGTGCATGAGACCGGCTTGTCGTTCAACGACCCTTCCGGCGACCGGCTGCGGAACTGGCTACAGATGAACCGCGATACGTTCTACGACGAGAGCCGTGTGGCCATCGTGCCGATGGGGTTTTGCTATCCCGGGCGCCTGTCGAACGGCGGCGACGCGCCGCCACGCCCGGAGTGCGCGCCGCTATGGCAGGATGCGCTGCTGGCGCTGATGCCGGAGATCAGACTGACGCTGTTGGTGGGCACCTACGCGCTGACGAAGGTCCTGGGCCGCGGCGCGATGACGGATCATGTGCGCAACTTCCGCAACCATTTACCGCGCAACTTCCCTTTGCCGCATCCATCCTGGCGCACCACCGCGTGGGAGCGACGCAATCCCTGGTTCGGCAAGGAGGTGTTGCCGGCGCTGCGCGATGCAGTGGCTCGCACACTGTCGGACAACTGCTCTATTCCTCGTGAGGCGCGATAACACGATCGCGAGCAAGGCCGCAGCAGCTTTGCTCGCGCTGCCGCAGGCGAACGCTTGGTGCCGATGCCATCTACCTGAAAATTGTCCGGCGCATGGATTGGGCGGCTGATCATTACAGCCGGCTACAGAATACCAATGCCATTCGCTCAAGTAATATTTTGGAGATGCTGCAACTCCGGCGAGCGCGTCGCGCTTCCTGCGTGCACAGGTCCACGAAACGGGCATCGCACCAACGCTTGGGCATAGCACAACACAATCGCCCAGGTGGCGACATAAGCTTCTTTCACACACAGGGGTAACAGCATGTTCTTTCACCGTAAGGAGTTGATCCAGCCGGTCAAGGTCGGCAAACCCGATGCCCGCTTCGGGACGTTCCTGCTGGAGCAGTTCGGCGGCGCGACCGGCGAGCTGACGGCGGCATTGCAATACTGGGTGCAGTCCTTTCACGTCGAGAACGCCGGTATTCGCGACATGCTGCAGGATATCGCGATCGAAGAGTTCGGCCACCTCGAGATGGTCGGGAAGCTTATTGCGCAGCACACCAGCAAGATCGATCAGACGCCGGTTTATGATGCGCCTCTGTTCAAGCTGAAGGGAGGAGGCCCGCATTTCCTGGACAGCCAGGGCAGTTGCTGGACCGCCGCATACATCAACGAAGGGGGAAATGTAGTGCGCGACCTGCGCGCCAATATTGCCGCGGAAGCGGGTGCGCGGCAGACCTACGAGGCGCTGATCAAGGCGTCGGATGACGCCGGAACCAAGAAGGTGCTGACACATCTTCTTACCCGCGAGATCACCCACGCGAACATGTTCATGAAAGCCCTGGAAGCGCTGGGCAAACTGGACGATCCGATGTTCGGCAACGTGGCGCCTGACGACACCGTGAAGCTGGTATTCAACCTGTCGCAGGGCGAGGACGTACGCGGCCCCTGGAACCAGGAGCCGGACTTCGAGTACATCGCCGAGCCGCAACCGCAGGGCGGCATGCCGGCGCCGCCAGTCAATCCGGATGACGAACGTCCGACGGGAACCAAGACCAAGACAAGCGCCCCGAAGGGTCGTTGATGCGGTGCGTCGGTTGACGATGTGCGGCGTGCTGACTCGTACAGGCGAGTGGCGCGCAAGCGAGTGGCGCGCCGCGCGGATTTTCGGATTTGTGAACAGTCACGCGATCGCCATCGTATTAGCACGCGACCGTGAATAACAACGCAGGCAGGAACACAATCCTGTCGTTATCGCAGCCACTGATACGCGCTCGGGGCTAGAACCCGTAATATGCAATGGAGGTAAATATGGGTCGCGGTATTCTTCTTTGGCTTCTGGGTGTGCCAATTCCCATCATCATCCTGCTTGCGTTGATCTGGCACTGACCGGACAGGGAGCAATATCATGCCAGACACTCCCATGCCCGGCCAGGTCGGGGTTTATGCAGAAGACAGGCCGTCGCTCGAGGCGGCCAGTTCGGGTGTTGCGTGGGCGGCCGTCCTGGGAGGGGCGGTTGCGGCTATCTCACTAACGCTGGTCCTGGTGGCACTTGGATCGGGGTTGGGCCTTTCGTCCGTGTCACCGTGGCCCAACTCGGGCGCGTCCGTCACGACGTTCACGATCATGACAGCCATTTGGTTGATCATCACGCAGTGGCTCGCCTCGGGAGCAGGCGGCTACCTGACGGGACGACTGCGGACCAAGTGGGCCGGATTGCACACTCACGAGGTGTTCTTTCGTGACACCGCAAACGGCTTGCTGGCATGGGCCGTTGCCACGGTGATTGGTGCCGCTGTACTGGCATCGGCAGCATCCTCCGTGCTGAGCGGAACCGCCCACATGGCAGCCGGGGTTGCGGCCGGTGCGGCCGCCGGCGCAGGCCAGGCGGCAACGCAGGCAGCAGGGCAGTCGGGTGGCCAGATGGGAGATCCAACGGCTTATTTCGTCGATGGGCTCTTCCGAACCGACCATCCGGCTGCGAATGCGTCCGATGCCGACGTGCGGGGACAGAGCACACGCATCCTGCTCAACGGCATGCAAAACGGCGATGTTTCCGCACCTGACAAAGCCTATCTTGCGCAACTTGTTGCCGCCCGTACCGGATTGTCGCAGGCCGATGCGGAGAAGCGGGTCGACGATGTGATCGCCCAGGAAAAAGCGGCCGAAGCGAAAGCGCGCCAGGCCGCGGATACTGCGCGCAAAGCGGCGGCGAATCTTTCTATCTTTACCGCCCTATCCATGGTGATTGGCGCGTTCATCGCCTGCGCGGCGGCAGCCTTGGGTGGCCGGTTGAGGGACGAATACTGATCGACGAGGCTCGGTCTCCCGACGGCGGAATGCGCTGAGCTGCTGCGCCCTACGATCCAACAGTCGGACGCAGGGCGGGACAGCGCAGCGCATACCGCCTTCGCCGCATGATGGGTCGCCGCATGATGGATCGCCGCACGATGGGTCGGCGGTGGATTCTTGTTGCGCGGATCAGAACGGAACTTCCATTTCCAGCCGCCAGCGCAGCGTGCCTCTTGAGGTGGCCGGCGTAGCACCGAACAGCCAGCCGATCTCATATTTGATCTGGCCCGCCTGCCCCATGCCAAGGTCATGGAGGTTGAGCGAACCCACCCCAACAGGTCCGGTTCGCAATTCCTGGTGCGAGAAACCCGGCACGCTGCCGAGAGTGCCGGTGTCGCCGTAGATTTCCACTGCCGGCGACAATGGCGCCCACAGGTTCCAGCGACTTTGCCAGGCGTAGCTGAAATCCAGGCCATGGCTGGTCTGATCAGGTCCCAGTTGGCGCGTGAAGAACAGGTTGACCGTGTGCGTGGTGCGGCCGATGTCCTTGCCAAACACCGGCCCGAACGTAACCTCGTTGGATGCGGCGAATGCGCCGTGTGTCAGCGATTGGCCATATTCGATGTAGAAGCCGGTATCGATGAGATCTTCGCCCGGCTCGGTGAGTTGGAACATGTTTTCCGTCACCACCTGGGTCAACAGCGTTGGCTGCGGCACGCTGGGATCGTTGTCGAAGCCGAGTTCAATCTCGCTGTGCCACCATGGGGTCAGGCCGGTACCCAATTCGAGCGTGTAGCTTTGCTGCCCGCCGAGACCGGCTCGCGGATCGACGGTGTCGGAGCCGTTGTGCTCGATCTCGATCTCGCCGAAGTCGATTTCGTACGGCGACACCACATGGAAGTCGGCGAGCGCCGCGCGTGCGGGTGCCAGCAGCATCAGTGCTGCGGTCACGCCGAAAAGTGAACGGCTCATTTCGCCACCAGCACGCCCTGGGCCGTGGCCTGATGGAAGTCACCGAAGAACTTGTATTCGCCGGGCGCCAAAGGCCCAAGGAAGACGGTGATGGTCTGGCCAGGCGTCACCAGCTTCTCGCGATTAAGTTCGGTACTCTCAAATTCGTCGGCCGTGTCGTCGGTGTTCTTCACGTGCAGTTGGAACTTGGCGTTGGCTGGCACCTGGATACGGTCAGGCTCGAAGCGGTGATTGTGGAACACCAGTGTCGGCAGTTCGTCGGCGTGAGCCGGCGCGCTGCCCGCCATTAGCGCCGCCGCCAATATGGCAGCGGCCACCGGGCGTGCACGGGGCTTGCTCAGTGCGCGCGAGGCGATAGCCAGCGTCAGCAGGGTGGCTAGCCAGGCAGCGAGTTGAATGCCTGACGGCCTGGCGGAATAGCCGACCAGCGCGTGCAGGCTGCGGCCCAGGAAGCTGTCATCGGCCAGGATGAAGCTGGTGTTCCACAACTGCTCACCCCAACCCGGCAGCAGATCGGCGGAATGCAGGATGGCGGCCGCCTGCCCGGCCATGCCCGCTGCGAGCAGGGCGATCAGGCCGTTGGTCACGCTGAACAGCCGGTGCACCGGGATGATGACCAGGCCGCGAAACAGCAGCCAGGAGGCAGCGCAGGCCAGTGCCAGTCCCGCCACCCCGCCGGCGGCGAGCGCCAGCGGGGCGGTGTGCGTCGCCGCGACGATACCATAGAGGAACAGCACGACCTCCGAGCCTTCGCGCATCACCGCGACGGCGACGACGGCGCCCAGTGCGGCGAGCGAGCGCTGGCCGAGCCGCACGGCCTGGCCCACTTCCCGCACCTCGGCGGCCATGGCACTGGCGTGGCGCGACATCCACAGGATGTGCCAACTCAACATCACCACAGCAAAGCCCAGGATGGCGGCGGTGAACACCTCCTGGCCGGCACCCTCGAACGCATTGGACAGGGCGGCGGCGAAGGCGGCCACGAGGCTGGCTCCCGCGACGCCCAGCGCGATGCCGCCGGCGATCCAGCGGCCTCGCCCGGCAACGCCCTGGGTTGCCGCCAGGACGATACCGACGATAAGGCCGGCCTCCATCGCCTCGCGGAAAACTATGATCATGCTGACGAACATGCGGGCCTTCCGTGCTCTGCAAATGCGAATGACTTGCAACTGGAGGCGGTTTACCACAGGAATCCGGCGGCGAAAAGGTACCCGTGGCGGTGTGATCGACCGATTACGACAGTGCTGCCATGCCGATCCCGCGGGCAACCAGCAACCCCAGCGCCGCGACCGGCACGGATCCTACGCGTCCGCCGGAACATTCTGTCGCGTAAATCGACTGGAGCAGATTATTCGAAGATGTTGCCACCAGCACCGCAATGGCTTCGACGGTGCCCGACACGTCACCCGCTCCTTGTTGAGCGAGGCTGAGCACGAAATGGATTGATATCCGATACGCCGACCAGTGCTGCGCGTGCGTACACGCCAACTGCGCCAATCGAGGAGCAGCAGCAGGCTTACGATTGGCGGGGGCACGGTTCATCGTGGCAGCTATCTCGCATCAGCAACGGAACAATACGTCGAGCTGGATCAAGTCGAGCAATGGCCTTCCCCGCTGGCTGGGCTATGCTGCGATCGGTGGGAGAGGAGACCGATCATGCCCGACGGAAACGACCTGTTCGAAATCATGCAGACGACGCGGTCGATGCGGCGACTGAAGGCTGATCCCGTACCGGATGCGCTGATCAACAAGATCCTGGAAGCGGGTTCGTGTGCCGCGAATGGCGGCAATACGCAGCGCTGGCGGTTCATGGTGGTGAAGGATCCGAAGATCAAGCAGGCGGTGCAGGTCTGGTACAAGCGTGCCTTCGATGAGGTGGTGGGGCCGCGTTACGCGACCAGCGCGCCGCCGCCCGGTGTCACAGCAGACCGCTACAAGCGGCAGCATTCCGCGGTGGAGTATCTTACCGAACACTTCCACGAAGCGCCGGTGTGGATTGTCGCCTGCATCGACGAGGGAAAGGCTGCACCGACGCGCTGGTCCGGTGCATCGATCTATCCCGCCGTACAGAACATGCTGCTGGCGGCGCGCGCGTTGGGTCTGGGTTCGACGCTGACCACGCGGCATCTGTTGTACGCGAAGGAAGCGGAGGCTGCGTTGGGTCTGCCGGAGGGCGTGCATTCCTACGCCATCCTGCCGATCGGCTATCCGATGGGGCGGTTCGGGCCGGTGGGCCGTGGCGCGCTCGCCGACATCGTGTACCAGGACAAATGGGGCCAGCCCTACACCGCGCTGAACTGAGGGAGGCGATCATGCCGAGGGTTCCGCCCGTCACGGGCAAGGACGATGTCGCGCCCGAGTACGGCTATGTCGTGGACCAGGTGATGGAGGTTTTTGGCCGGATCCGCGGGCCGTTCAGCATGCTGCTGCACAGTCCGAAGCTGGCTGAACGCCTGTTGCCGATGGTGCCGTTCGCGCGCGAGGTTACCGTGGTCGAACCGCAACTGCGGCAGATCGCGGTGCTGGCCGCGGTGCGCGAGCGCGACGCGAATTATGTCTGGGCCGCGCAGGTCGATGCGTCGCGTCGCGCTGGCCTGCGGGAGGCGGTGATCGACCTGTTGCGCGCCAAGGGCGACCCCGGGGGGCTGGAACCCGACGAGCGCGATATCGTGGTCTACGCGCGGCAATTGATGCGGACCAACCGGATTGAGCAGGCGGTATTTGATGCGCTGCTGAAGCGACATGGCGTGCAGTGGCTGGTCGAGCTGACGGCGATCACGAATTTCTACGTCGCGCTGTGCGGCGTGGTGAACGCGTTCGACGTGGCGGTACCGGATGGCGGGGATCGGTTCACGGGGTAGGCTCAGAAGTGGGGGTAGGCTCAGAAGTGCAGGTAATGCTCCGCCGGGAGCGAACTGCCGGATCAGATCGAATTCGTCGCGCCTGGCGGTGAGTACCGGCAAGCCCAGCCTGGCGGCTGAAAGCTGTATCAGAGCGTTATTGAGACAGTCTTTCCGTTGGTTCGGTTGGAAACCCTGAGTTCAGGCAATCGTGCCGGCGACCGATCAGGCAGCCGGTGGTGTGTGCGAGAAACGGTCTGCGGTCACACGAGGCATGTGCGGCGTCGTGGCGCTATCGAATGGTGCGGGAAATGCGCTAGCATGGCTGCAACAGCCAACGTCCTGCCAACAGGAGCCGTCCAGCATGAACGCACCGGTCCATTTCGATGCCGCCGCGGATGCGCTTTCGATTCCGCTCGACAAGCTCGACGTCAGCAATCCAAAGCTCTACCAGGACGACATCTGGTATCCGTATTTCGAGCGCCTGCGCCGCGAAGACCCGGTGCACTGGTGCGAGGATGGCATGTACGGCTCGTACTGGTCGGTGACCAAGTACAAGGACATCATGCATGTCGAGACGCATCACCAGCTCTATTCGTCCGAAGCGCGTCTCGGCGGCATAACGATCACCGATCGTCCAGCCGAATTCCGTCGCCGCAGTTTCATTTCGTCCGATCCGCCCTACCACGACGAGCAGCGCAAGGTGGTCAGCCCCGTCGTTGCGCCGATGAATTTGCAGCTTCTGTCTGGGACGATCCGCGAGCGCGCGGGGCGCGTTCTGGATGCGCTGCCGCGCAACGAGACGTTCGACTGGGTCCAGCATGTGTCGATCGAGCTGACCACGATGATGCTGGCGACGCTGTTCGACTTCCCGTTCGAGGAACGCCGCAAGCTGACCTTCTGGTCCGATGTTTCGACCATGGATGTGAACGCCGGCGGCGTGGTGGATTCCGAGGAGAAGCGTCTGGAGCTGTTGACCGAATGCCTGGAGACGATGCGAACGCTGTTCTATGAGCGGCAGAAGCGCCAGCCGCAGCCGGACCTGCTGTCAATGCTGGCGCATGGCGAGGCAACCCGGAACCTGCCAGAGAATCCAAGCGATTTCCTCGGCAACCTCGTGCTGCTGATCGTCGGCGGCAACGATACGACGCGGAACTCCATGTCGGGCGGTGTGTGGGCGCTGAATCGGCACCCGGACGAGTACCGGAAGTTGCGAGAGACCCCGGCGCTGATCCCCAGCGCGGTGTCGGAGATCATCCGCTGGCAGTCACCGATCGTGCACATGCGGCGCACCGCGACTGCGGATGGTACTATCGGCGGCAAACAGATCCGCGAGGGCGACAAGGTCTGCATGTGGTATGTCTCGGGCAATCGCGACGAGGATGCAATCGAGCGACCAGACGAGTTCCTGGTGGATCGCGCGCGGGCGCGGCAGCATCTGTCGTTCGGGTTTGGCATCCATCGGTGCGTCGGGAACCGGCTGGCGGAGCTGCAGATTTCCATCCTGTGGGAGGAGATTTCACGGCGCGGCATTGTGGTGGAGATGATGGACGAACCGACGCGGATCTACTCCAACTTCATCCACGGGATCAGCGCGCTGCCGGTGCGGATTGCGGGGTGATGGCGCGCGCTGACTGCACTGGAGACGGCGCCGGGTAGACGGCGCCGGGGAGACGGCGCTGGCAATAGTGCGGCCAAACCGGATTTATTCCGTATAGACAATAGACCCGTTGTAAGATCTGCGCTTTCCGGCATTGGAGCAGCCCTTTGCCGAGACGCGCGCTGCGATGCACAATCGACCAGCCGCCCCTCCGAAGGAGTAAGCTATGCAGTTCGGCGCCGCGATGTTCTTCACCGACGCCTCGATGGCTCCGGGGGATCTTGGCCCCCTGCTCGAACAGCGCGGCTTTGAATCGCTCTGGGTGCCGGAGCATTCGCACATTACCATCGTGCGCTCGATGCCGTTCCCCGGCGGCCCCGTACTGCCAC
>DATKFJ010000297.1:0-8362 GCA_035511435.1 Acetobacteraceae bacterium | reverse complement strand
CGGCTGGGCCGGCGACCACGCTCGCCCAGACTCACCGCCTCATGACATTCCTGCACCCGCGTCATGCTGACAACGCTTCCCAGCCTCGACCCGCGCTCACCGCTTCCCCAGTGTGAGATATGCGGGCTAGCCCTCCAGCAGGAGCAGCATCGCCATTCTCGAGGCCTGCTGTCCACCCAGGACAACCCGTCAAAATCACTGTGCAGAGGTACTAGTCCTTATTCATACCAATTCCCTAACCCGTTACTCGACCGGCACCGACGCGGCCTGCCGACGACGATTGCGCTTCGACTTAGCCTCCGGTGCCGTTGGCGCCCGCACTGCCGATATGGCGACATCGCGCGCCGCCGGCGCGGCGACATCGCGCACTGTGCCAACCGCCGCGGGCTCCCCCTCCGGCTTCACATCAGCGACGGGTTCGGCTCCGGCGATCGCGGCCAATTCGGCGACAGCCCGCCGCGCCTTCGCGCCCGTGCGGCTACGTTTTCCCTTCTCCCGCACACCGACCACTGACGCGACGACCACCGGCGGTTCAGGCTCGACCAATGGCTCCGGGATGCGCCGTGCGACCTGTCGGGCAAGAAAGACCTCCGAAACCTCCTGCACCACGGACGGCTCCAGCCCCCGCATGCAAGCATAGTTGCGCGGACAGTCCTCCATCCGCGCGAGGTAGCACGGGCTGCACGTCATATTCCGTCGCAGTGCAACGGCGCGCTTGCCGATCGGTCCCCATTCGATGGCGTCCACCACACCCGAATGAATGCCGATCGTCGGGACGCCAAGCGCGGCGGCGATGTGCTTCGGGCCGGAGTTGTTGCCGACGTACAGTGCACAGGCGCTCAGCAACGCCGGCAGATCGCGCAGCGATGTCCGGCCGGCCAGTGAAACCACCGCCTCACGATTGCCGACCATGCCCAGCACGTCCTGCGCCAGTTCCGCCTCCTCCGGTCCACCGATCAGCACCACGTTGACCGCGTTCTTTTCCACCAGCAGATCGATCAGCGACGCAAAATGCTCCGGCGGCCATTGCCGCATGGCGTTGCCGACACCTGGATGCACGGCAACCACGCGCCTGGCGAACAGCGCACGCGCATCAGCCGGTATGGACGCCGGTGGTTCCTTGTCGGGCACTATCAGGTTCAGTTGCGTACGATCCGCCGCGCATGCCGTCCCGATGGCTTCGACCAGATTGATCAGATCATCGGTGACATGGCTGCGCTTGCGCGCCAGCGTCTTGTCACCCTCCCATTCCAGCGCAATGTCGAGATAGGGGAACTGGCCCATATAGTCATAACCGGCCAGGAAGCGCGCCGGCGTATAGCGCAGCACGTCGCGCGTATCGAGGTGCTTGCGCAGATCGACCGCGATATCGAATCGGTACGGCGTCAAACGGGCGCGGAGAGCCTGGTATTCCACCTGGCTGACCTGTTTCTGGCCAAGCCCCGATACCGCATGGAAGAATTCGAATTCGATGAACTCGTCTATGCAGTCCTCGATCTCGGCGAAGGCACGCGCGGCACGACTCGCCAGCACGTGGATAGCCGCGGCAGGAAACAGCTGCTTCAGGCGGCGAATGGCCGGGATCGCGGTGATGAAGTCGCCGATATGATCAACCTTCACCACCAGAATTCGCTTGATCTCGGCGTGGCGGAACAACGGATGCCCGGCGAACACGGTTTCCACCGGTTCGTCATCCGGCCGATAATCGTCTGAATGGCGCGTCAGGCGCGGACTGAAATAGGGGTCGCCGGCAGCGAACAGGGACTTCCACCGTTGCTCGAACTGGCTGAAGTCGAACACGTCCTTCAGTCGTTCGCGGCTCACCGCCTCATGATGGATCAGTGACGCGTGCGGTGTGAACACCACGAGCTTGCCCGCACGGTGCGCGCGCAGGCAGAAATCCAGATCGTTGTTGATGATCTCGTGCGCTTCTTCGAAGCCGCCAAGTGCCTGATAGATGGACCGGCGCATCAGCATGCAGGCGCCGGTCACCGCAATCACGTTGCGCTGTGTCAGCGCGAGGCCGAAATACCCGGGTTCATCGGCTTGGGCGAAACGGAATGCATGGCGCGCAATGCCCGGTGTCGCCAGGAACATGCCGGCATGCTGCACTTTATTGTCCGGGTACAGAAGTTGTGGCCCGACCACCGCCACTTCCGGCCGCTGAACATGTTCCAGCAGTGCGTCGAGCCAATCGGGCCCGACCACTTCGACGTCGTCGTTCAGGAACAGCAGGTACTCGCCGGAAGCCGCGTCCACGCCGCGATTGTTGAAATACGACCAGTTGAATGCGTCCGGCATAGGCACGATCTTATCGGCATTCTGCTGCAGCCAGATCTTCCATGCGACCTGATCGCCCGGAATGTTGTCGACGCAGACGATCTCGAAGTTGCGATACGCCGTGCGCTCGCGCAATGTCTTGATGCAGTTCTCGACATAACCGCGCGCCGCACATGTCGGGATGATGATCGACACCATGCCCGTCACCGGCGCACGCCGCCTGACACGCCATGTACCGGGCACGGCACCGGCCAGCACATCGGCCGCAATGCCGCCCCGAATGACAGCCCGTGCCAATGCTGCTGCCTCGGTTTCCGCATCGTCGATCTGCTGCGTGCCGCGCAGGCACAGCAATTTCGGCACATGGTGGATCAGCGCCGCATGCTCGGCGCAACGCAGCACGGCATCGTACTCGCCGGTTTCCAGCAGGCTGCGCACCGTGACACCACACCGGCCAAGCAACGCCGTCGAGGCAAACCAGGGCCGGCCGATATAGTTGGTGGACAGCAGCAGGTCGGGCGAGAAATCCGGCTTGAAGAACGGTTCGCGCTCGCGGCTGGCCGGACTGATCCTGACCTCATCGCCGTAGATCAGGTCCGCATCGCGATGCAGCCCGCTGGCCAGCGCGATTTCCAGCAGCGCGTCGCAGCCAAGCTGATCGCCTGGCAACAGCAGGCCGACCAGCCGAAGCGTTGTCGATTCGGCAGGATTGCCGACAAGTTCGTTGAATGCCGATTGGTCCGATGGATCGATTACATCGATCCGCGCGGCAAGATCGTCCGCCGCTTCCTCGATCAGCGCGCGAACCGCGGTGCCGGCATCGGCGTTGCTCGTCAGGATTTCCAGTCGCCAATCGAGGTACACCTGGCTACGCACGGATGAAAATGTCGCAAGCAGTTGCTCGCGATCGAGCGCCGATCCCTGGCGCAGCATCAGACGAAACCCGGGACGATGTCCCAGGCCGTTCAGCACATCGTCCGACACATCCGCTTCCACCTGCGTCATACGCCGGCGAATTGTGATACCGTCCTCGAATTCCGCAGACTTCCTGACCACAATGGCGAAGCGATGTTCCAGGACCTCGCCGCTTTTCGCGCGCACTTTAAGCTGCACGACGTGCTCGCCGTTGCGCAGGCTGCGCGGCGGGCAATGGAACGCAAATCCGCTGCGCAGCGAATCCGTCCAATCGGGGAACGCGGCGCCGACATCCTGCCGCGCCAGACCATAATGCGCCTCGCCCAGGCGTTGCTCATCGAGCAGCACCTCGATGCCCATGATGCCCGAGCGGGCAAGCGCCCAACCTTCGATGGTCAGCCGTCCGGTGATCGGTTCGACCACCGCGCCCGCGACCACGGTGGGATTGTCGATCTCCAGGCGAAACTGCGCCAACACCGATGGCGGCGGCGGGGGTTCGGCGCGTTCGATCAGGACAGTGCGGACGGCTTCCTGCATATCGTCGAGGCCGTTGCGCAGAACCACCCGCAGCAAATGCTCGCCCGCGGGCAGGTCGCCAAGATCCCTGGCGAAGCGAAAGCCTGCATAGCGCGCCATCGGAATATGCCGGTACTCGTCACCGATATCGTCGCGCGGCAGACCCAATTCGGCGTCACCCATCACCTCGCCGTCGAGTTGCACGGTGATGGCCGAAATTCCGGTCGCGCACACCGCCCAGCCGGCCACGTGCACATGTCCCTCGGCATCGAGGTCCAACGCGTCGCAAAAGAAGCGGATTTCCCGCCGCGGGTCCTGCGATGGCGGGGCAATGGCCGTTGACGTCGGGATCGGCGTGGCCAGCAGCGACGACAGGCCGGGGCCGAGATGGAACTCCGCGACCATTCGATACGTCGGCTGTTGCGCTGCAAAGCCCGGCAGCGCCGCCGACCCCGCCGCCTGTGGCGGAGCCTCGACCGCCTGTGGCAGCACGTCGGCCGCCTGCGGCAGCACCAACGAACGAACCCGCTCCACCGGCAGCACGATCTCGTGCGAAAACCCGTTGAGGCTGACTGCCTGCACGCGTATCGCGGAGACGCCATCGATCGATCGCGTGGCGTCGCTCGACAGCGAAAAGCCCGACGTGCGCGCGTTCGGATAAACTGGGAACGCATTACCCACGTCATCACGCTGGCCGCCAAGCTGTGCGGCGCCGATGCGCTCCTCATCGAGGAACACCAGAACGCTCACCATGGCGGTCAACGACACGGCCCAGCCGTGCACCAGCAATTGCCCGCTGTCGTCCTGCGCCGCCCGCTCAACATACAGCACGACGGGCGGCCGTACATGCGCATACGTCAGTGACGAGTGCGTACGGCCCGCGGTGACCGTGACCGGCATTGCATTGGCCGGGTCAACCGCAAGTTCGAAAGTCTCCTCATACTCGTCGTTCTCTTGCGATCGCACCGAGATGACGCAGCAGCATATGCGGTGCGCCTCCTCTCGGCGCAGAGCCAGGCTGATATGAAACACGTATTGCGTGCCACTGCTGCCGTCCGGCATGGTGCCTTCCGCCGCCTGATCCACCGGGCCGTACTGCACCACACCGACCGTCACACCATCCAGCAGCATGGCGACCGCCGTGACCGCCACGCTCGACACGACCCGACCGCGGACCAACAGGTCGTAGCGGTCATGGATGTAGCCGGCGCTGATCGCCGGATCGATGTCGATCTGTATCCGTGGCTGTATCCGCGGCTCGATCCGTGCCTGTGTCCCTGGCGCCGCCCGTGCAGCCTCGAACGCGGCATCCGCTGCTTGCCGTCGATCGCCACGCAGCCCACGCCCACCTTGCGCCGGCGGCACGGTCTGCCCCGCCTCGCGTGGCCCTGGCGTCAGCCCCGCCGGTCGATCGTCGTCGGCCTCCCGCTCCGGCGTGACACGCTCCCGCGCAGGGTCCGCGCCAACCGCCGGCGACTTCCGCTCGCCACCGGCCGGCCGCCTGCGTGACGTGCGTCCTCCAGGCATCCGGCTCATGCGGAAACGCTCGTCACGCTGTTCGCTTGTGAGGCGAACTGTCTCGGCCGGAATGCAACAATACTTCTCCGCTCATGCCGGATTGCCTTGGCGCAAGCCGTCTCGGCGTTGACATAGCAGGCATTGACCGGGAAGCCCGCCCGCTCGCCCCGCACCCCACATTGCCTGCTTCCCGCAAGCGCCTAGACCGCGTACGGCAGCCGCCCTTCCCGATAGCCGTCCTCGGCAAAATGCTGCTCGCCGGAACGGACGACCCCCTTGCGGACGCTCTCGGCGACGTCCGGATTTTCCTCCAGATACCACCTTTCGTCGACCGGCATCGGAAACGGCAGCCGGCCCTCGAAATAGCCGTCGTCCATGAAATGCTGCTTCGCCGATTCCACCGATCCGTCCCTGATCGCCTGGGCAATATCCTCATATTCCCGCAGATACCATTCCTCATTCACCTCGATGGCGGCGATCATCATGCGCAGCAGGCGAATGAAATCGTCATAGGCGACGCTGACACGCAACTCGCCCTTTGCCGTGGCAATTTCCACGGACCGACGGATCAGATCGAATGGCGGAAGGTACTTCACGGCGCCTCCTGGCTGCCCGCAACGGCGGTCGCTGCGACAACTTTGGCAGGACCGCAAAATAGCGGCAAGTCCCACCTGTTGGAACTCGTTCCACCCCAGGAGCACTATATCATCGCAGCCGTTGCGCACCCCCTCTTGCCCTGTGCTACCAATCGCCACGCCGATCCCGCGGCAACTGCCGCCAGCCACACGCGGCCTGTCCAAGCCGGACAGCGAACTGAAACGGTCAGGATATCATTGCATGCGTAACGCAGTGCCGCGGCCGGGCGATACTGAACTGGCGGATATCGTCCGCCGGTTCACCGATGCGCGCGTGCTGGTAATCGGCGATGTCATGCTCGACCGTTACGTGAGCGGCACCGCGAGCCGCCTGTCGCCCGAAGCACCGATCCCCGTGCTGCGGCCCAACGCCAGCCGGGCAACATTGGGCGGCGCGGCGAACGTCGCGCTGAACGTGGCGACCCTCGGCGGGCACGTTTCGCTGGTCGGCGTGATCGGCGACGACGCAGCCGGCGCCGAGGTGACGCGTCTGCTGGCCGCGTCCGGTGCCATCGTTCCGCACCTTGCAGTTGCACCTGGCCGCCCGACCACCGCGAAAACGCGATTCATGGTCGGCGTCCACCAATTGCTGCGGCTCGACGAGGAAACCACCGCCGCGATCGACCAGCCGACCGCCGCGGCGTTGTTGGCACTCTTCGCCGACGCATTGCGGACCGCCGATGTCGTGATCCTGTCCGACTACGCCAAGGGCGCGCTGAGCGACGCGGTGCTGCAAGCCGCACTGGCGCAGGCCTCGGCGCTCGGGCGCATGGTGATCGCCGATCCGAAGCGCGACGACTTCGCCGCCTATCGCGGTGCCACGGTGCTGACGCCGAACGAGCACGAGGTGCGCCAGGCCACCCATATCGAGGCCGCCGATGACGCCGAAGCCGACCGCGCCGGCCGCCGCGCGCTGGATGAAACCGGCGGCGACGCCGTGCTGGTGACGCGCTCTGCCCATGGCCTGACATTGGTGCGGCGCGACCAGCCGGCGCTGCATCTGCCGACCCGCGCGCGTGAAGTGGCCGATGTGTCCGGCGCCGGCGACACGCTGGTGGCCGCGCTGGCGGTCGCGCTGGGCGCCGGCGCCTCCTTGCCGGAGGCCGCGATGCTCGCCAACATCACCGCGGGGATTTCCGTCGGCAAGCAAGGCACCGCGACCGTCGGCCGCGACGAGCTTCTTGGCGTCCTGCACCTGGAGGATCTGGTGGCGACCGACCGCAAGGTGGCCACGTGGGAGCATGCAGCACAGCGAACGGCGGCGTGGCGCGCGCAGGCGCTGCGGGTCGGCTTCGCCAATGGCTGCTTCGACCTGATCCATCCCGGCCACGTCCGCTTGCTGACAGAGGCGCGGGCGCGCTGCGACCGGCTGGTGGTGGCGCTGAACACCGATGCCTCGGTGAAACGGTTGAAGGGTCCGTCCCGTCCGCTGCAGACCGAGACCGCGCGCGCCACCGTGATGGCCTCGCTCGCGCCGGTCGATCTGGTGGTGCTGTTCGATGAGGACACGCCGTTCGAACTGATCCAGGCTCTGCGCCCCGACGTGCTGGTGAAGGGCGCCGACTACAGTGTGGACCAGGTGGTGGGCGCCGATCTGGTGCAGGGTTGGGGCGGGACGGTGCTGTTGGTCGAACTCCAGCAGGGCCACAGCACGACAGGCACGATCAAGCGCATGGCAGGGACGGGGGCTTAGGCGGGCGCACCCGGCCTATTCAACACTGTGATCAGTATGTTCCGCAAGGCGATCAAATTGACATAGCGCAACCAAACGAATCCGGGCATGCTTGAGTGCGATCCATGCGGCGGGCGGGTATGAAATGAACCTCATCCCCTGCGTCGGTAGGGATCAAAAGCGGACGCGGTTTCAAGATAACGCTTCAACTTTAGTCGCCGGAATGCCATTGCCAGTATGCGGCCGTCGGGCGATGCGACAAGGTCGCTCGCGCGAGTGGCGTCTGGTAAATCGAACCGGATAATTGCCTTGCCAGCCTGCGTCAGTTCACTGGATATCTCACATTCGAGCAATTGCTGCCCAACGCCCACATGAAACGTATGGATCCGGGTTTCGCCGATGGACACATGCATTGTCTGGCCGGGAAGCTTGTCTCCTGCGATAAAGGGCCAAGCCAGGATCTCGATCCCATACCGCGCCCCAGGCATCGCAAACGGCAGAGCGATTGTGCTTTGGTGCCCTTCCGTCCAGGTATGCTGCGGCTCCTGTCCAGACCAGCCCTGCTGCACGTACTCCACGCTGTTTCCACCTGACCCAAAGTCGATAAGTGTCTCGATTTCTGACGGCGTGAGAGCATCGCGGATAAAACCAAGCTGAACGGCGCCGTCAATCCGCAGGGTGCTGGGTGCACCGCGATGGTCGATCGCAATAACATTGATCCGCTCCTGCAATATATCAGCCCCGGTGAAGGCAGTTGGGAAAGCTACCTTGAACCGCCAGCCGTGGCCCGATTGCTCGAACTCATTCGTGGATGCAACCACCTCGC
>DATKFJ010000296.1:0-13650 GCA_035511435.1 Acetobacteraceae bacterium | reverse complement strand
TACGCGCTGCCCGGGATCGAGGATGTGCAGACCCTGACCGGATTGACCGATCCTGATGCGGTGCTGGATTTCTATTTGCGGCTCGGACCGAAAGTGGTGGTGTTGAAGATGGGCGAATCCGGTGCCTATCTGGCAACACCGGACCAACGCGTGCGGATTCCAAAGCATGACGTGCAAGTGGTCGACGCAACAGGAGCCGGCGACACATTCTGCGGCAGCTTTCTTGCGCGCATCCTCGCCGGCGATATGCCGGAACAGGCCGCCCGTTATGCAAGCGTCGCAGCGGCGCTGAAATGCACTGGCTACGGTGCGGTTGCGCCAATCCCCCGCGCCTCCGACGTGCTTGCAATGCTCAATAGTCAAAAGGAGCAAACCGGCGATGTGTGATCGATGTGACGATATATCTCGATCGCGTCTGTCACGTTCCAGTCTGTCACGTTCCAGTCTGTCACGTTCCAGTCTGTCACGTCCCAGTCTGTCACGTCCCAGTCTGTCACGTCTCAGTCTGTCACGTCGTGGTCTGTTGGGTGTGTTGTCTGCCGCACTGGCAGTTGCCGCCGCCGGCCCTGCACCGTCAGGTGCGATCAGTGGTGATGCAGCGTTGCATCGGCTCCTGGACGGCAATGCGCGCTATCATGCCAACCAGACGCAATGGCGCGATTTCGCTGCCGGACGCGCGGCACGGGTCACCACGCATCGCCCGATCGCCTCGATCCTGAGTTGCTCCGATGCGCGCGTTGGGCCGGAGTTCGTGTTCGATCAAGGGCCAGGCGATCTGTTCGTGGTGCGGGTTGCCGGCAACATCCTCGAGCAGGAAGGTCTCGCGAGTCTGGAATACGCTGCTCAGTTTCTCGGCTCACCGCTGATCTTCGTGATGGGCCATAGCAATTGCGGTGCGATGGAGGCGGCGATCAAGGTGGTGAACGACAATGCCACATTGCCCGGTCACCTGCCGGAACTGATCGATCAGCTGAAGCCCGCCGTGCTCGCCGCACAGAAGACCCAGCCAGCGAATTTATTGGCCGCGTCGATTGTCGAGAACGTACGGCAGACCGTCCAGCACGTCGTCGCCGCGAAGCCATTGCTTGCCGACATGGTATCGAGCGGGAAGGTGAAAGTCGCTGGTGGGGTCTATGATATTGCGACGGGCAAGGTGAGCCTGATCTGAACGCCTGAGATCAAGCCGTCGTGGCGGGCTTGGACCCGCCATCCAGGCATTGCGCGCCACGAGACAGACGTGGATGGCTGACGCCCGGTGTTCACTCGGCGCAAGCTGTCGCCGGCCATGACGGAGGGCAGTTCAGCCGACCCGCGGCCGACGCCGAACATTCGCACGCACATAGCGGAAATTCAGGATCGCTGGATCCGCGACCACTGGTCCCGGTGCAATGCCAACAATGATCTTTTCCGCAATCGGCCCGAAATCCGCGCGAAAATGCACCGAGGATTTCAGGGCCAGGATCGAACATTCGCTCGGTTCCACACCGACATGGCGTAGGATCGCCTGGTCGAGCGCCTGCATCTTGTGCGACACCACCATCACCCGCACCCCGTCGATATCAATCAGCGCACATGGCCCTAGATTGCCCGGATTGCCGGCACCCATTGGGCCGGTCAGTGTGAACCTTCCATCGGTAAGCTTCCGCACGCGCGCCGTACAGTCGAACGGCAGACCATCGGACTTGCCGCCGAGTGATAGGGACAGCGTCGACCCTTCACCCGCCGCCTGACACGCCGCGACACTCTCCGCATCATTGATCAGACACAGCACCGCACCCTTCGCCTGCTGACGCACCAGTTCAACCAGCAGCCCCGTCGTGTCGCCATGGCCGCCACCACCCGGATTGTCCTGTGTATCGGCGATCATGATCGGCTTCGATGCGCGTGCCGCCAGTCGCATTGCTTCAGACACAGCTTCTGCCGCCGGCAATGTCTCCTGCACGAAAGAAGCCTCGCGTGCTGCGACATGCGCCACGAACGCATCCGCTGCCGCATCGGCTTTCGCCTGCGTGTCGGCATAGGCCGCAACCGCCGGACCGCAATCGGCGAAATCCGCATAGGGAAAGCCGAAGCAAAATGCGAGCTCAACCACATCGAGGCGTTCGGCGAGCGAGGCACGCTGCGTCATCACCTCGCTCATCGGCGGCATCAGCGTGCACTGGCTGCCGAGTGGGAGCCAGAACTCGAATTGCCGAAATGCACGAGCCCACGGCGTGCCGCGATCGATGCGCTGCAGCAGCAAACGCATTGCCTGGGCGCCGGCGTCTTTCATGTCGACGTGCGGGTAGGTACGGAACGGGACCACTGCATCCGCCAGCGTCACCATTTGCTGCGTAAGGTTGGCATGGGGATCGAGACTGATGGTCAGCGGTATGTCACCAACTATCGCGCGGGCGCGGCGCAACAGTTCACCCTCGGCATCCGGAAAGCTGTCCACCACCGCGGCGCCATGCAGATCCAGATAAACCCCATCCAGCGGAGCGTCGTCCAACGCATGTGACAGCGCTGCACAGATCAGCGACGCAATGCGTTCGAACGCTTCGTCCTGCACCGGGCCCGCCGGGTTCGCGAAGCACCACGCGAGCGGGACGATTGCCGCATTCGCCGCTTCGGCGATCGCAAGTGCCCCTGCGGCTGGCACCGACGTGCCGCGCACCGCATCGAGCATCGCAGCACCCTCCGTCAGTCGCGGGAATCCGGCCGGATGCACAAAGTCGGTATAGCTCGTCGGTCGCGGTGCGAACGAGTGGCTTTCATGCAAAAAGCCGCCGATGGCGATGCGTTGGGTCATGCGGACATTCCTTCGCTGCGTGGCAAATCGCTGATCCGGTTCACGCCAGCCAGCTCGGCACCGGCAGATTCTTCGACCGCAGAAACTCCGGATTGAACAGCTTCGACTGATAGCGTGAACCGCCATCGGCGAGGATCGTCACCACGGTATGGCCTGGGCCAAGCTGCTTCGCCACGCGGACAGCCGACGCGATGTTTATGCCGGACGATGTACCCACCGACAGCCCCTCATGGATCAACACGTCATAAATGTGCGTCAGCGCCTCCGCGTCCGGAATGCGTTCCGCATCGTCGATCGGCGCGCCTTCCATGTTGGCGGTGACACGTGAATTTCCGATGCCCTCGGTTATCGAGCTGCCCTGAATCGTCAGGTCCTTGCGCTGTATCCAACCGGCGAGCCCGCTGCCTTCGGGGTCGGCCAGCACGATCCGCACCTTCGGGTTGTGTTCCTTCAGCGCAAACGCGACACCGGCCAGTGTGCCGCCCGTGCCGCAAGCGCAGGTGAATGCGTCGACCTTGCCGCCGGTCTGCTGCCAGATTTCCTGGCCGGTACCCGTGCGATGGCCCTCGCGGTTCGCCAGGTTATCGAACTGGTTGGCCCAAACCGCACCGGTTTCCTCCGCCATCCGCCGGGATACGTGCACGTAGTTGCCGGGATCACGGTACGGTTTGGCCGGTACCAGACGCAGGTCGGCGCCGATCATGCGCAGAAAATCAATCTTCTCCTGGCTCTGCGTCTCGGGCATCACGATAACGCAGCGGTAGCCGCGCGCATTGCCGACCAGTGTGAGGCCGATGCCAGTGTTGCCGGCTGTGCCTTCGACGATGGTGCCGCCCGCTTTCAACACGCCGCGCTGCTCGGCGTCGGTGATGATGTAGAGTCCTGCGCGATCCTTCACCGACCCGCCGGGGTTCATGAACTCCGCCTTGCCGAGGATGGTGCAACCGGTCGCTTCCGACGCCAGGCGCAGCTTGATCAGCGGCGTCCGGCCGATCGCCTCGGCCAGGCCCTCTTGCCAGTGCGTTGCGTGGTAGAGTTCAGTCATCGCGATCCTCATGCAGCCGGAGTTCTAGCCATGGTTGAGAATGTGCCCCCCGCGCGGGTCTGGGAAGCCCTCTGCACCGACCCCCAGGCGCAGCTTGTGGATGTGCGGACCGATGCGGAGTGGAACTTTGTCGGTGTCCCGGACCTGGCATCAGCCGGCAAGCAGGTGGTGCTGATCCCGTGGCAGGTGTATCCGACGATGCAGCCCAACGCTGCATTCAACGACCAATTGAAGGAGGCGGGGTTCACGCCTGACCAGCACATCTATTTCATCTGCCGCAGCGGGCAGCGCAGTTTGGCCGCCGCCCAGGCAGCTCAGGTGGCGGGATTTCCGCATGCTTACAATGTCGCCGAGGGCTTTGAAGGTGGCGTGGATGCGCAGGGCCATCGCGGTGTCGCGGCAGGTTGGAAGGCGAAGGGACTGCCCTGGCGGCAGCGCTGACGCTGAGCGATGCGGCATGTCACCGCGGTGGCATGCGCAATGCGCCGTCCAACCGAATCGTTTCGCCATTGATGTACCGGTTAGTGGCGATGTGTTCGACCAGAGCGGCATATTCTTCCGCCATTCCCAGCCGAGGCGGGAATGGCACGCCAGCCGCGAGGCTTTGTTGTAATTCGGTGGGCAATCCTTCGACCATCGGCGTGTGGAACAGTCCCGGGGCGATCGTCACCACGCGCACGCCGACACGCGCGAGTTCCCGTGCCGCAGGCAACGTCATCCCCACGACACCGGCCTTTGACGCGGCATAGGCGGCTTGGCCGACCTGCCCTTCAAACGCAGCGATCGACGCGGTGTTGACGATGACTCCGCGTTCGCCGTCCTGTAGCGGATCGAGCGCGCTCATGTCCGCTGCCGCAAGCCGCAGCAGATTGAAACTGCCGATCAGGTTGATGCGGATTACCCGCTCGAACGCCGCAAGTTGTATCGGGCCGTCGCGTCCGACAATGCGTCCGGCGGTGCCGACGCCCGCACAGTTCACCAGCACCCGCGCTGGGCCATAGGCTTCACGGGCCTTGGCCACGGCAGCTTCGGCTGACGCCGCGTCGGCGACGTCGCATGCGATGCCGATACCACCGATTCGTGCGGCGGTTGCTTCGGCTAGTGCCTGATTGATGTCGAGCACCGCCACGCGACATCCGACGCGTGCCAGACGTTCGGCCGTCGCGGCGCCCAGCCCGGATGCACCCCCGGTGACGATGGCAGATTGTCCATCGAGACGCATTGCAGGATTCCTCGCAAGATGGCAGTCCATAGTTTGACCCAGAGCCGCATCGAAGCGCCAGATAGGGAGAAACGCTGTGCCCAACCGAAACGTCGTCCGTTGCACTTTGTCACTGTTCTGCGCACTCATGCTGGGCGTTGCGGGTATGCTGTGTGTTGCGGCAGCGCATGCGCAGGACAAGACCGTGCAGCTGAAGCTGTCGAGCTGGGTGCCGCCGGCACATCCGCTGAATCCGGCGTTGCTGGCGTGGGCAGCCGACATCGAGAAGGCATCGGGCGGCACGATCAAGTCGACGCTGTTTCCGTCCGAACAACTCGGCAAGGCGTTCGATCACTACGACATGGCGCGCGATGGGATCGCCGACTTTGCCTACGTCAATCCGGGTTACCAACCCGGTCGGTTTCCGATCATCGCCGCCGGCGAACTGCCGTTCCTGGTGGCGAATGCCAAGGGCGGCTCGGCGGCGCTGGATGCGTGGTACCGCAAATACGCGCCAATCGAGATGAAGGACGTGCATTTCTGCTTCGCCTTCATGCTGGACCCGGGGACGTTCCACTCGCGGACCAAGAAAATCGTGCTTCCCGAGGACATCCACGGCATGAAGGTGCGCCCGGCGGATGCAACGATGGGTGCGTTCGTCACGCTGCTGGGTGGCACGAATGTGCAGGCATCGGCACCGGAAGCGCGGGAGGTCCTGGAACGCGGCGTGGCCGATGCCATCACCTTCCCATGGCATTCGATGATCTTGTTCGGCATCGACAAGGTGACGAAGTACCACATGGACATGCCGTTCTTCACCACGACCTTTGTGTGGGTGATGAACAGTGCGAAATATGACGGCATGTCGCCCGCGCAGAAGACCGTGATCGACAACCGCTGCACGACCGAATGGGCAGAGAGGATCGCCAGCCCCTGGGCCGACTGGGAGCATGCAGGGCGTGACCTGCTGGCGGCGGAACCGGGTCAGGACGTCTACAAACTCACGCCCGACCAGGTCACGGCATGGCACAAGGCGGCCGAACCGTTGAAGGCGAAATGGGCTTCGCAGGTGAAGGATGCCGATACGGTGTTCGGAGAGTTGCAGGCGGAGCTTAAGAAGCGCGGCGCGCTGGCTGAATGAGCGATCCCGATGTCGAAACGCCCACGGTCCGTCGCAATCCGATGGACCGCTTCATAGATGGCATCGAGCTGTTGGCCGCGGCTTTCGTCGGCATCGTCGCGGCCGACATCTTCATCTCTGTCCTGCTGCGCTACTTCTTCGCCGTGTCGATCCCGGATAGCTACGATTTCGGCAAACTGCTGCTGGGCATTCTGATCTTCTGGGGCATCGCCGCCACCAGCTATCGCGGCACCCATATCACGGTAGATCTGGTCTGGGCGGCCGCCGGACCACGCGGTAAGCGGCTGATCGACATTTTCGCCACTCTGGTGCTGCTGTTCGTGGTCAGCGTGCAGACCGCCATGCTGTTCGACAAGGTGCGTCTGACCCGCGAAGAGAACGTGCTGACCTTCGACCTACGCCTGCCGACCTGGCCGTTCGCGCTGGTGGCCTGGCTCGGCGACGTGTCGGCGGTGCTGCTGATCGCGGTGCGCACCTATCGGTTGATCTTCCATCCGGAGAACGTTGCCGATGCCGGCGTGGTCAGGACCGTCGAGTGACGGACCTGGGCAGCGATGCCATCGCGGTCATCGGCTTCGTCGTGCTGTTCGCGCTGATGCTGTTGCGCGTGCCGGTCGGCATGGCAATGGGTCTGGTTGGCGTCAGCGGCTTCGGCTACCTGACCGGCGGCATGCCTGCGCTCAAGATGGTCGGCCAGACCTCGATGCGCATCGTCACCGACTACACATTCGGCGTGATACCGATGTTCTTGCTGATGGGCGCCATCGTTTCGCGCTCCGGCATGAGTCGCGAGCTGTTCCAGGCGGCCAACAAGTTTGTCGGCCATCTGCGTGGCGGTCTTGGCATCGCCACGATCGCGGCCTGCGCGGGGTTCGCTGCGATCAGCGGTTCTTCGGTCGCCACCGCTGCGACTTTTTCGACCGTCGCCTATCCCGAGATGCGGCTGTATCGCTATCCGCAATCGTTCGCCACCGGCGTCATCGCCGCCGGCGGCACGCTTGGTGCGATGTTCCCGCCGTCGATCGTGCTGGCGGTCTATGGTCTGATCACCCAGCAGGACATCGGCAAGCTGTTCATGGCGGGCGTGATTCCCGGACTGCTCGCGGTTTCGATGTACATGACGACGATTGCGATCATTGGCGCGGTCCGCCCAGGCTTCCTGCCGACATCACCACGCAGTTCGTGGGCCGAGAAATGGCAGGCGATGCGCGAGGTCTGGGCGCCGTTGCTGCTGTTCATGTTTGTCATTGGCGGGCTGTATGGCGGCCTTTTCACGCCGACCGAAGCCGGCGGCATGGGCGCCGGCGGTGCGTTCATCATCGGCGTCGCACGACGGCGCCTGTCGCGCGCCGACTTACTGGCGTCGCTGCTTCAGGCCACCCGCACCGCTGCCGCAGTGTTCACCATCCTGATCGGCGCAATCCTGTTCGGCTACTTCCTGACGGTGACGCAGACGCCGCAGAAGGTGACGGAATTTGTCACCAGTCTTGGCTTCGGTCGCTACGGCGTGCTGGTGCTGATCATGCTGATGTATCTCGTTCTCGGCTGCCTGATGGACGCCATGGCGATGATCATCCTGACGGTACCGATCATCTTTCCGGTCATTACCTCACTTGGGTTCGACCCGATCTGGTTCGGCGTAATCATCGTTATGACGGTGGAGTTGGGATTGATCCATCCGCCTGTCGGAATGAACGTCTTCGTCATCAAGACCGTCGTGAAGGACGTGAACTTTTCGACGATCTTCCTTGGCGTGATCCCGTTCGTGATTACGGATATCCTACGGTTGGCAATCCTGATTGTATTTCCAATTCTGGCCATCTGGTTGCCGAGCCGGATGTAGCCTTACAGGCTTCGTCGCCAAAAACCGAGCGGGTTGCCTGGTCTATTTCGCCAGCATGTCGCGCAATCCGCGCAGCGCGAGATAATATCCGGCGACAGCGAACCCGGTGACCATGCCTTGGCTCACCGTCGCGGTGTCGGAAATCGGGCCGCGGCGCACCGGGTTCGAAATATGCACCTCGATGGTCGGGAATTTCACCTGGCCGATCGCCGCTGTCAGTGCCGGGTAGCCGCGCGAAAAGCCGGCGGGGTTGAAGATCGCCGCGTCAATGCCGCGATCGTTCGCGTCATACAGCTTGTTGACGACCTCACCTTCGATGTTCGAATGAAATATCTCGATGTCGACGCCCAGTTCGGATGCATAGCCTCGGATCTTCTCGTCGTACTCCGGCAGCGTCATCTTGCCGAATATCTCGGTCTGCACCTTGCCGCGCATGTTCATGCCAGCGCCGTGGATGATCAGGATTTTCGCCATATTGGGGGTCCTTCCGTCGTTTCAGGCGGTACGATATTGGGCCAGCGTGTCGTAGTTCGGATCTGCGCCGATGCCCGGCACGTCGGGTGGGCTCACCGTGCCATCGTCGTTCAGCGTCAACGTATGCCGGTACACGCGCCCCCACATCGGATCGACCGTGTCGCGATAAAATTCCAGGATCAATCCATTGGAGATCGCGGAAACCAGATGCACGTGGATGTCCTGCGAACCGTGCGGCGCGATGTCCAGATCGTGCGCCTGCGCCAATGCCGCTACCTTCATGAACTCGGTAACGCCGCCCAGCACCTTGGCATCCGCGTTGAGGATCGCCGCACAGTCATTGCGAATCAGGTCACGAAATCCATAACGGGTATATTCGTTCTCGCCGGTCGCGATCGGAATGCTGGTGGCCTGGGCCAGCTTGCGGTGGCCATCATAGTCGTCCGGCGCCACTGGCTCCTCGAACCAGAATATGTCGTATTGCTCCATCCGTTTGGCGATCTGGATCGCTTCGTAATAGCGATAGGCGCAGTTGGCATCGACCATCAGCTTCACATCCGGACCCACCGCTTCGCGCGCCATGCGCACTCGTGCAACGTCCTCGGCGATCGGCACCGCGCCAATTTTCATCTTGACCGCCTTGGCGCCCATGCGCACGTTGTCTTCCATCTCGCGCGCGAGTTCGCGCAGGCCTTTGCCCTCCTCATAATAGCCGCCGGCGATGTAGGTCGGCACGCGATCGCGGAAGCCACCGAGCAGCTTGTATAGTGGCAGGTTGGCGAATTTCGCGCGGATGTCCCATAGCCCGATGTCGATCGCGGAGATCGCGCGCGTGGTCAGGCCGCGGCGGCCGATCAGCTTGGGTTCCCACATCTTCTGCCATAGCCGCTCGACGTCGATCGGATCCTCGCCGATCAGCATCGGGGTCAGTCGCGCGACTGTGGCTCGCTCGATCTCACCGCCGCCGCCCAGGCCGATGCCGGTGATGCCCTCGCTGGTCTCGATTTCCACCACGGCGAAGGTCACGTGCGTGTAGGTGTGCTTGCCGTTGGCGATTGGCTTGTGACGTGGCCAGCGAAATTCCTTGGTGGTGATGCCGGTGATCTTCATGCCGCGCCTCCTTCCGTCCGGCGCGCATTCAACGCGCTCAGTCGGGGACGTGCAAGCGCACCGATACCGGACAATGATCCGACAGGCGTTCCTTCCACTCATCGCCAGTCTCACGATAGGTCAGAACGCGCAGCGAGTCGGCTTGCAGCCAATCGCGCGCCGCGCCGCCCAGGATGATGTGGTCGATAAATTCCTCGCCGCCCCAACATGGGCTGGTGTGACCATCGTCGGCGCGAACCAGCGGCGCGGCCTGGTTCAGCGCCGCCAGGAACTGGTCGTGCGCGTTCATGTGACGGTTGAAGTCGCCGATTACCGCGAACGCAACCCCTTCGGCTCGACGCGCGGTGATCCAATCAGCCAGCGGCGCCACCTGCTGTTGCAGCTCTTCACAGTTTTTGCGCTTTGAGCCGTCGATCGGCTGATCGAAACAGCCGGTCTTGAGATGCACCGCAATGATGCGCAGTGGCGACGGTTGCAGATCCAATGTGATGTCGACGCCGCTTCGCAAGTGGTGGTCGATGTTCAGGCCGATGACATCAGGATTGACGGTGTAGTGAATGCCTCGTCGCACCACCAGGCCGACCCGTTGCAGCACGTGATCGCGGCTCATATGGATGGAGTACTTGTCCTTGGTGAAGATGCGCGCGGCGACGGCGGCACCATCCACTTCCTGGATGGCGATCACATCGGCATTGAGTTCGGTCGCATAGCCGCGGAGCCGATCGATGTCCTCCGACTTTTTCGGATGTGCATCGGGCGGAAGTTCGCGGTCGCCTTCCTGACGATCCGTAAGCCATTCGAGATTCCACGTGGTCAGCTTGAGCTCCGCCGCGGCAGCGAAACCGGGCAGCAGCAAGAAAAGTAGCGCCGTTGCAAGGTAGTAACCAACAATGCGACTTTTGGGACGACCGTCATGCTCGCCGTCACAAGAATGACGGGGTGAGGGCTGTCTCCGAGTGATGCCGGCAAATGCGATGGTCCGACTGCAATTGCTCAATGGTTTTCATCCCCATACAAAGCGGGCCCATGCAAAGCGGGCCCATGCAAAGCGAGCCCATGCAAAGCGGGTCGCACAGGACCCCTGCCGTCACCAGGGTAGCGAACGATTTCTTAACAACCTCTTGCCAGCGGTCCTCCGAAACCGCCTTGGCGACCTGCCGAGAGAGGCGACCAGGAACACCATCCACTGGCAGCGCGTGATGGATGGTCGCTGTCAGCCCGCTTAGAGGTCAACCGAGGAACGCGGCGATACGCGCAGCCAATGCCTCCGGCTGCTCGATCTCCGGATGGTGGCCGGCCAGTTCAATCAGCTCGAATTCCGCACCAGAAATGAGATTGCAGTAGGCGCGGCCGTACTCCGGCGTCACCACGCGATCGCTCGCGCCCCACAGCACCAAAGTCGGCACGGCAATGCGCGACAGCCAGCGTGGCAGCTTTGGGTTGTACATGAACGGCTGCCAGCCATAGAGGCAAAGTGCGTCCCGGTTCCGTGCATGCACAATCAGCGCATCGTCCGACATTGTGTTGAAGTCGGGTGCCCACTTCGCCGGATCATGCCATGTGCAGCGCTGCACTTCCGCGGGTGACGTGTTGAACAGATCGAGGATATCGCGGCTCTCCCGGTCGCCCAGCTTGACGCCCAACGGATCGACGAGGATGAGGCGGTCCAGCCGATGACTGCCCGTTGCGGCAATCTCGGCTGCCAGCCAGCCGCCAAACGAGAACCCGAGCAGAGTTGCCTTTTCGTGCGGTATCGCATCAAGCAGATCGAGATACAGATGCGTAAGATCGTAAATCGAGTCGAAGTCGGCCGGTCGCGGAGAGTGCCCGAAGCCGGGATGTGATGGCGCAATGATCTCGTGCCCGGCCAGCAGATCGAGGAACGGCGCCTGCGGATCGACCGTCCGCAGTCCGTGCAGCAGCAGGATCGGCGGACCTTCGCCCTTGCGCAGCACCTCGAGATCAATGCCGCGTATCACAAGCCGCTCGATCCTGGCTGGCGCCTGCGCCATTAGGCTCCCTCGTTTTGGCCGGACTACAGTCGCTCGCTGATCCGGATCGCCACGTTGCAGCCGGCCTTGATCGCGGCCGACAGCAGCCGATAGCCGGGCGCCTGCTCTGCGCCATGCCGCAGGCCGATCGCGCGATGCTGCAATTCATCGTCGCGGAATCGCACCAGCGTGTTGCGCAGCTCATCCTCGCTGTCGTCGAGTACCGCGATCTGGTGGGCGTAATGCGCGTCGATGGCTTCCTCCACCGCCACGGTGCAGGCCATCGCCGCGTGTTCGCCCAACGCAGCGGTCGCCGCGCCGAGAGCGAAACCGGCCAGGTGCCACAGCGGCAGCATCGCGGTCGGCCGCACGCGGCGCCGCACAATGAGATCGGCGAACCGATCCAGATGCTGCTTTTCCTGTGCCTGCATTTCGCGCAGCACTGGCGCCGTGTCGCTTCGGTGCAACACCGCGAGCTGGCCGGCATAGATACGCGCCGCGCCGTACTCGCCGGCGTGGTCCACGCGCAGCATTCGTGCCACCGCGGCCCCCTGTGGGGGATCGCCGGGCAGCCGACGTCGCGGTTCGTTCAAGGTGTGTTCCTCCGATCGCGCCACAGCAAGCCGCCGAGTACTACCGCGAACGCCAGAGCGTACAGAAAGTTCATTGCCGCCATCGATACCGGCAGGCCCGGAATCAGATACGTTGGGTCGTCGCAAGGCTTTCCCGGTTTGGCGGGCATGTGCGCCAGGCGGTCGGCGATCGATCCGCCGGTAAACCGCGGTGCGGCGCATTCCGGCAGCGGGCTCGGCCAGTAGTGCCGTTCCACGCCGACATGCACGGCAGCCAGCACCACGGCTGCGAGCATCGACAATACCACCAGCATCAACGGCAGCCGCGTGAAACGATGCGGCACGACCAGAGCCAACAGTGCGAGCACGATCGCCACTCGGTAGGGCCAGCGCTCCAGCAAGCAGAGGGCGCAGGGCACCAAGCCGCCAAACTTCTCCGAGGCGAGCGCTAGCCCCAGCGCGAATCCGGCGGCGAGCGCACTCAACAGGGCGACACCGCGGATGTTGGATAGCGTCATGTGAGCGATGTGCCCTGCTTCGAGCGACCGCGCAAGTTGCCGCTGCCTGTGACGCGGCCTAGGTTCATGCTGGTCGGAGCATTCGGGAGAAGCAACATGCGTCGTATTCTTTGGGGTCGCGCCACATCCAGCAACGTGATGAAGGCGATCTGGACGCTCGAGGAACTGCAGCTGCCCTACGAGCGCATCGATGTCGGTGGCTCATTCGGCAAGACCGACACGCCGGAATACCGCGTGATGAACCCCACGAGTCTGGTGCCCACCCTCCAGGAAGACGATTTCACGCTGTGGGAGAGCAACGCGATCTGCCGTTACCTGTGCCACGCGCACGCACCGCACTCCAAGTTGTGGCCGCAGGGCCCGCACGAGCGCGCCAACATCGACCGCTGGATGGATGCGCAGCAGACGCTGTTGAACCGGCCCATCGGCGTGGTGTTCTGGGGCCTGGTGCGCACCCCGGAGGATAAGCGCGACATGGCGGCGATCAAGCAGGGCATCGAGGATGCGGCGCGCATCTGGGGCATGGTGTCGGCGCAGCTTGCCAAACACCCTTACCTTGCCGGGGACGTGCTGACGTTGGCCGACATCCCATGGGGTCCACATCTGCATCGCTGGTTCAACATGGATTTCGACCGTCCGGACGTGCCGCATCTGCGCGCCTGGTATGACCGGTTGCTGCAGCGCCCTGCCTACAAGCAGCACTTGGCCGGCCCGGTCGTGTGACATGGCGGAATTCGCGGGCAAGCGCATCGTCATCACCGGTGGCGCCGGCGGCATCGGCGTCGCAACGGCACGCGCCTTCCTGGATCAGGGCGCGCATATCCTGCTGATCGATGTCGATGCCGCGCGGCTCGATGAAGCGAAGGCCGCGCTCGGCGGCACGCGCATCTTCACGGCCGTCTCGGATCTCGCCACCCCTGCCGCCTGTGCGGCACTGATGCAGGGCGCCAGGCCGGTGCACGCG
>DATKFJ010000295.1:0-7855 GCA_035511435.1 Acetobacteraceae bacterium | reverse complement strand
TCCTGGTGGTGGACAGCGTCGCCGCGCTGGTGCCGCGAGCCGAGTTGGAAGGCGAGATGGGCGACAGCCACATGGGCCTGCATGCAAGGCTGATGAGCCAGGCGCTGCGGAAACTCACCGGCAGCGTTTCGCGCAGCAAGTGCATGTTGATCTTCCTCAATCAGATCCGCATGAAGATCGGCGTGATGTTCGGCAATCCGGAGACCACGACCGGCGGCAATGCGCTGAAGTTCTATGCCTCGCTTCGCCTGGAGATCCGGCGGATCGGCCAGATCAAGGAGCGCGATGAGGTGGTGGGCAACCAGACGCGCGTAAAAGTGGTGAAGAACAAGCTGGCGCCGCCGTTCCGCCAGGTCGAGTTCGACATCATATACGGCGAGGGTATCAGCAAGGTGGGCGAACTGATCGATCTGGGTGCGAAGGTGGGCGTGGTGGAAAAATCCGGTGCCTGGTTCAGCTGCGACAGCCAGCGAATCGGCCAGGGCCGGGAGAACGCCAAGCAGTTCCTGCGCGATCACCCCGAGATGGCCGAGGCGATCGAGAAGCGCGTGCGTGATCAGTCGGGCGTGGTGGCGAACTCCATGCTATCGACACTGGATGAGGTCGAGGAGGCCGAAGCGGCTGAATGATGCGGCGTCGCCGGGACTGAGCCTGTCAGCAGCGGATCACGACCTGATTGCCGCGGCGCACGATGTGCTGGCGCGGCATTACCGACCATTCTGGCACACCGTGGCCGCGGCGATCCGTGGGCGCGATGGCCGCATCTGGACCGGGCTGCATCTTGGCGCAACGGTGGGACGGCTCTCGGTGTGCGCCGAGGCGGTGGCGCTTGGCCGGGCGTTGCTGGAGGGCGACGGCAGGATTGAGTGCGCTGTGGCGGTGCGGCATCCGAAACCCGACGAGGCCGATCGTGAGTTGGCCGTCGTGCCGCCTTGCGGGGCCTGCCGCGAAATGTTCCTCGACCATTGTGCCGATGCGCTGGTCATCATTCACGGGCCGGCTGGGCTGATGAAGCAGTCGGTGCATGCGCTGCTGCCGGCACCGTATCGGCGGTGATGATCGGGCTGACGAAAACGCCGATTGAGCTTGGGCGCGCCCATCGTTCCGCTTGTGCCGATCTCGCTTCAAGTGTCGTGGCGGGAAAATAATCGAGCAAACGCATGCACTGACCGTGCGAGCAGGCCGCGCTGCCGCTGTGGGTCGCTTACCTCCACCGGCTGGGCGCGCACGCGAACCGGGCGCGCCGTTTCATCGCGCTCCGGCAGGAGCAGATGCCAGTCAGGATGACGCATAGCAGCGGTCGCATATGGCAATTGCCGTCGGTCACGTGGCAGCCCGCGCCGGGAGGTCCTTGCGTGGCGACCGGGTCGTGCCTGGCGGCGTGCGTCCAGGCGGACCGACCGCTGCCGGGCAAGCAGCTGGGCCAAGGTGACAGGTGCCGGGCACCGCGCTACTTCCTGCGTCTTCGCCATTCCTGGAACAGAGCCCGCCGCCATGGCCAGCAGCAACGACATCCGCGCCGCCTTCCTCGACTACTTTGCCCGCAACGGGCACCAGGTGGTCGAAAGCTCGCCGCTTGTACCGCGCAACGACCCGACGCTGATGTTTGTCAACTCCGGTATGGTACAGTTCAAGAACGTGTTCACGGGCCAGGAGAAGCGCCCCTACGTGCGGGCCGCCTCGGCGCAGAAATGCGTGCGCGCCGGCGGCAAACATAACGATCTGGACAATGTCGGCTACACCGCGCGGCACCATACCTTCTTCGAAATGCTGGGAAATTTCAGCTTCGGCGATTATTTCAAGGAGCTGGCCATGCCCTATGCATGGGAGTTGGTGACCAAGGAGTTCGGACTGCCGAAGGATCGGCTGACGGTCACCGTTTATTCCGAGGACGATGCCGCGGCGGACATCTGGCGCAAGGTCGCGGGGCTACCGGATGACCGGATCATCCGCATCGCGACAGCGGACAATTTCTGGCGCATGGGAGACACCGGTCCCTGCGGCCCGTGTTCGGAAATCTTCTACGACCACGGCCCATCGATTCCCGGCGGGCCGCCCGGCTCTGCGAACGAGGATGGCGACCGGTTCGTTGAGATCTGGAACCTGGTGTTCATGCAATACGAGGAAGGGCCGCCCGGCACGCGCGTCGCGCTGCCGCGGCCTTCCATCGACACCGGCCTGGGACTGGAGCGTTTCGCCGCCATCCTGCAGGGCAAGCACGACAATTACGACACCGACACGCTGCGCGCGTTGATCCTGGCAAGTGCCGAGGCCACCGGCCAGGACCCCGACGGGCCATGGCGGGTCAGCCACCGCGTGGTGGCTGACCATCTGCGTAGCTCCGCGTTCCTGATCGCCGATGGCGTGCTGCCAGCGAATGACGGCCGTGGCTATGTGCTGCGCCGGATCATGCGGCGTGCCATGCGCCACGCTTACATGATGGGTGCGCGCGAACCGCTGCTGTACCGGCTGGTGCCGGCGCTGGTGCGTCAGATGGGTGCCGCGTACCCCGAGCTGGTGCGCGCCGAGGCGTTGATCGTCGAGACGCTGCTGCTGGAGGAGACGCGGTTCCGCCAGACGCTGGAACGCGGGCTGCATTTGCTGGGCGAAGAAACGACGCGGCTAGGCGATCGTCAGCCTCTGCCGGGAGCCGTGGCGTTCCGGCTGTACGATACGTTCGGCTTTCCGCTCGACCTTACACAGGACGCGCTGCGCGAACAGGGGCGCGAGGTGGATCTTCCCGGGTTCGAAGCGGCGATGAACGAGCAGCGAACGCGTGCCCGCGCCGCGTGGTCCGGCTCCGGGGAGGCTGCCACCGAGCGCGTCTGGTTCGAGTTGAAAGAGAAGTTCGGCGCTTCGGAATTTCTCGGCTATTCGACCGAGAGCGCAGAAGCGGAAATCCTTGCATTGGTGGTGGACGGCGCACCGGTCGCTGCCGCGGCGGTCGGCGCCGAGGTGGCGGTGGTGCTGAACCAGACACCGTTCTATGCCGAAAGCGGCGGTCAGGTCGGCGATACCGGGGTGATCTCCGGCGCGGATGGCCTGCGCATTGTCGTCACCGACACCCAGAAGAAGCTGGGCGATCTGTTCGTGCATCTTGGGCGGATCGAGGCGGGCGAGGCGCGCGTCGGCACCGCGGTGCTGGCGGCGGTCGATCATGTGCGCCGCACTGACATCCGCGCGCATCACTCGGCCACGCATCTGCTGCACGAGGCGCTGCGCCGGCGGCTGGGCACGCATGTCGCGCAGAAGGGCAGCCTGAACGCGCCCGACCGGTTGCGCTTCGACGTGTCGCAGCCGCGGCCGATGACGGCAGACGATATCGCCTGGGTGGAGACGGAGGTGAACGCGCGCATTCGCGAGAACACTGAGGTGACGACGCGTTTGATGACGCCGGATGCCGCGGTGGAATTGGGTGCGATGGCGTTGTTCGGCGAGAAATATGGCGAAGAGGTGCGCGTCGTATCGATGGGCGGCGGCGAAGGCAACAAGGCAGCATATTCCATCGAGCTATGCGGCGGCACGCATGTGCGACGCACTGGCGACATCGGCTATTTCAAGGTTGTCAACGAGAGTGCGGTGGCCGCCGGCGTGCGGCGCATCGAGGCGGTGACCGGCGCGTACGCCGAGGCTTTGGTGGCCGAGACGCAGCGTCGGCTGAACGATGTAGCCGGTGCGTTGCGCGCCAGCCCTGCCGACGCCGCCGAGCGTGTCGGCGCGCTGCTGGAGGATCGGCGGAAGCTGGAACGCCAGGTCGCCGAGTTGCAGCGGAAGGCTGCAACCGGCGCCAGTGCGTCAGAGGTGCAGGAGGTGAACGGCGTGAAGCTCGCCGCGCGCAATCTGGGCGACATGCCGGCGCGGGATCTCAAGGGACTGGCGGATGCGATCGGCAAGCAGATCGGCTCCGGTGTGGTGGCGCTTGTATCTACATCGGAGGGCAAGGCGAGCATTGTGGTCGGGGTGTCGGCAGACTTGACGGGACGGTTCAACGCGGTGGAGCTGGTACGGGCGGCATCGGTCGCAGTGGGTGGCAAGGGCGGCGGCGGTCGGCCAGACATGGCGCAGGCTGGCGGCCCAAATGGCGCCCAGGCTGATGCGGCGTTGGCGGCGGTGCGAGAGGCACTGGAAGCGTAATGGGTCTGCAGCAGCGGGGTTGCCGTCGATCGACCCGGCAGCGGCAGACGCCGAAACGCCAAACTTGCTATCGCACCACGCTTGAACGCAACCGACTGAATGGCGTTGCCAACAGTGGCCGGGCGATCGCTACTCGAATTACAAGCAGCTCGCTTGCCTCGTCACACCGGCGAAGGCAGCTATCCAGGCGGAAATATCGATGAGTGATGTCATGGCGCGTGACAAGATCCGAATCGGTTGCGGCGCCGGCTTTGCCGACGACCGCATTCCGCCCGGTGTGGAGATCGTCGAACGTGGCCAACTGGATTATCTGGTCATGGAATGCCTTGCCGAGCGGACCATCGCCCGCGAAACGCTCGATCGTGCCAAGGATCCAACCAAGGGTTACACGCCGGTGCTGCTGGAACGCATGCAAGCGATCATGCCGCCGGCATTGCAACGCGGCATCATGATCGTCACCAACATGGGGGCAGCCAACCCGATGGGTGCCGCGCGCATCCTGCGCAAACATGCGTCCGACTGGGGCTGCCCGGATTATGCATGCGCCGTGGTGCAGGGCGACGAAGTCACTGACATCATGCGTGCGCATCCAGAGCTGCCGCTGATGGAGGATGGCGCACCGCTCGAATCGCTATTGCCGCGCATGGCGTCGGCCAATGCCTATCTCGGCGCGGATGTGGTGGCGCAGGGCCTGGCCACCGGTGCCCATCTGGTCATCACCGGACGCGTCGCCGATCCGGCGCTGTTTCTCGGTCCTATGCTGCACGCATTTGGCTGGTCGTACGATGACTACCCCAAGCTTGCCAACGGCACACTCGCCGGCCATCTGCTGGAATGTTCCGGCCAACTCACCGGCGGCTGCTTTGCCGATCCGGGCAAGAAGGAGGTCGAGGATCTCGCGGGCCTGGGCTATCCGCTGGCCGATGTGTGGTCGGACGGACGTGTCGAAGTTTCCAAGACCCCTGGCTCCGGCGGGCGGCTCGACATCGCCACGTGTACTGAACAATTGCTCTACGAAATGCACGATCCCAGTGCGTATATCACGCCTGACTGCGTGTTGGACGCCTCCGCCGTGACATTTCGTCAGGTCGCAAAGGATCGCGTCGCGTTGTCCGGCGCACGGGGCAAACCGCGCACGCCGACCTACAAGGTCGTTGTGGGCTATTTCGACGGCTACATGGGATCGGGCGAGATGGGCTTTGCCGGCATCAATGCGCTGGCTCGCGCTAAACTGGGAATCGAGGTGGTGAAGGAACGCTTGCGTCGCCGCGGTCTTGCCTACGACGAAATGCGCGTCGATCTGATCGGCATGAATTCGCTGCACGGCAACGACGCGAACCTCTGCCCGGAACCGTACGAGGTGCGCATGCGCATAGCCGTTCGGACGCAGGACAGGCAGGCAGCGGAAGCGGTGGGCGCGGAAGTCCGCAGCCTGCACATGCAAGGCCCCGCCGGCGCTGGTGGTGGCATCAATTTCGGAGCCAGGCAGATCCTGGCGGTGAAATCGGTGCTTGTCCCGCGCGACTGGGTGAAGCCGGAAGTCGTCATGGAGTGCGGCGCATGAGCATCCGGGTCTATGACCTCGCTCATGCCCGTGCCGGCGACAAGGGCAATACGTCCAACATCTCCGTCACTGCCTACGACGACGCAGGTTGGCGGGTACTGCAACGTGAACTGACGGCCGAACGGGTGCAGGCGCATTTCGGCCACCTCACACCGGGACCGGTGCGTCGCTATGAGTTGCCGCAACTGCGGGCGTTGAACTTTGTCATCGAGAATGCCCTGGGCGGCGGCGTCACTCGTTCGCTCGCGATCGACCCGCACGGCAAGAGCCTTAGCGCGCTGATGCTGACCATCACGCTGCCCGGGCACAACGAAAGCGCGGCTTAACCGCTCAGGCGTTCAGTGCGCGGCGCGGCGTTTGCGTGTTGCCGCGGCCTTCTTGGCTGAAGCCGAACGTGCCGCCGCGGGGCGTGATGCGACTGCCTTGCCGCCGATGCGCCCACCCTTCTTCGCCGAGACGTGAGTGTCCCGTTTGCCGCGACCGGAGCCGCTCTTGTTGCCGCCGCCACTCTCCTTGTTGACGGTCGCCCACGCGCGCCTCTCGGCTTCCTTGTCGGACACGCCGCGCGATTCGTAGCTATCCGCGATATGGTCGGCCTTGCGTTCCTGCTTGTCGGTGTATTTGGATTTGTCGCCGCGTGGCATTGTCAGCTCCTCGGTTTCATCGGCTTAACGCAATGTGGCCGCGGGCGTGCGAAGGCCACGCTCCGGCTCCTGAAGATGTGACGATCCGTGTCAGGTCCATACGGTGCCCGAGGCCGGGCGAAGAATGTCAGCTACGAATTCTTCGTCGGCAGGCGCTGCGCTGAGCATTGGCTTGGCGGTACTCGGAAGCGCCGCGCCGGCGGCACTGTTCAAGCACAGCCGACCGCGGATTATCCGACACCACGTTTGCAACTGTTCGCGATGGCGATACGTTGTTCCCGGCACCGAGGGAGGGGCGACGGTGGCGGCAACTCCGACGCAGCAGCGGCATGTGGTGGCGGCAGCCTATCTGGGCTGGACGTTGGATGCGTTCGATTTTTTCATCATGGTGTTCGTGCTGACGGACATCGCCAAGGAATTCGGCACCAGCATCACCGCGGTCACCTGGGCTATCACGCTGACGTTGGCGATGCGCGCTCTCGGCGCCTGGATCTTCGGCCGCACTGCCGACCGCTTCGGTCGCCGTCCCACGTTGATGATCGACGTCCTGCTGTACTCGATCCTGGAGTTTGCATCCGGCTTCGCCCCCAGCCTGACGGTGTTCATTATCCTGCGGGCGCTGTTCGGGATAGCGATGGGTGGAGAGTGGGGGGTCGGCGCTTCGCTGACGATGGAAACAATTCCGCCGCGGTGGCGGGGCGCCGTGTCGGGACTGCTGCAGGCGGGTTATCCCAGCGGTTACTTGCTGGCATCGATCATGTACTGGATTGCCTACCCGCATGTTGGCTGGCGTGGCCTGTTCATGCTGGGTGCTGCGCCGGCGCTGCTGGTGCTGTATATCCGCCGATCCGTGCCAGAGAGCCCGGATTGGGAGCAACGCGCCGTCGCACAGCAGCGCGCGCCGATTTGGCAGGTGCTGCGCCGAAATGTCGGCCTGACCATCTATGCGATCATCATGATGACGGCCTTCAATTTCTTCAGTCACGGCACGCAGGATCTATATCCGACGTTCCTTAAGGTACAGCATCAGCTGGACACGGCGCAGGTCTCCGAGATCGCCATCGTCTACAACATCGGCGCCATGCTGGGTGGCCTTGCGTTTGGCGCGCTGTCTCAGCGGATTGGCCGTCGCGTTGCCATTGTCATCGCGGCTGTACTCGCCGTGCCGGTGATTCCGCTATGGGTATTTTCCACCACGCCAATGATGCTGGCAGTCGGTGCGTTCCTGATGCAGTTGTTCGTACAGGGCGCATGGGGGGTGATCCCGGTGCATCTGAATGAGCTGTCACCACCGGAGATTCGCGGGACATTCCCCGGCGTCACCTACCAACTCGGCAATCTGCTGGCCTCTGCCAATGCGACGATACAAAGTGCGATCGCTGCCAGCACGGGCGGCAATTATGCCCTGGCGCTGGCAGGCACGGCCTGCATCGTTGCCATCGCGATCGCCCTGCTGGTGGGGATCGGAAAAGAGGCGCACAACGCGCAGATGGGTGCGCAGGTAGCAGTAAGC
>DATKFJ010000294.1:0-6752 GCA_035511435.1 Acetobacteraceae bacterium | reverse complement strand
TACAGATTTGATAACCGTCGGCACCCGGCAGCACTACATCTAGCAACACGATATCGAATTCGCGTGTGCTCAGCAGTTGCAGCGCCAGCTCGCCGTTCTGCGCCACCTCCACTTCCACGCCCTGGTCACCCAGAACCAGTTGTAGCTGTCGGCGGATGGTGGCGCTGTCGTCCACCACCAGCGCGCGGCCACTGAACTGCCCGGACCCACGGCGCAGTCGGCCGGCGGCCCGCGCTTGTTCCGGCGTGTCCGTGGCCCGCGCGGGCTTCTCCGGGCGTGCCCGCGAACTTGCCGGCATCGCCTCGCCGAGGCGATCAGACGCACGTGTAGCAACCTGCCCGACCTGCGTGCTTTGGCCAGCGGCGATTTCTTGGAGGGCCCGGATCAGCTCCAGCCCCAGGATCGGACGCCGCAATGTGTAGTCGCCACTGCAGGCGCGCACATCGGGCTGTGCTGACACCGAGATGCCGGCCAGATCGTCGCGTGCCCGCTTCAGGGCCTGCCAGGCCCGCGCAGCAGTGGAGTCGTCGGCATTGACGACGATGACGCAACGGGTTCCCGCCGCGGCCGGGTTATCGCTCAGCGCATACGGCAGTCCTCGCGCCTGGCCTGCTATCAGCACTCGCTGAATTCGCTGCGCTTCGGGTTCCGGAACTCCTAGCAGCGTGACGGTTAGCATGCGCGCGGATCGCGGTAATCAACCGTTACTCGGAAGCCTGATTGCTGCTTGGTCCTCATGGGCTCGTTGCTCCTTCGGCTGTGTTCAATGGTCGGACCCGTCATCTGGCCGTTGCCGCCGCCAGTGAGGTTACTGCCCGGTCCGGTGTGAGCTGTACCCAGCCCGACTGTTTTGCGATCCAGGCAATGCCGTCCAACAAGTCGTCGGCACTCTGGAACCGATCGTCGGGATCTTTGGCCAGCAAGCCATCGATCAGCGATTGCGCAACAGCGAGCGGGGCGGGCAAGCGCGGAATCGGCGCATTGGCGTGGGCCTCCAGCATCGCGGTCACGGTGGTGGCCTTGTACGGCGGGATGCCGGTCAGCATCTGGTAGAAAATGGCGCCGGCACCGTAGAAATCGGAGCGATGATCAGGTTTATCGTGCCGAATCGACTCGGGGCTGACGTAGTAGAGACTGCCGAGTATGGAATTGACCATCGTCAGCCGCAGATTCGCTTCCAGGTCCTTGGCGATGCCAAAGTCGGTGAGTACCAGTGAATAGGGATCGCGCAGCAGCACGTTGGCGGGTTTCAGATCGCGATGCACGATGCCGCATGCGTGTACCGCCTTCAACGCCAGCGCGATCTGTCGCATGTAATCCAGCGCCTGTGCCGGGGAGATGCCCTGTCGGATGCGCGACTTGAGGTCGCCGCCGGCGCAGTACTCCATCGCGATGTAGGCCATGTCGACGCTGAAGCCGCGCTCGTGGATGGCGATGACATGCGGGTGCTGAAGGCGCCGGATCAGTTGATACTCCTGCATGAAACGCTGCAGCGCCTGCGGATCAGTGTGTCCACCCAGCCGCATGATCTTGAGCGCCACGGTTTGCGTGTCGCCCGTGCCGCGGGCCAAGTAGACCGACGCAATATTGCCGCGCGCCAGTAGGCGCTGTATGACGTATCCCGAAATCTCAATTTCTTTGTCGGATTCGTTCGCATTGGCCCCCTGCGCCGCCGCTTCCGCCGACCGTGTGGGAACGAATAGTGTGCCGTTGGCATCGCCGCGCACCAGCCCGGGCAGCATGGGCACCCTCGCCGTCTCTCCGGTTGACGGCGCGCCGCTTAGCACGCGCTCGACGCAGCGTACAAAGGCATTCGGGGTCACTTCATCCTTGCTGAGGAAGGCGGCTGCACCCGCGCGTTTCGCATCCCGGCGCAGATCGTCGGAGGGGGCGCCGACCAGCATGATGACCGGCGGCGTCTCGGGCTGAGCACGGATCTCCTTCAGCCATGTCATACCCAGCTCGGCCGGTATATTCAGGCGCTGTTCCAACAAAATGAGATCGAAGCCCTCCCAATTGAAGTCCGGACCGGGCCGGCCTTTGGCGAAGTCATAGGGCGTGATGATCAGATTGGCCCATGCGCGCGCGGCACAGTAGCGGACGAAATCGCGAATTTCACCGCTGGGGTCGATGACCATGAGCTTGCGCGGTTCACTCCGCTCGGAGGCATTCTTGCTGTCGCAGTTCTTGTTCAAGGCGCCCTCGGCTCAATGGTTTAAAATGGCTGGCCCGCGCCTACTGCGCACCGACGGCGCCGTGAACAGGCGCGGCAGATCCAGGATCGGCACTGGCCCCATCTCGGCATGCTCGAAGCAGGCACTGAAAAAGCGCCGAAGGGCGTGCAGCGCTGGCGGCAGCTCGCACTCCTGTTCGTCTCTGACCTCGATCTGCTCAGGCACGTGCACCAGCAGCAGCGCGCCGATTCCGGTGCTGGCCTGGGCTCCGGTCGTATTGCCCATCGCCACGATCGCCGCGATGCTGCGCAGGGACCTGAGTCCGGTGGACGTTCCGGCCGCCGCGGCATCGCCAACCTGCAGCAGCAGCTGGCAGTCGAGTGTTGGCACGATGAAGTTTTCCCACACCAGCACACCGGGGACATGCGGCGGCACCAGCGGGATGGCGTGGAGTTGCGGCTCGTCCGGCAGCACGTACAGCAGCTCGCGCGCGCCGATCGCCGCGTGGAGCCCGCCGCCTAGGCGCAGCAGCCAGCCTTGTGCGTGGCCGCTCATACGAGAGTTCCGTCCAGCAGCTGTTCGGCGCCACAAATGGCCTCAGCGGCGGCGGCGCTGCCAGCGGCAACGAATTGCGCTAGCGCAGCACCGCTGGTACGGCCGACGACCCGGCCTGCCAACAGCGCCAATCCAGCCAGTGGTGTGGCGGCGGATGTCATGCAGGCCGGCATCGGGAAGTCCGTCAACACCTCGCCGGGCAGTGCTTCGACCGTTCCGCAGACCAGGCAAAGCTGACCCTCGGCTCCGTCGTCGAGCACCGCGCAGATGCGCTGGTCACTCGGCGGCGCGTCGCAGAGCGAGAACAATTCGTCCAGGCAGTAAACCCTGGCGGAGCAGCCATCGCGCAACTCAATGCTGCCAATGCTGTGCCCGTTTCGCTGCTGCGTGTCGACGTCGAGCACCGGTTCGAGCGAGTGCAGGTCCTGCAGCGGCACGACCACCCTGAAGCGCCCGAAGCTGAGCGCCGCGTATTGCGCGGCCTGAAATTGCTGCGCCAGCGCGGTCATGCGTTGCCCAGCAGCATGCGCGTCTGGTCGAGCAGGGCCTCCTCGGCGAAGGGCTTGGTCAGGTAGACATTGACTCCGGCGTCCGCCGCCTGCTGACGATGCTTGGCGGTCGAACGCGAGGTCACCATGATGACCGGGACCTTGGCCGTAATGGCGCGCGAACGCACATGGGCGGTGAGCTCGATGCCGTTCATGCGCGGCATCTCGAGATCGACAAACATGATGTCGGGCTGATTATTGTCGAGCTGGTCAACCGCGTCCAAGCCGTCGGAAGCGGTCACTACCTTAAAGCCGGAGTCCACCAGCAACTGTGCCAATGAGCGGCGTGCGCTCAGCGAATCATCGACCACCATCGCGACCGGTAGCAACGTCTGTTCGCCGGTCATGCCGTGGCTGGTGGTGGTGCGCTCGCCGGCAACGCGGACTGGACTGCGTAGCGTCTCGGCCACGTCGATCACCGGCGTGACGCTGCCGTCGCCCAGGATGGTGGCGCCCACGATGCCGCGCAGGCGCGGTATGTAGATCCCGAGTGTCTTGACGACCAGCTCGCGGCTGGCGACCACCGACTCGACCAGCACCGCCACCAGGCCGTTCGAGGCGCGCACGATCAGTGCCGAGCGATACAAGGCCAATTGTGCAGCGTATTCCAGCGCCGTGCCAACGCCCAGCACCGCATCGAGTGCCTGCGCCGCATAAATCTGTTCCTTGGACTGGAATACCAGCTCGCTACCGAATTGCCGCAAATCGCCGTCTTCGATATGAACGATCTGCTCGATACCGCGGGTGGTCAGCGCCACCGTCTGCGTGCCCACCTTGACCAGCAGTGCGTGGCTCGAGAGCAGGGTGACGGGCAAGCGCGCTTCCATGACACAGCCGACGCCGGCTTTCGACTGCATGGTCAGCGAGCCACCCAGCTCAACCACGCGGCTGTAGACCATGTCCAAACCGATGCCGCGCCCCGAAGTCTGAGATACCTGCGCGCGCGTCGTGAAGTTGGGCTGCAGGATGAAATTCTTCAGCGCCTCTTCGCCGGCATCTTCTCCCTCGGCCAGCAGTCCGCGCTTGCGAGCGGTGTTGCGAATCGCCTCATAGTCCAGGCCCCCACCGTCGTCGCGGCAGGAGACGAGAATATTGTTGCCATCGCGCCCAAACTCCAGCATGACCTCGCCGGTAGCGTTCTTACCCCTGGCAATTCGTGTCTCCGGCGGCTCGAAACCGTGATCGATGGAATTTCGCAGCAGATGCATGAGCGGGTCGACTACCCGTGCCAGCACATCGCTGTCCATCAGAGTTTCGCCGCCCGTCAGTCGCAGCTCCATGCGCTTGCCGCTGAGCCGCGACGCCTGCCGGGCGCTGCGATGCAGGCGTGGGAAGATTGACTTGACCGGCACCAGGCGCGTATTGAGCACGCCTTCCTGCGTTTCGCGATTCAGAGTCTCCTGAGTGGTCAACATATCGTCGAGCTGCGCAAGATTGCCGATCACGCCGCGACCCATTTCGCGCGCGTCGAGTGCCGCCTCGATCAGGCGCCGGCTGTAGGTGTGCAGCTCGCTGTACTGATCCATCTCCAGCGGATCGAATTCGCTGGAAGGTTGTTGCGCGCTCGGCGCCGCCGAAAAATCCTCCACATCGACGAGCCGTTCCAATTCACCGCCGAGCAGGCGCAGATGCTCGAACTGGTCTTCCATCGAGCGCGCCTGCTGCTGGGTGCGGCGCACCCCATCGTGCAGCTGACTGGAGAGAATGATCGCCTCGCCAACCATGCGCAGCAGATTGTCGACCAGTTGGGCCGGCACCCGCAGCATGGCGCCGCCGGCGTCGCGCTCTACACCGCTGCCGGCCGCCGCTGCCAGCGACTCTGGCGCGTGTTCGGCTGCGGACGTGGACGTGTGCGCCGCATCGGCTTCGACGAGGGCAGCATCGAATCCCTGGGTTGCCGCCATTCGGTCGTCGCTGGGTGGCCCATCGCGGTCGATCAGATTGGCCCAGTCGAGCACGTTCTGCAGCACCTGGCGCCGATCCGCCGGAGCGGGGCCGGTGCCGGCCAGATATTCCGCCATGCCTTCCAGGCAGTCGGCGGCATTCATCAGCGACTCGGACAGCGTCCGGGTCGGCAGCACCTCGTGGCTCGCGAGTGCCAACAGGACATCTTCGAGATGATGCGTCAGTTCCGCGAGCCCACGCACGCCGACCGTGTTGCCGGCACCCTTGAGCGTATGTGCAACGCGCTGCGCAATATTGACATCGTCGAGTGTGCCGCCTTGAATCATACGCTGGATGGCGGCGGAAAATTCCTCCGTCTGCTGTGGCAATTCCTGCAACAGGCCGTCGAGCAGCTCGGGATTGACATCCTCGGGGATCGCGAGCGAGACGTCTTCGTCGGCGGCGACGGAGGGGCGGGCGGGTCCCTCGGCTTCCAGTATCGAGAAATCGGGGGCGGCGAGCAGTGCTTCGGCCTCTGCGGAGGCCGGTCCGTCGAGCGGCACGCGATGCCGGGGGTCGGCAGCGAAGTCCACGAGGCCGGTAATCGACCGAAGGTCGAGCGGGTCCGCAAGATAAGCGCGTACCGCGGGTACGAACTGTGTCCACATCTCTGGCTGCAGCGCCGCCATGTCACTCCTCTCCACTTGCAGCGCTGCGATGTTGGCACCGGCGCTGGCGCAGATGCGCCCGAGACCGGCCATGCCGACCGAATCGGCGGCGGCGCCCAGACGTGCGAGAATACTGAGCGCGTTGGCGAAGGCCTCGTCGATGACTTCGAACTCGATGTCGGGCGTGCCCGCCACGCCCATCAGCATGGCGATGGCGATATCGACCTCAGGCAGCTCGCTGACGATGACACTGAGCAATTCATAAGCGGCCGGCGACAACTGCCGCTCGGCCGGTGGCGCGGCCGCCATCAGCGGCGGCGCGTCGGCAATGGGCTGACTGGCCGCAAACAGATCGGCGCCGCCGTCCAACGCCGGGTCATCGTCTGCGATGACTTTGTCGCTGCAGTCGACGACAGTCGCGACGTCGAGCAACCCGGACGTGGTACCGCTGTGGTCGGACAGCTCGGCAAAGGCTGCGCTGAGCCCCTGTGCGTCGTCGTCGTCGAGCTGCAGGTTCCAGCACGGCTTGCGCAGATGCACGATCAGTGCGGTGGCCGTGGCCGCCAAATCGCGCTGGCGAAGATATAGACCGACCAGATCGGGCCAGACGTTGATTGCCTTGAGCATCTCCACATTGAGATCTGCTCCCGACAGCAGCGATTCGAGCGCGCGGCGATACAACAGGCAGACGTCCAGTAATGCCAGAAGTCCTTGATCGCCCGCGACCTCGGCGACGCGATCCACGCCCGCCGCGTACTGCGCAAGGGTTGCGGATTGCGCGCCTGGCGCCGCGTCCGGCGCCAGGCGCGCTGCGGCGGCATCAAGTTCCGCGAGAATAATGCGGAACTCGTGCTCATCGCCGATCTGCCCGGACTCAACCATTGGCAGCCTGGCGCTTGGCCGTGCCCTTGACCGGCGCCGCG
>DATKFJ010000293.1:0-13108 GCA_035511435.1 Acetobacteraceae bacterium | reverse complement strand
CGCCGACCAGTGTCAGATGCAATTGCCACGCACCGGGCCTCTGGGCTTTCTGGCCGTCACAATAGCGGGGAGAACGGTATTTTTCCGCCAAGCAGGGTTTCCCGCGAAGGCAGGGCCCTCGCGTGTGGCTGGTCTGCTCGTCGTTATTACGACCTGCCCGCCCCTGTCCAAAGATCGGTGCAGGCCACACTCACACCCGCAGAAAACCCACCAGCCGCTCCGCTTCCGCCACGATCGGATCGGCGATCGCCGCGGCTCTCTCGGCACCGTCGCGCAGCACCGCGTCCACCCCGCTCGGGTCGGCCAGCAGGCGTTGCGCTTCGGCAGCAATCGGACGCAGCTTGTCGACCAGCAGCGCCGACAGCGCCTCCTTGAACACACCGAACCCCTTGCCGCCATGCTCGCGCAGCACGCCGGCATGATCGGTGCCCGCCAGTGCGGCATAGATGCCGACCAGATTGCGCGCCTCGGGCCGCTTCTCCAGGCCCTGCGGTTCCGATGGCAACGGCTCCGGGTCCGTCTTCGCACGGCGGATCTTCAGCGCGATGGTGTCCGGATCGTCGTTCAGGTTGATGCGGCTCTGGTCCGACGGATCGGACTTCGACATCTTCTTGGTGCCATCGCGCAGGCTCATGACGCGCGGCGCGGGACCCATGATCAGGGAGTCGATGTGCGGGAAGAACTCCACACCATAGTCATGGTTGAATTTCTGCGCGACGTCGTTGGCAAGTTCCAGATGCTGGCGCTGATCCTCGCCCACCGGCACACCGGTCGCGTGATACGCAAGAATGTCGGCCGCCATCAGGTTGGGATAGACGTACAGGCCGGCCGATGCGTTTTCCCGGTTCTTGCCGGCCTTGTCCTTGAATTGTGTCATGCGGTTCAGCCAGCCGATCCGCGCCACGCAGTTGAAAATCCATGCAAGCTGGGCGTGCGCGCGTACCGTCGATTGGGCGAACAGGATGTGCTGCCGCGGGTCAATGCCGCAGGCCAACAGCATCGCCGCCATCTCGCGCGTCTGCTGCGCGAGCTGCTTCGGATCCTGCCACTCGGTGATCGCGTGCAGATCGACGACGCAGTAGATGCAGTCGTGGCCATCCTGCAACGCCACCCAGTTGCGCAGTGCGCCGAGGTAGTTGCCGAGATGGGCGATGCCCGAGGGTTGGATGCCGGAGAAGATGCGTTGCATGGCGGGATCAGTGCTCGGTGTTCAGAGGTCGGACTGATGGCCGATCCCCGGGCGGGGCGCAAGTTCGGGCCGGGTGCAAGTTTGGGCGGGGCGCAAGTTTGGGCGGGGCGGGAGTTTGGGCGGGGCGCAAGTTTGGGAAGCGCGCGGCATGCGGCTAACCTTGGCCATCGTCAGAGGAGGGGTCGGACATGCTGCCCACGCCGGGTTTCCATCATCTGCATCTGAACTCAGTCAATCCCGACGCGGCGATCGACTGGTACACGCGGCAGTTTCCAAGCTGTGCCAAGGGCGACTGGGCTGGCTTCCCGGCCCTGCTGTCGCCCAACGACGTGATGCTGCTGTTCACCAAGGTTGCTGCGCCGCCACCGGCCCGGCCGCAGAGCGCGATCTGGCATTTCGGCTGGCACGTCACCGATGTGCGCAGGAGCCTGGCCACCTTCGAGGCGCGGGCGGATGTCGAACCGCTGCCGCTCTACACGACCGACGAAGGCGGCTCGGTGCTGGTCAGCAGCGACACCTGGCCCAATATCGGCGGCGTACTAGGCCTGACCAGGGCACAGATCGCCGACGCGCGCGGCAAGGGCGTGCGGCCACCCGGCGGCGGCGGGTTCGCTTACATGGCCGGTCCCGACAATGCGCTGGTCGAGTACGCCGGGAACTATCCCGCCGAACGGTTCAACCACGTGCACCTCTGGCAGGAGGAGCCTTTGTGCGCACTGCTCTGGTACCAGACACATCTGAATGCACCGACGCGCGCGGGCTTCGCCGGGCCACCGCCAACCGAGGCCGACTGCAAGGTGCCGCGCGGCACCGATCGCACATGGCCGGCACTGAACCGTGAAGGCATGTTCCGCACGCCGCGAGCCGGCGTCGAATTCGGCGACGTGGTGCTGACCTGGTACGCCAACCAGGGCGACACGCCGCTGGTCGGTCCGCGCGGCCAGTTACAGGATCACATCGCGCTGAGCGTCGCCGACCTCGGCGCGTGGATCGCCAAACTGCGCGCGGAGGGCGTGACGTTCCTCGCCGAACCATACCGACTTGGCGACACGCGCGCGGCGATGATCGAAGGCCCGAGCCGGGAAGCGATCGAATTGGTGGAGGTGCGCTGACTCAGGCGGCTCCGGTGCCCGGCAGGGCGGTGTCGGCGGCGACGAGATCGAACGCGACGTGGTCCCCGATCCGGCCAGAGTGACCGCCGTGCGGCACGAAATTCGTGCCCTTCTGGTCCGCCAGCCCGAGTTTCTCGCGGCCGCTGAGTCCGCAGCTCATGACGATGGATGCGATGGTCGTCTTGCTGGCGGACGCCCGCTTGAGTTGCGGCACCATCACGCTGTTTGCGGGCAATACCAGCGAGATGTTGCGTTGCATCGGCGCCAAGCGGCGATTGCCGCCAGCCTGGACTGTTGCGATGCCGAGCGGCACCTGGACCGGGTCCACGCAGGCGACCGATCAAATTTCTGCATCGGGCTGGAATCGCCGCCGCCCTTGCCCTCTCCGGCATGCGCCCAGGAGTCCTGCCTGCACATGCCGCCATTCGTGCACGTCGTCCAGATCTTCTGAAACGCGAATCCCACCTCGTCCTGTTCGAAGCTATCGGCAACGCCGGTGTGCTTGGCAACGCCGGTGTGCTTCGGCACAAAGGACGACGACACTCCGCACATACCGTGTACGCCGGCGGCCCGGACCAATTGAGCGCGCTGCCAGCTTTGGCGCGCCGGTGCGGATCGGAAACGATCCGGTTGCGCGGTGGTCATCAACTTTTTTTGCGTGGCCGTGTTGCGCCGGGATAACAGCATCGCGGCAAGCAACGCCGCGCATCGAACCCGGGGTCAAGGCCTCGCCGGTTAACTTGTGGGGCGGTCTGTGCCAGACTGCCGCCAGGGCGGGCAGTAGCTCCGTCTCGATGGGAAGCGGCAGCTCACGCCGTTTCATCAAGCACTAGGGAGTTGATGTTCAGTGGCCACATACAATGTGCTGATCATGGGCGCGTCCTACGGGTCGCTGCTGGCAAGCAAGCTGCTTTTCGCGGGACATAATCTGACGCTGATCTGCCTGCCCGCCGAAGTGGAGGCAATCAACAGCGACGGCATCCGCGTGCGCATGCCGATCAAGGGGCGCGCCGCACCTGTCGAGATCGACTCGCGCAAGTTGCCGGGCAAACTGTCGGCCGCCGGTCCGGCCGGCATCAATCCAGCCGACTACGACCTGGTCGCACTGGCCATGCAGGAGCCGCAATACCGCTCGCCGGGCGTGCGCGAACTGCTGGACGCGGTGGCGAAATCGCGCAAGCCATGCATGTCGATCATGAACATGCCGCCGCTGCCCTATCTGAAGCGGATTCCCGGCCTGAACACCGACAGTCTGCATCACTGCTTCACCGACGCCAGTGTCTGGGCAAACTTCGATCCAGGGTGCCTCACACTATGCAGTCCGGATCCGCAGGCGATCCGCATGCCCGACGACAAGATCAACGTGCTGACGGTGACGCTGCCGACCAACTTCAAGGCGGCGCGCTTCGATTCCGAAAAATCCACCGCGATCATGCGCCAGATGCAGGCCGAGATCGAAGCGATCCGCTTCGACGCCGGCGATGCCGTCATCGATCTGCCGGTAAAACTGAAGGTGCACGACTCGATCTTCGTGCCGCTGGCCAAGTGGGCGATGCTGTGCACCGGCAATTATCGCTGTGTGCGGAAGGACGCGGCGGTGTCGATCAAGGAAGCCGTACACACCGACATCGAGGCGTCGCGCTCCATCTACAACTGGGTACGCGATCTTTGCGTGCAGCTTGGCGCTTCGCCGGATGATCTGGTGCCGTTCGAGAAATACGCCGCCGCGGCGAATGGCCTGATCCGGCCGTCCTCGGCTGCCCGCGCGCTGTTCGCGGGCGCGCCGAACATCGAACGGGTGGATCGGCTGGTGCAGAGTATCGCGGCACAGAAGGGCCTGCGGAATGCGGTGCTCGACGACACGGTCGGGATGGTCGATGCACGGCTGGAGATAAACCGGAAGGCGGCCGCCTGAGCACTGCGCGACGGCCGCGCGAGGCCCGGCCACGCGACGCACGTCCCGTGTCGGTCAACGGATCGGATGCAAGCCAGATCCGCGCCGTTTGTCGGACACGGTCGAGCGCGCGTCGCGGCACATGGGCTGCTGTCAAAGGAAGCCGGCAACCGGACCGGCTACGGGCCCGACGAGAAACCAATCTGCTCGCACGATAATGCGATGCATCCAGCGTTGGGATGTCATCCAGCGCTGGGCCGCCAGCGGCCGGTGTGGAACTTGCGATGACAGGTGTTAGATGACAGGTGTTAAAAGACCTGGTCTGCCACTATCAAACGGAGACACGTCCATGAACGACGCCCCTGCCGTTGCTGAAGCCCCACAACTGGACGCCAAGTCGATTGCCGAACTGGCAGAGCATCTCACGCAACTTCTGCGCCTGCGCACTTTCCCGATCGGTATGAAGCTGTTCGAGGACCTCGAAGCGATGGCAAACGTGCCCGGTCTGCGTCGACCGCCGAAGGGCAAGACGTTCTCCACCTGTCAGCTCGTAACACAGGCGCGCATGGCAGGCTTCACACTCGGCATCACCACCGAGAACATTCCCGAGTTCTCATCCTGCTCCAGCGTGATCGGGCTCGATGCGCCAGGCGAGATTTACACGTCGGGGCGCAAGATGGATGGCGTGTGGTTCGAGAACCGCGAGGCTGCGGCAGCACACCAGGCGCAGATGCCGCGCGTGCCTCCGGGCCGCTATCATGGCATGGTCGCGGCGCCGTTGCGGTCAGCTCGGCTCGATCCACCGGACATCTGCCTATTCTACGGCAATCCCGCGCAGATGATCCTGTTCATCAATGGCCTGCAATGGCGCAACTACAGGCGCTACGATTTTTCCATCACCGGCGAGAGTGCCTGCGCCGACAGTTGGGGCCACGCGCTGAAGACGCGCGAGGTGTCGCTGTCGATTCCCTGCTACGCCGAACGCCGCTATGGCGCAGTAGCCGACGACGAGATGCTGATGGCCTGCCCGCCGGAAGACCTGCAACGCGCAGTGATCGGTTTGCAGGGTCTGTCGAAGGCCGGCCTGCGCTATCCCATCATGCCGTTCGGTCCGCAGGCCGAACCGGCCGAGGGCATGGCTAAGAGCTACGCAGGCAAGAGCTGACCTCATCGCCATCCCAGGCCGACGTGCTTGATCTGGGTCAACGCACACCGGCTCGCCAAGACGTTCCACGATGTGCTGGCGGCGTTCGTAGCGCCGGGAATCGAACCGTACACGACATTCGCGGTGAAGTGGGGCCACCTGCTGATCGGTCTGTCACTGGTGTCCGGGTTGCTGATCAGGGTCAGCGGCGCGTTCGGCGTTCTGCTGATGCTCACCTACTACTGCGCACACATGGACTTCCCGTACGTCGACAGCCCGGTAGACTTCATCATGGAGTACCACCTGATCCATGCAGGCGTGCTGGTCTACCTGATGTCCGTCCGCACTGGGACCGCGTTCGGACTGGACGGCCTGGTCCACCGCCTGCACCTGTTCGATCATCGCTATCCCGCGGATGCAACGGCGCGCTAAGGACGCGCTCAGCGCTATGGCGGAGTTTGCTTCAGCACCTCCGCCAATCCTACCCGCCGGTGTCCTTGCCGCCCCACGGTCGTGTTGGCACCGGCGAGCGCGTCCAGTACCGCCTCCTGCGTTGTCTCGGCTGCGGCCTGGAACAGCCGGTCGATGCGCCACTCCGCCAGCACGCGATGCGCCAGCAGGTCCTGATCCGCAACATGCGGCACACGGTTCGCCGTGGTGAACGCCAGCGCGATATCGCCGCTGCCATTGCCCCAGAACGAGCCACACCACGCCAACCCGACACCAGCGCGCCGAGCTACCCGTCCCAACTGGCGATGGTCCAGCGGAACGTCGGTTCCAAGCACGATGATGCAGGAGCCGGTTTCAGACATTGGCGGTGACGCCGCGTCCACTCGCCGCCCATCCGGTAGCCGCAAATCGCCGGCGCGGCCAAAATTCGCCAGCACCAGCACACCCAGGTGAAAGGCTTCGCCATCCAGCCGCAGCCGACGTGACGCGCTGCCGATGCCGCCCTTCAGCCCGAAGCAGCTCATGCCGGTACCGGCACCCACCGCGCCGACCGCGAATACCTCCGCTGACGCTGCGATCGCTGCATCGGCATGCACCTCGGTCACCGCCATCGCCTGGATGTCGTTCAGGTAACCGTCGTTGCACTCCAGCACGACAGGATTGATCGTCGAGTTCTGCCGGCCGATCTCCGGATTGGCAGCGATCGCTCGCCGGATCAACGCGGTCGCGCACACGCCAACCGCGAATGTGTTGGTCAGCAGGATCGGCGTCTCCAGCGTGCCCAGTTCGTTGACCTGCACCAGGCCGACGCTCTTGCCGAAGCCGTTCAGCACAATCGCGGCCGCCACTACCTTGTCGTGGAACAGGTCGCCATCGTGCGGCAGAACAGCGGTGACGCCGGTGCACACATCGCCTTCACTCAGCGTGGCGTGCCCTACCGTCACGCCCGGCACATCGGCGATGCTGCTGCGCGTGCCAGGCGGCAGCGAGCCGCATGCCAGTCCCAGGTTGCGAGCGCGCATCGCGGGCCTCCATCAGTCGGGTGCTTGCCCGCTTATGGCGTAGCCGGGCGCCGCCGCCCAGGGCACGAACTGTCGAGCCACCCTGGTCAAGCCTGCTCGACCGCCGCGGCCGCACCATCCAGCGCGGCAGCGACGGCGCGAATCTGCTCCTCGGTCAGCGGGCCACGCGACAGGCGCAGGCGAAGCGCCAGCCTCAGGTTCTCGACAGCGCGAACGATCTGCGGCGCTGGCCCGTCACCGCGAGCCGCAGCGGCCTCGGCCATGCGGGCAACCACGACATCGACGGTTCGCTGGTTCTCCCGCAGGAACGCCGCCCCGCCTTCGGTCAGCGCGTAGAGCTTCTTGCCAGCCTGTTCGGTCAGCGCAGCGTAGCCCAGTTCCTCCAGCATGGTCAGGGTTGGATAGATGACGCCGGGGCTGGGGCTGTAGGTGCCCCCGGCGAGATCCTCGATCGCCTTGATGATCTCATAGCCGTGGCGCGGCTTCTCTGCGATCAACTGCAACAGGACGAAGCGCAGCTCGCCGTGATCGAACAGCCGATCGCCGCGGCCGGTGCCGCGGTGGCCGTGCCGGCCACTGTGGCGGCGAGCCAGGCCGAGATCGTTCCAGTTGTCGGCGGTACGGGCGAAGCGGTGTTGGCCGTGACGATGAGAGTGGCGGACATACATTCGATAATCTCCGTATGGGTTTCGATATAGCGAAATCTAAGATATATCGAAATACGCTCGCGTCAAGCTTTTTTTGCGCGTCCACAGCCCCAAACTGGCCGAGCGGCTTAAATCGTCCTAAGCCGCTGTTCCAATGCAGTGCGGAGGGACAGACCATGCGGGAAATCGGCCATTTCATCGGTGGAAAGCTGGTCGCCGGCGCCAGCGGAAAGTTCGGCGACGTGTTCAATCCGGCTGCTGGGGAGATTACCGCCCGTGTCGCCCTGGCCAGCGCCGCGGAAGTGGACAAGGCCGCCGCCACCGCCGCTGCCGCGTGGCCGGCCTGGGCCGCTACACCGCCGCTTCGTCGCGCACGTGTCATGTTCAAACTGAAGGAGCTGCTGGAGCGCGACCGCCGCGAACTCTCCGCCCTGATCACCGCCGAACATGGCAAGGTCCTGTCGGACGCCGATGGCGAAGTGCAGCGTGGTCTGGAGGTCGTAGAATTCGCCTGCGGCATCCCGCACTTGCTGAAGGGCGAGTTCACCGAGGCCGTCGGCACCGGCATCGACGCCTGGTCGATCCGTCAGCCTCTTGGCGTGGTCGCAGGCATCACGCCGTTCAATTTTCCACTGATGGTGCCGCTGTGGATGATCCCGGTGGCTCTGGCCTGCGGCAACTGCTTCATCCTGAAGCCGTCGGAGAAGGATCCGTCGGTCAGTCTGAAGCTCGCCGCGCTGCTGGCCGAGGCGGGCATACCCGACGGCGTGTTCCAGGTGGTGCAGGGCGCGCGTGAGGCAGTTGAGGCGATCCTGGCCCATCCCGACATCGCCGCGATCAGCTTTGTCGGATCGACCGCGATCGCCGAAACGATCTATCGGGGCGGCACCTCGTTCGGCAAGCGGGTGCAGGCGCTGGGTGGGGCGAAAAACCATTTGGTGGTGATGCCGGACGCCGACATCGATGACGCGGTGGATGCGCTGATGGGTTCCGCATATGGCGCGGCCGGCGAGCGTTGCATGGCGGTGTCTGTCGCGGTGGCGGTGGGGTCCGCCGGCGACCGGCTGATGCAGAAGCTGGAGCCGCGTGTGCGCGCGTTGAAGATCGGCCCCGGCACCGACCCCGACGCCGAAATGGGCCCGCTGGTGACGCGCGAGCACCGCGAGAAAGTGCAGGGCTACATCGACCTCGGCGTGAAGGAAGGCGCCAGGCTGGTGGTGGACGGCCGCGGGCTGTCGCTGCAAGGCTACGAGAACGGCTACTTCCTCGGCGGCTCGCTGTTCGACAACGTCAGCCCCGGCATGCGTATCTACAAGGAAGAGATATTCGGGCCGGTGCTGGGGGTGGTGCGCACACCCGACCTGGCCGGCGCGGTGCAGATGGTGAATGCACACGAGTACGGCAACGGCGTCGCGATCTTCACCTCAGACGGCGGCGCGGCGCGTGACTTTGCCTCGGGGATCAACATCGGCATGGTCGGTGTGAACGTGCCCATTCCGGTGCCGATGGCGTTTCACTCGTTTGGCGGCTGGAAGCATTCGCTGTTCGGCGACCACCACATTTATGGGCCGGAAGGCGTGCGATTCTACACGCGCTACAAGGCGATCACGCAACGCTGGCCGACAGGCGCGCGCCGAGGCGCTGAATATGTGATGCCGACGCTGGGGCGGTAGGTGCAACCGGCCTAGCGGCGTCGCGAGTGCTACCGGCGTCGCGGCCGGGTGGCCAACGGCAGGCTGTCAAACAGCGTGGGGATATCCCCGACCTGTGCGCCTTCGATGTCGAGCAGACGCAGCTTGGTCGTGACGCCGCCAGCCGCCGAGAAGCCGCCGACCTTGCCACCGGCTGCCAGCACGCGGTGGCACGGCACGATGAGCGGGAACGGATTCTGTCCCAACGCTTCGCCCACCTCGCGCGCCGCGGCCGGGTTGCCAAGCCGTGCGGCGATCTCGCCATAGGACAGTGTGGCACCGGCCGGGATGGTTCGCGCCAACGCGTAGACGCTTTGATGGAATTGCGGCACGCCGTCCATGTTGAGCGCAACAGCGGACAGATCGGGTTTTTCACCGCGCAGCAAACCAACGATCTGATCGATCACCTGCTGGATCCAATTAGGCGGTGGCGATTCGCGGGCATCCGGATAGCGCCGCAGGACACGCGCCCGCGTCGCGCTCTCATGCCGCTCTGGCAACTGGACCCCAACAACGCCATCCGCGGTCCAAGCGATGCCGCATGGTCCGACTGCCGTATCGAAGAGGGTAAATTCTGGTGCCGACATTCGGTTGAGCCTGGACAGAATTCAACGGAGGGAACGAGGCATCGTGCGCGCAATCGCGATGGATCGGCACGCGGCAGGAAGCAAGCAAGTCGGACACAGAGTTTCGCCGCGTGCAGACAGAGCTTCACAGAGACGGCAAAAAGCGCTTCGCGTAGGTCGCTTTATAAAAAAGCGCTTCGCGCAGGTCGCTTCAAGCGAGGACACGCCCGGTCACGACAATAAAAGCGCTGGGCACAATAAGCGTTTCGTCACCGTCCCGTGAGAATGCGCTCGACGAGCTGCTTCACCGTCGGGATGAAGCCGTTCGAATAGAACGGATCCATAGCGAAGCGGAACGCGTTGTGGCCGCTGAACATCAGATTGCGCTCCATCGCCGACGAATCGTCGCTATCGTGCACGATGTGCTGGAGCGTCTTCTGGATGCAGAAGCTTCGCGGGTCCGCCTTCTTGCCGGTGGAGTAGTCTGGCTCCATCTGGCTCCAGTTGGAAAAACGGCACTGGCTGAGGCAGCCCATGCAGCCGGTCTGGTCCGCCAGGATCTCGCGCGCCTTTTGCGGCGTGACGAAGATCAGCGTGCTGTCGGGCGTGCGCAACGCTTCGATGAATCCCTGCGCTTCCCAACCACGCGCGCGGTCCAGATCAGCCGGCGTCAGGTAGACGACGCGCTTGCGCGGCCCGACACCGAATTCCGCAACGTGCGCGCCGATAATCTCCGTCGAGAAGGCGACCTGGCGTTCGCTCCGTTCGCGCAGTTCCTGGATGAAGCCGTTGTTCACCGCGCTGGAATAGAAACCGGTGGGGCTGAAGTGGTTGAGGAACACGTCGCCTTCCTTCAGCGTGCGCAGCCGTTCCTTCCATGCGGATCCGATCGGGCTTTCCTTGGTCAGCAGCGGACGCGTGCCGAACTGGAATGCCACAGGGCCCAACTCTGGATTGTCGATCCAGTCCTGCCATTCCTCCAGCCACCACACGCCGCCCGCCATGATGATCGGTGTGTCGTTCAGCCCGAACTCGCGCATCAGCTTGCGCAGCGCCAGCACGCGCGGGAAGGGGTCTTCGGGCTTGGTCGGGTCCTCGCTGTTGGACAGACCGTTGTGACCGCCGGCGAGCCACGGGTCTTCGTACACCACACCGCCCAACAGGGACGCTGCCTTGGAATATGCGCGCTTCCACAGCGCGTTGAACGCGCGGGCCGACGATACGATCGGGTAGTAGTACACGTTGAACCGGGCGGCGATGTCGGACAGCCGATACGGCATGCCGGCGCCGCAGGTGATGCCGTTGATTATGCCCTTCGCCTGCTCCAGCACCTCGGTGATGATGCGTTCGGCGGCGCCCATTTCCCACAGGATGTTGGCGTGGATGCGGCCCATGCCGCTGGCGAGTTCGTAGGCGTGGCGGGCCTGCGTCAGCGCGCCCTGCACGGCGTAGTTGACCAGCTCCTCGTGACGCTCCCGCCGCGTGCGACCGCGGTAGTCCTGCGGAATCCGCTGGCCCTGCGCGTCGAAGCTGTCGGCGTTGACCGCACTGAACGTGCCGACACCGCCGGCGAACGCCCAGTTGCCGGACGAGATCCCGTTGGAGATGGAGATGCCCTTGCCACCCTCGACGATTGGCAGCACCTCGATCCCGCCCATGCGAATCGCGTTGATTGGCTTCATGGCCCACGCCTCCCCAGGCCGTTTGACACAACCGTATGTCGTCCGCCGCTGGTTGCAAACCTTATGTCATGGCCGGCCGTGTGCCGACCATCCGCGTCGTTGAGTGACCTTCCCGGAAGGGATGCGGTCCCGCTGCATCGGTTGCGAAAGGCCCCTCCCCGCAACTCCCTCTCGCAAGGAAGAGGGGGAGCGGCCAACATCGCTACTCGCCGACCACAGGTTGTTCGGAGCCTTCGACCGGTGCGGCATATTCCTGCCGCTCTCGCCGCTCGCCTCGATCCCCACGGTCGCCCCGGTCACGATCACCACGTTCCCGGTCGCCGCGACCGGCCTTGACGCCAACCTGCTCGGTGATGTCGTCGCCCGTGGCCTGATCGACCACGCGCATCGACAGCTTCACCTTGCCGCGCTCGTCGAAGCCGATGACCTTGACCTTCACCGGATCGCCGACGTTCACCACGTCGGTGGTCTTGCCCACGCGACCTTGCTGCAATTCGCTGATGTGCACCAATCCATCGCGCGAACCCAGGAAGTTCACGAACGCACCGAAGTCCGCGGTCTTCACCACCTTGCCGTTGTAGATCACACCGATCTCCGGCTCGGCAACGATGCCCCTGATCCAGTCGATCGCCTTCTGCGCCTGCGCGGTATCGGACGCGGCAACCTTGATCGTGCCGTCATCCTCGATGTCGATCTTGCAGCCGGTCTGCTCGACGATTTCGCGGATCACCTTGCCGCCGGTGCCGATCACCTCGCGGATCTTTTCCTTCGGCACGTTGATGATGGTGATGCGCGGTGCGGTCGCGGCGACATCGTCGCGCGCGCCGGTGATCGCCTTCGACATCTCGCCCAGGATGTGCATCCGCCCGTCACGCGCCTGACCCAGCGCAATGCGCATGATCTCCGGCGTGATCGAGGTGATCTTGATGTCCATCTGCAACGCGGTGATGCCGCTGTCGGTGCCGGCCACCTTGAAGTCCATGTCGCCGAGGTGGTCCTCGTCGCCGAGGATGTCGGACAGCACGGCGAAGCCCTTGTCCTCCTTGATCAGCCCCATGGCGATGCCCGCCACCGGCCGCTTCAGCGGCACGCCGGCATCCATCAGCGCCAGCGAACTGCCGCAGACGGTGGCCATCGAGGAGCTGCCGTTGGACTCGGTGATCTCCGACACGACGCGCAGCGTGTAGGGGAACTTCTCCTTCTCCGGCAGCAGCGGATGCATCGCCCGCCACGCCAGCTTGCCGTGGCCGACCTCGCGGCGGCCAGGCGAGCCCATGCGGCCGGCCTCGCCCACCGAGTACGGCGGGAAGTTGTAGTGCAGCATGAAGTGCTCGCGGTACTCGCCCGCCAGCGCGTCGATGATCTGCTCATCCTGCCCGGTGCCCAGCGTGGCGACGCAGAACGCCTGCGTCTCGCCGCGGGTGAACAGCGCCGACCCGTGCGCCAGCGGCAGCACGCCGACCTCGGCGATGATCGGCCGCACGGTGCGGGTGTCGCGCCCGTCGATGCGCAGGCCGGTATCCAGGACCGCGTTGCGGACGATGTGCGACTCCAGGTCCTCGAACGGATGGCGGGCGGCGTCGGCATCGAGGCCCTCGGCGGTCAGGACGGCGTAGGTTTCCTTCCTGACGGTGGCGACCTTGTCCTGGCGGACCTGCTTCAGCGGCTCCCGATAGGCTTCGGTCAGGCCGGCGCGGGCCAGCGCGTCGAC
>DATKFJ010000292.1:0-5084 GCA_035511435.1 Acetobacteraceae bacterium | reverse complement strand
TGCTGGGTCGGACGCTCGCCGAAAGGGTGGAGGCGCGGCGGCTGGTGACCTGGTTCGATGGCAAGTTCGCCACCGAGGTCACGCGCAACCTGCACGGTGAGAAGATCATGAAGCGCATGGCGGGGCGCGGCAATCCGGATGCGGCGGCGCTGCGCACCGGGTATCTCGCGCTGCGCTATCATCTGGATTATCTCGGGTGGCTGGCCGAGACCCGAAAATGGTTGGCCGGCAGCGCGATGTCGCTGGCCGACTTTACCGCGGCGGCGCATCTGTCGTGTCTGGATTACATCGGCGACGTGGATTGGACCTTGTCGCAGCCGGCCCGGGACTGGTACGCGCGGATGAAGTCGCGTCCGTGCTTCCGCGGTGTGCTCGCCGATCGCGTGCCTGGCATGACCGCGCCGGCGCATTACGCGGATCTGGATTTTTGACCGTGTGGGGCCTGGCAGGCGATAAGCGGGTGGACACGTCCGGCAGGGTGTACTAGCCATGACGGCTTCTTAGCGTGCGTGCGGACGAGAGCAGCGCAACCGCACTGTCCAACGAGGTGAAGTCATGAGGACTTGGCGCATAGTGATGATTGTCCTCGGAACGGCCTGCGTCACCCACACGGCTGGACTGGCGGACGAGCTCGTGCAAATCACGCGACCGGTGATGATCGCCAAGCTGTTGCCGGCCATTGTCAACATCACATCATATGTTGGAACTGCGGCGTCGCCCTCGGACAATGCGGTCGCGGCTGCTACGACTGCGGGCGGCCGAGGCAAGACGATGGACGGCTCGGGCTTTATTGTTGATCCGACCGGCTACATCGCGACCAACTACCATGTGGTTGAGGGCGCCTATCGCATCGTGGTGATGTTCTCCGACGGCGAGACTGCGGACGCCAAGCTGGTCGGCAGCGTGCGCATGGGCGATATTGCGGTGCTGCGGGTCAATGTTGGGTCACCACTTACCGCCGTGAAATGGGGCGACAGCGACCGGCTGCAACTCGGCGACTCCGTGTTCGCCGTCGGCAATCCGCTCGGTCTGGGGCTATCGGTCAGCGCGGGCATCGTGAGTGCGCTCAATCGCAATATCATGGAGACGCCCTACGACCATTTTATCCAGACTGATGCAGCGATCAATCATGGCAACTCCGGCGGACCGCTGTTCAACATGCAGGGCGAGGTCATCGGCATGGGCACCGCCTTCATATCGCCAACGAATTCATCGGCCGGGTTGGGGTTTGCCATTCCCAGCAGTGGCGTGCGGTTCGTTGTCGATAGGATCGAGAAGTATGGCTGGTTGCGGCCGGCCTGGCTGGGCGTGAAAGTAGAGCAGGTAACTCCGGAGCTGGCCGATGCGATCGGGATGGCGAAGCCGCAGGGCGATATCATTGCGAAAGTGTTCGATAACAGCCCTGCCAGTGCGGCCGGATTTCAAGTCGGGGATGTGATTGTACAGTTCGGCGATCAGATGCAGCCCAATGAGCCGGCGCTTCTGCGCGACATCGTGCGCGCGCCGATCGGTGAGAACGTGAAAGTTGTGTTGTGGCGCAACGGTCAGACCAAGGAGAGCGCGATCAAGGTCGCTGAATGGCCGCGAAACTTATGGGATACCTTAAACGCTCCGGAGACGACGGATCCCGTCGTGGAGCGCGTATCGCCCGATCTCGGACTCAGCCTTGGGCCGCTGACCAAAGATGCCCGCGCAAGCTATCAGCTTGGTGCGGACCAGGAAGGGGTTTTGATAACCCGCGTCGCGGCCAACACGGATGCGGCGCATCGCGGCCTCTCCGCGGGCGATGTGATTCTGCGTTTGCAGCAGGAGGCGGTCGCCTCGAGCGCCGACATGCGCGCAGCGCTGGACAAGGCACGCGCCCAGCAGCACAAGTTCGTCGCGATGCTGGTTCTGCAGCCTGCGAGCACTCCGCCAGCGTTGCCGACGCCACGATGGTTGGCGGTGCGAATTGCCAGCGATTAATGCGACCTTGCTATCGACATCTTCTGGTGTTTGGGCTGGGCTACGTCGGCGCCGCGGTCGCACGGGCTGGCGTGGCGTCAGGTTTTGTTGTCAGCGGCACTGTCCGCGGTGCGGCGCAGTTCGCGGACGATGGTATCGTCCGCGTCGACTTTACACGTGCCGATGATGCCGTCGGCTGCGCCACCCACCTGCTGTGCACGGTGCCGCCTGATGCATCGGGCGATCCTGTATTGGAGCGCTATGGCGATGTGATCGCGGCGGCAGCGCGTCTGCGATGGATCGGCTACCTGTCCACAACGGGTATCTACGGTGATCGAGGCGGTGGCCGGGTCGACGAGGACACCGAACCCGCACCCACGTCGGATCGCAGCCGGTGGCGGTTGGCGACGGAGCAAGGCTGGCGGCGTTTTGCCGATCGCTGTGCCGTGGACCTGTTCCGGTTGGCCGGCATCTATGGTCCGGGACGTTCGATGCTCGATGATGTGCGCACGGGGAAGGCGCGGTGCGTCATCAAGCCCGGCCATACATTCGGCCGCATCCATCGCGACGACGTCGTGCGCTCCGTGCTGACGGCAATGCAGCAGGAACGGGCGTTCGGTGTGCGTGTGCTGAACCTGACAGATGACGAACCGGCGGAAAGCGCGGCGGTCGTGGCCGAGGCAGCCCGGTTGTTTGGTGTTGCACCACCGCGGGGCGTGCCATTCGACGAAGCGGTAACCACCATGAGCCCGATCGCGCGTAGTTTTTGGGCGGAAAGTCGAAAAGTTTCCAGCCAACGGACTCAGCAGGTACTTGGCATGCGCTGGCTTTATCCGAGCTACCGTGAAGGGTTACGCGCCATCCTGGCCGAGCAACGGCGCGAGCGTACGGGTTAGCAGTGCAAGGTCCTGCGGCCGCGACAGACGATGGTCGCCATCCTTCACCAGAAGCACCTGCACGTCCTTACTGGTCAGTCGCTCGGCGATCCGCATCGACATTTCCCACGGCACATCGGGATCCTGCTGGCCATGCAGCAGCCGCACCGAGCAATCGATTCCGATCGGTGCATCCAGCACCAGGTGCGTGCGGCCATCCTCGATCAGCGCGCGGGTGATCGGATAGGGTCCGCCGTATTCACTGGGCACGTCCAGGATGCCATTGCGCATCAGCGTGGCGCGTTCCGCGAAGGTCATCGCCTGCCACATCAATGCCTCGGTGAAATCGGGCGCGGCAGCGATGCCGACCAGGGCCGCTACTCGGTGCGGGCGGGCGAGGGCGGCCAGCAGTGCGATCCAGCCGCCCATGGAGGAACCAACCAGCACCTGCGGGCCATCGGTCTGCCGGTCGATCACGGCGAGGGCGTCCTTGGTCCAGCGGTCGATAGTGCCATCACCGAACCGGCCGCCACTGGAACCGTGTCCCGAATAATCGAACCGCACCATCGCCTGGCCACGGCCGGCACAGAACTCGGCCAGCGCGGTTGCCTTGTCGCCGTTCATGTCGCTGCGAAAGCCGGGCAGGAAGAGCACGGTGGGGCTCGCGCCGTGCTGCCGAACACATGCGAGTTCCACGCCGTCGCCGCGGTCGAGCCGTTCGGCGGTTTCCATGGATGTCATGTCGCGGCCTTGCGGCGTGCGTTCACGTCATATAGTGGCGTCTGCATGGGCAATTCTCCGCCGGCCTGAACAGCCTTGTCTGTGTAGCGATGTAGCCATGGGATGGGGGCCAGGCAACGTTACCGTGCTGCAGGTGTTGCCATCGCTGGTCACTGGCGGGGTCGAGCGCGGCACGGTGGAGATCACCCGGGCGGTTGCCGAGGCTGGTGGGGTCGCGCTGGTAGCCAGCGCCGGGGGACGCATGGTGTCGGCGGTGGAACATGCCGGCGGGCGGCACATCACCCTGCCGCTGGCCAGCAAGCTTCCCCTGACGATCTGGCGCAATGCCGCACGGCTGGCGGCGCTGATCCTCGCCGAGAGGGTGGCGATCGTGCATGCACGGTCGCGTGCGCCGGCCTGGTCCGCCTGGCTGGCGTGCCGGCGCACCGGCGCGCATTTCGTCACCACGTACCACGGCACGTACGGCGAGGACCTGCCGTTCAAGCGACGATACAACTCGGTGATGGCAAAGGGCGAGCGAGTGATCGCCGCCAGCCGTTTCATCGCCGGGCTGATCGTGGCGCGATATGGGGTCGATCCCGCGCAGATACGGCTTATCCCGCGTGGCGTCGATCCCGCGGTGTTCGATCCAGGCGCCGTCTCCGCCGATCGGATCGCGCGCGTCGCAAATGCGTGGTGCCTGCCGGATGGTGCCTCGGTCGTGCTGCTGCCTGGCCGGTTGACGACTTGGAAAGGCCAGCAGGTTCTTATCGAGGCGGTCGCCAGGCTGGCGCGGCGAGACGTGTGCTGCGTTCTCGTGGGGTCGGACCAGGGGCGCAGGCGCTACGCTGCCGGTCTGATCCGTCAGGCCCAGGCACTGGGGATCGCCGATCGGCTGCGGCTCGCGGGCGAATGCGACGATATGCCGGCGGCGCTGATGCTGGCGGATGTGGTAGTGCACGCCTCCACCCAACCGGAGGCGTTCGGCCGCGTCGTGATCGAGGCGCAGGCAATGGGACGGCCGGTGATCGCCGCGGACCTCGGCGCCCCGGTTGAGACTGTCGAGCAAGGTGTGACCGGCTGGCGCGTGCCGCCCGGTGATGCGGGGGCATTGGCCGCGGCGATCGAGCGGGCGCTGGCGCTGCCGTCGGATGCGCGGGCCGAACTGGGTGCGCGCGCGCGCGACGCGGTGCTGCGCGGCTACACAGTGGCGGCAATGCAGGCGGCGACGCTCGCGGTTTATGATGAACTGCTCGTTGGGGTTGCAGCAGTCGCTGCGTGACGCCATAGACAGCGTCCCATCCAAAGGAGGAGCCAAAACCGATGCCCGCCATCACCCTGCCCGATAAGTCCGTGCGCTGCTTCGACGGGCCGGTGACGGGTACCACGGTGGCGGCCGCGATCGGTCCAGGCCTCGCGCGCGCCGCCCTGGCGATGAAGCTGGACGGCAAGCTGGTCGATCTGGATACCGAAATCGATCGCGATGCAGAGGTAGTGTTCGTCACCCGACGCGATCCGGATGCGCTGGGGTTGATCCGCCACGAC
>DATKFJ010000291.1:0-21740 GCA_035511435.1 Acetobacteraceae bacterium | reverse complement strand
CGGCTGGGCTGCGCCATCGCAGTGGGACCGCATGTCGGGAACTTCACCGACCACGTTGCCATGCTGCGCGCCGCAGAGGGATTGAGCGTGGTGGAGGACGCGACGGAGCTGACGCGCTGGGTGGACGGGCTGTTGCGCGATCCGGCACGGCGGCAGGCGATGGGGGATGCCGCGGCCGCCGCGCTGCAGCCTCACAGCGACCTGCCCCGCCGTACCGCGGCCGCCCTGGTCGATATGCTGCCTGCGGGTCCGGGCTGACGTGCCGCAGCCTCCTGCGTTCTGGCGTCGCGGTGGCGGCGGGCTGTTGGCAGACCTGCTGTCGCCACTCGGCTTGGTCACCACCGCCGTCACCGCCCGTCGCATGGCGCGGCCAGGCTGGCGCGCGCCCGTGCCGGTGATCTGCTGCGGCAACGTCACCGTGGGCGGAGCCGGCAAGACCACGCTGGCGCTCGACCTCGGCCACCGGCTGCTGGTGCGCGGCCACCGCGTGCATTTCCTGCTGCGCGGCTATGGCGGAAGCCGGATCGGCACCCACCGCGTCGCCGCCGGCGACACCGCTGCGCTGGTCGGCGACGAAGCGCTGCTGCTGGCCGCGGTGGCGCCCACCTGGACCGGAGCCGACCGCGCCGCCAGTGCCCGCGCCGCGGCCGCCGCCGGCGCGCAGGTGCTGGTGCTGGACGATGGCCTGCAAAATCCGACGCTGCACAAGGACCTGTCGCTGCTGGTGGTGGACGGCGCCACCGGCTTCGGCAACGGGCGCGTGCTGCCCGCGGGACCGTTGCGGGAACCGGTCGCCGCCGGTGCCTCTCGCTGCCAGGCCGCAGTGCTGATCGGCAGCGATGTCGGCGATGCCGCCGCGCTGCTGCCGGCGGAGCTGCCGGTGCTGCGCGCCCGGCTGGCACCGGACCGCGAGGCAGCGGCGCTTGCCGGCCAAACGCTGCTGGCGTTCGCCGGCATCGCGTCCCCCGCCAAGTTCTTCGCCACGCTTCGCGACGCCGGCGCCGTGCTCGCCGGAGCCGTGGCATTCCCCGACCACCACCACTACACGGAGCGGGAGCTGCGCAGGCTGCTCGATCAGGCGTTGGAACTCGGCGCTGCGCCGGCGACCACCCGGAAAGACGCCGTTCGCCTGCCTGATGCCATCCGCCGCCAGGTCTGTGTCATCGGCGTCACATTGGACTGGGACGACCCGGTGTCCATGGAAGCGCTGCTGGCGCGCACGATGTGCAATGTGTGATGCCCGGGTGTAATGTGTGATGCCGGCGAACACCCGCATTCGTTGCCGCGAAAGCGGGAATCCAGGGGGGTGAGGCGCCGGCGCTGATCTGCCGGGGTTCCAGCCTTCGCGGCAATGACGACAGGTTTCGCGGGAATGACGACAAACGAGTGAGGCTCGAATGCATGACCTCGTGTTACTGTTCGACGTCGACAACACGCTGCTCGACAACGACCGCGTGCAGGCTGATCTGAGCCAGCATCTGGAAACGAACTACGGCCTTGCCGCGCGCAACCGCTACTTCACGCTGTTAGAGGAACTCCGCGTCAGTCTGGGCTATGCGGATTATCTTGGCGCGCTGCAACGCTACAGGTTGGAGGAGCTGCACGATCCGCGCGTGCTGCGCATCGCCAACTGGCTGGTCGATTATCCGTTCTCCGACCGCCTGTATGCGAACGCGCTGCAGGCCGTGCAGTACGCGACGCAGCTTGGCGCAACGGTCATCCTGTCCGATGGCGACGCCGCGTTTCAACCGCGCAAGGTGGAGCGCGCCGGCATTTGGCATGCGTTCGGCGACGATGTGCTGATCTTCGTGCACAAGGAGGAATGCCTGGACGATGTCGAGCGCCTGTATCCCGCGCGGCACTACGTCATGATCGATGACAAGCTGCGCATCCTGGACGCCGTGAAACGGTTCTGGGGCCATCGCGTCACCACGGTTTTCCCGCGCCAGGGTCACTATGCGTTCGACCCGGAAATCCTCGCCGCCTATCAGCCCGCCGATATCACCATCGAGCGGATCGGCGATCTGATCAACTACGATCAAGCCGCGTTGGTCGAGGCCGCCGGCCGCCGGAAAGCAGCGACGAAATGACGAGTCGCTTCGCTACTCGCGATGACAGGTGATCGCGGCGGATTCACGATGCTCTAAATCGGACTGCCGAGGGCCAATACTGCGGCTGCGAGATCTTCCAGTGCACTGCCCACCGACTTGAACAACGTGATCTCCGCTCGATCGCGTCGTCCTTGCGTCTCGCCCCTGCACAGCGAAGACAGCGAACCGGCGATGGCCTCGCGCCGCAGGACGCCATGCGCGATCGGATCGAGCAGATCGCCGGATTCCGACAGCGCGGCATCGGTATCGATGAACACCCGGGACCGGCGCACTGCCTCGTCGTCGGCCTCGCGCATCGCCGGCGTGAAGCCGCCGATCAGATCGAGATGCGTGCCCGGATGGAGCCATTCGCCGCGCACCAGCGGTTCACGCGCCAGAGTCGCGCAAGTAACGATGTCCGCCCGACTGACCGCCGCGCCTAGATCGTCCACCACCTCGGCTGCCCAACCTTCCGCGCGCAGTCGGGCGACCAGACGCGAAGCACCGGCCTCACGAACGTTCCAGACCCGGACACGCTCGATCGGCCTCACTTCGCGATACGCCGATGCCATCAGACCGCCGATATGGCCGGACCCAACGATCAGCAGCGAAGCCGCATCGTCGCGCGCAAGAAACGACCCCGCCAATGCCGAAGCCGCCGCGGTGCGCCGCCGCGTAAGCTCCGCGCCGTCGATCAAGGCAACGTGCTGTCCGGTCGCGCCATCGCATAGCAGATAGCTCGCCGACACCGCGGGCAGACCCCGCGTCCCGTTGCCGGGAAACACCGACACTACCTTCACGCCGAGAAAGCCGCCCGCCCGCCATGCCGGCATCAGCAGCAGTGCCGCGTCAGTGCCATCGGACTGCGCGATATCATGACGATGGCGCAGCGGTGCCTCCGCACCCGCGACGAAGGCGTCGCGCAACGCAGGGATCAGACGCGCAAATGGCAGCGCCGCCGCGGTCTGTGCGGCATCGAGGATCTTCATGCGTTGCGCCGGGCCAGCGCGCGCACCTGCGCCTGGACCGCCGCGAGATCATTCGGCAGTACGGCGAAACGCTCCTGCCGATCGAACAGATCGGCAAGCGACGGCGGCAACGCAGGACGAAGCCCCGTGGCACGTTCGATCGCATCGGGAAATTTCGCCGGATGCGCCGTCGCCATCGCAATCGTCGCGACGCCGTGTCCGGTCGGATTGGCCCGCGCCGCCGCAATGCCGATGACGGTGTGCGGATCAGCCAGGTAACCGCATCTGTCGTGCAGCCGCGCGATCTCCTGTTCGGTACCGGTGTCGTCAAGTCGGAAACCATGAAACACCGTGCGGCAGCGATGCCACACTGCGTCCGGTATCGCCATCTTACCCGTCGTGCGGAACCCGGTCATGGCCGCCGCGGTGGCGCCGGCGTCACGCTCCAGCAACTCGAACAGCAGACGCTCGAAGTTGGAGCTTACCTGGATATCCATGCTGGGCGACAGGCTTGGTTCCACCGGCGCGATCGACATGTCGTTCGATGCGAGGAAGCGCGCCAGGATGTCGTTGCGATTGGAACCCGCGATCAGCCGCGTCACCGGCAACCCCATGCGTCGCGCCGCCCAGGCCGACAGGATGTTGCCGAAATTGCCGGTCGGCACGCTGAACGCCACCTCGCGGTCCGGCGCGCCGAGTGCCAGCGCAGCGGCGACGTAATACGGAATCTGCGCGGCAATGCGTGCCCAATTGATCGAGTTTACCGCTGACACGTTCATTTCCTTGCGGAACGCCACATCGGCGAACATCGCCTTCACCATGTCCTGGCAGTCGTCGAAGGTGCCCTCGATTGCGATGTTGCCGACGTTCGCCGCATGCACCGTCGTCATCTGCCGTCGCTGCACCTCACTGATACGGCCGTGCGGATGCAGGAACGCGATATCGACGCGGTGGAGGCCGGCGAATGCCTCGATCGCGGCGGAGCCGGTGTCGCCGGATGTAGCGCCGACGATGGTCACGCGCGCATCGCGTGCCGTCAGCACGTGGTCGAACATCGGGCCAAGGAGTTGCAGCGCCATGTCCTTGAAGGCGAGCGTCGGCCCGTGGAACAGCTCCTGCACGAACAGACCGGTTTCGAGCTGCACCAGCGGCACGACCGCGGGATGGCGGAAGCCGGCGTAGGCTTTGTGGCACAGCGCCTGAAGCGTCTCGAACGGCAGCGCGTCGCCGACGAACGGCTGCATCACACGCGCGGCGAGTTCGGGATACGGCACGCCGCGCAGCCCGCGCCAGTCGGCTGGTGTGAAGTGCGGCCAGGTCTCCGGCACGTAAAGCCCGCCGTCCTCCGCGAGGCCCGCCAGGAGCGCGCCTGCGAAGTCGCGCACGGGCGCCTGCCCGCGGGTGGAGATGTAGCGCATGGCCGGAAGACTAGAAGCGAAACGGCAAGCCTGCGAGAGGCGTCATGACTGCCTGGTCACGGTGAAATGCAGGCCGCAGTCGCCGTTGGTAACGTCACCCTCGATCTTCGGACCCGCCTGCCTGCCGATCAGCGTGATTCGTTCGGCGCCGCCGGTCACCGTGCCGTCCGGCGCAATGGCTCCGTCGACGTAGGTGTTGGCATCCCAGCGAAACTGGAAGCGGTCGTCGATCACGTCGAAATGCACCAGGCCGGGATGTGGGCAAGTGCGGCTGGCGGCCTGAAACCGCGTGCTGGTGCCACGATACTCGCCGTCTATCGTCGCCGGTGGCTTGGGGGGCGGTGCGGGCGGCGGCGGCGGCGGCGGCGTGGGTGCGCAGGCAGCGACGGCGGTACAAAGGGCCGCAAGCAGGCTCGCACGGATCGTGTTCATGTCTTACTCGGAATGAGGGGCGGGCAAATGGATCGCCCTCATGCGGTGTCGATGCGGATTTGGCAAGCGCACCCTGGGGGGTTCTCCAGGGCAATCGGTGAACGGCGGTTCCCCTGTCATCGCAGGCAGCGCGAAGCAATCCCGGGCGAGTTGGTTGCGCACACCGTGACCGAGATTGCCGTGTCGCTTCGCGCGGCCGCAATTACAATGGGACGGCCCGACAATTGGTCGGGCCGTCGGGCTTGCCAGTCGGGCAGATCCGGTTGCTAGAACAGCGACATCTGCGCTTCGGAAACGCGCGGCTTGCCATCGTCCGGCACAGCAAACCTGCCGCAATCCAGCCCCTCACGGGCCTCGTCCAGTCCCCATTGCCGCGTCGCCCGCGCGAACCGACGCAGCAGCAGATCGGCATACACGCCCTGGCCGGCAAACCTGTGATGGAACCGCGCGTCACTCAGCGCACCGGACCGCGTCTCGCGGATCAGGCTGAGCACATGCTTCGCGCGATCGGGGAAATGCGTCGCCAGCCAATCTTCGAACATCTGTCGCAGTTCGTGCGGCAGACGCAGCAGCACGTAGCCGGCGTGGCGGGCGCCGGCACGCGCCGCAGCCTCCACGATCTTCTCCATCTCGGCATCGTTCAGACCAGGGATCATCGGCGCCACCATCACACCCGCCGGCACGCCGGCACGCGTCAGTTCGGCGATCGCATGCAGCCGTCGCGCCGGGGTCGCCGCACGCGGTTCCATGCACCGCGCGAGCGAAGCGTCCAGCGTAGTCACCGACACATACACACGCGCCAACTTTCGCTGTGCCATCGAGGTCAGGATGTCCAGATCGCGCAGCACGCCGGCGGACTTCGTCACGATGCCGACCGGATGGTTGAACTTGTCCAGCACCTGAAGCACCGCGCGCGTCAACTTCAACGTGCGTTCCACCGGTTGATACGGATCGGTGTTCGAACCCAGCGCCAGCGTGCGCGCGGTGTAGCCGGGTTTGCGAAACTCCTTCTCCAACAACTCCGCCACTTCGGGCTTGAAGATCAGCTTGGTCTCGAAATCCAGGCCGGGCGAATAGCCGAGATAGGCATGCGTCGGCCGCGCATAGCAATAGATGCAGCCATGTTCGCAGCCGCGATATGGGTTCACCGCCCGGTCGAAGCCGATATCCGGCGAGCTGTTCCAACTGATTGCCGACCGCGTCGCATCGCGCGTCAGCGTGGTGGCAAGTGTGGGCAACTCACCAAACTCGCCGGTGAGAGTGTCCCACCCGTCATCGAACGGGCTGCCGACCAAGCTGTCGAAGCGCACCGGCGGATTGGTGGTGGCACCGCGCCCCTTCCGGGTAAGCGGCGGCATGCGCGCCGCCGGCGGCGGTTCCGGTGCACCGGCCATATCGAGTGCGGCTGTCGCTTCGGCATCGAGCGGCTGCTTGCCAGCATCCTGCTTGCCAGCATCGGCATGATCACGCATGGTCATGTTCCCCGTCCGTTCGCAGAAAGATTGGCAAACCAGTCGCTCCCGGTCAAGAACAATATAGGAACATGCTTACAGGAACATGCTTTCAGTCGTGATCCCCGTCCTGAATGCCGCGGCCGCATTGCCAGGTGCACTGCCTGGGGCGTTGCCTGGTGCATTGCCTGACGCTTTCGCCGCGTCAGGCAGGACCGGCACGACCGGCACGACCGACGAGTTTATCGTGGTGGACGGTGGCAGCAGCGACGGGAGCCGGGCGATTGCGGCATCGCTCGGGGCCCGGGTACTGATGGCACCACGCGGACGAGGCAGCCAAATGGCGGCGGGCGTTGCGGCTGCCAGTGGGGACTGGCTGCTGTTGCTGCATGCCGATACCCGTATGGTCCCGGGATGGCGGGACGTGATGGAAGCGCACATGGCCACGCAGCGACACCGCGCCGGGTATTGCCGCTTCGCGCTCGACAGCACCGATCCGCACGCGCGGCGCCTGGAGCGCATGGTGGCATGGCGCTGCCGGATGCTGGCGTTGCCGTACGGGGATCAAGGCCTGCTGATCCATCGCGATCTGCTGCGCGACGTCGGCGGTGTAAGCCAGTTGCCTTTGATGGAGGACGTGGACCTGGTCCGTCGCCTGGGACGCCGCCGACTCGTCGCGCTGGACGTTGCCGCGATCACCTCCGCGGAGAAGTGGCATCGTGATGGGTGGTATAGACGCTCGCTGCGCAATCTGCTGTGCCTGACGTTGTATTTCATCGGCATCCCGCCGCGGCTGATCGCCCGGCTGTACGCATGAAGGACACCGTGGTGGTATTCGCGCGCGCTGCCCGGCTCGGGGCGGTGAAGCGCCGCTTGGCGCGCGAGATCGGCGCGCGGGCAGCGTTGCGTTTTCACCTGGCAACGATGACGCGGTTGGTGCGGGCGCTGGCTGCCGACCGGCGTTTCCACACGGTGCTGGCGATCACGCCGGACCGTGCCAGGCAGCGCCTTCCGGTGAAGCTGCCAAGGATCGCTCAGGGCGATGGCGATCTCGGCAGCAGAATGCAGCGTGCCTTCCGGCGGTTCCCGCACGGCCGCGTGGCCATCATCGGCTGCGACATTCCCGATGCCGGGCCGCAGGATGTGCGGGCGGCATTCCGCGCTCTCGGCAGCGCGCAGGCCGCGTTCGGTCCGGCGGTGGATGGCGGCTACTGGCTGGTGGCGCTGGCGCCACGCCGGCCGGCGCATCCGTTCGCCGCGGTGCACTGGTCGACCGAGTCCGCGCTGGCCGATACGCTGGTGAACTTCGCCGGCCGCCGCGTTGCCCTGCTGCGCACGCTGCACGACGTGGACACCGCCGCCGATCTCCGGTTCATTGGTCGTTGCTGATCGCTGTTGCGAGGAGCGCGGCGAGGCAGCAAGCTTGCGCCAATGCGGCATCGCGACCGAACTTCGCCCGCGCTGCCTGGAGTGACACGCGCTGCCTGGAATGACATGCGCTGCCTGGAATGACCGTCGAAAGCGAAATCACCGATGACCCCCACTTCCATTGGCTTGCTGCTGTTCCCGCGCCTGACGCAGCTCGATCTTACCGGGCCGTTCGAGGTGTTTGCGAAGATGCCCGGTGCGTCGGTGCATCTCCTGTGGAAATCGGGTGAGCCTGTCGCGGCGGAAACCGGCATGCGCATCCTGCCCGACACGACGCTCGCCGAATGCCCACCGCTCGACGTACTCTGCGTGCCGGGCGGTCCCGGCGTGTCGGCGATGATGGAGGACGCAGAGGTGCTGGCGTTCCTGCGCGAGCAGGCCGGCCGCGTGCGCTTCCTGACCTCGGTCTGTACCGGTGCGCTGATATTGGGCGCGGCCGGCCTGCTGCGCGGCAAGCGCGCGACGACGCATTGGGCATCGCATGATGTGCTCGGCGCATTCGGCGCAATACCCACCAAGGGCCGTGTCGTGCGCGACGGCAATCTGATCACCGGCGGCGGCGTAACCGCCGGCATCGACTTCGCCCTGACGGTGGTGGCAGAGCTCGCCGGTCGCGCGACGGCGCAGGGCATTCAGTTGCAGATCGAGTACGCACCGGCGCCGCCGTTCGATGCGGGCACACCGGAAACCGCGCCACCGGACGTGCTGTCGGCCACGCGCCAACGTGGTGCCAGGATGCGCGCCGAACGCGAGGTACTGGTGGCGCGGATCGCTCGCGGGATCGGGGCAGGGTCGTAGGATGGGTGGCGTGCAGCGAGACCATCACTGCATGCGACTACTCCGCCGCCGGCTTCAGATGTTCCTGTAGCCGAGGCATCAGCTCGACTAGGTTGCAGGGACGATGGCGGTTGTCGAGCTGTGCCAGCAGGATGTCGTCCCAGGCATCCTTGACCGCGCCGGTGCTGCCAGGCAGCGCGAACAGATACGTCCCGCCGGCTACGCCGCCAAGCGCGCGCGACTGCATCGTGGAAGTGCCGATCTTCTGGTAGCTGAGCATGCGGAACAATTCGCCGAACCCTTCGATGCGCTTTTCCAGCACGTGATCGAACGCTTCCGGCGTCACGTCGCGCCCAGTGATGCCGGTGCCGCCGGTGGTGATCACCACATCGATCTGCGGATCCGCGATCCAGGCGCGCAGATGACGCTCGATCGCGTCGGCATCGTCTTTCTCGATCGCCCGCGCCGCGACGCGGTGTTTGGCCTGCGTGATGCGTTCGGCGAGCGCGTCGCCCGACGTGTCGTTGGCCAGCGTGCGCGTGTCCGACACGGTGAGGACGGCGATATTGACCGCGATGAATGGGCGGTTTTCATCGATGCGTGCCATGGTGCGGGCTCCTGAAGCGGCGTGTTGATCGCAGTCTGCGCCGTGACGGCGATGAGGTGAAGCGGGTGAGGTGAAGCGCGCGAGGTGAAGCGCGCAGTTCCGTGATGCGATGCCCCTCCCCCCGGCTGCCTCCCACAAGGAGAGCGGGAGTCTTGTTACATCCAGGAGCTGTTATTTCGCCGCAACGACAGACGTGACCACGGCCGAGCGCGACGGGACAGAGCGCGACGGGACAGAGGGCGACGGGACAACGGGCGACGGGACAACGGGCGACGGGACAGAGGGCGCGGTCCCGTCCTCAGCCGGACGAACCTCGGCATCCGGGTCCGCTGTTGTCTGCGTCGCCATGTTGGTTCGCACCGTCAGCAGCAGATCAAGCAGCTTTTCTCGCCTGGCTTCCGAAATCCCGGCCATCGCCTGCTCGCGCACTTCCGCCGCGACAGCCCGCACCTGCGCGAGGATCGGCTGGGCCGCCTCGGTCAGCCAGAGCGTTCGGATGCGGCGATCGTGGGCATGCGGGCGGCGTTCGATCAGCCCTGCCACCTGAAGGCTGTCGATCAACCGCACCAGCGAGATCGCCTCCATGTCGAGCCGTGCCGCAAGCTGAGCCTGGCTCAGTCCGGGCTCGCGATTGACAGCCACCAACACGGATGCTTCCGACCGGTTGAGCGGCAGCCCGACCTCGCGTGCACGCTGCACGAACCGCCGCCGCATCAGCCGCGCCGCGTCGCGCATCAGGAAGCCGAGTGTCCGACGTACCGGCAAGGACTCGTGCATCAGTCGCCACTCGCCGGCGCAGGTTCTGCCGCGCTGACCGGTGCGTGGCGCCGGCGCGGCGCCAGCCAGTGCGACAGCCGGTCGAGATACAGATAGACCACCGGCGTGGTGTACAGCGTCAGCACCTGCGACACGAGCAATCCACCGACGATCGCAATGCCCAACGGGCGGCGCAGTTCGGATCCCGCGCCGTGCCCCAATGCCAAGGGCAGACCGCCGAACAACGCGCACATCGTCGTCATCATGATCGGGCGGAAGCGCAGCAGACAGGCTTCGTGGATCGCCTCCAGCGAACTCTTGCCATGTTCACGCTCTGCCACCAGCGCGAAGTCGATCATCATGATGGCGTTCTTCTTGACGATGCCGATCAGCAGAATGATGCCGATCAGTGCCACCAGGCTGAGGTCGTAGCCGAACAGTATCAGCATCAACAGAGCACCGACGCCGGCGGACGGCAGCGCGGACAGGATGGTGAGCGGATGGATGAAGCTTTCGTACAGCATTCCCAGCACGATGTAGACAACCAGGATCGCGGCGGCGACCAGCAGCGGCGTGGAGGACAGCGAAGCCTGGAACGCCTGCGCCGTGCCCTCGAACTCGCCTTGCAATGTGCCGGGCACGTGCTGTGCCGCCTGCATTGCCTGAATCGCCTCCACCGCCTCGCCGAGTGAGACACCAGGCGCAAGATTGAAGGACAGCGTCACCGCCGGAAACACGCCCTGGTGATTGACCGTCTGGGGTTCGACGGCCGACGTGTAGCGCGCGACAGCCGACAGCGGCACCTGCGCACCTGTCGGTGACGGCACGTAGATGTGCGACAGGGCCGAAGGATCGTCCTGGAAGCGCGGCTCAACCTCCATGATCACCTTGTGCTGCGACGTGTCGGTATACACCGTCGCCACCTGCTCCTGGCCGAACGCGTCATACATCGTCTGGTCGATCTGCCCCATCGAAAGGCCCAACCGGTAGGCTGCATCACGATCGATCGTCACGGCGACGGTTGGCGAGGCGATCTGCTGGTCGGACGCGACATCGGTCAACTGATGCATGTCGCTCATTTTCTGCAGCAGAATCGGCGCCCAATGGTTGAGTTCCGACGCGTTGTTGTCGGTCAGCGTATATTGGTACTCCGCCTGCTCCAGCCGGCCGCCGACCGTGACGTCCTGGCCGGACTGCATGAAGAACTTCAGGCCCTGCAACTTGGCGATCTGCGGCCTCAGGCGCGCCATAACCTGGTCCACGCCGTCGCGTTCATTGAACGGCTTGAGCTGGATGAACATCCGGGCGGTGCTCTCGCTCGGATTGGCGCCCGCCGCGCCGGCGAAGCCGACCACACCGGAAACCGCAGGATCCTTCAGGATGACCGCCGAAACCTCGTGCTCCAACTCGGCTACCGAGGCGTAGGACGCGTCCAGCCGCGACTGCAGCGCGCCGAAGATGAAGCCGGTGTCCTGTTCAGGAATGAATCCCTTGGGAACCACCATGTAGAGATACCCGGTCAGCACGATCAGTCCCAGCGTACTGATCAGCGTCAGCAGCTGGTGGCGAAACACCCAGACCAAGCCGCGATCATAGCCACGCAATATCGCATCAAAAAATCCCTCGGCCGCGCGATTCAGCCGGCCCTTTTTCGCGTCGTTCTCGTGCGTGAGGAAGCGTGAGCACATCATCGGCGTCAGGGTCAGGGCGACGAAGGCGGACGCAACCACCGCGACACTCACGGTAACTGCAAATTCGCGGAACAGCCGGCCAATGATGCCGCCCATGAACAGCAGCGGGATGAACACCGCGATCAGCGAGAAGGTGATCGACACGATGGTGAAGCCGATCTGCCCGGCACCCTTGATCGCCGCGGTGAACGGCGAGTCGCCTTGCTCGATGTAGCGGACGATGTTCTCGATCATCACGATGGCATCGTCCACCACGAAGCCCACAGCGATGGTGAGTGCCATCAGCGAGATGTTGTCGAGGCTGAAGCCGACCATGTACATCACGCCGGCGGTGGCGACCAACGCCAGCGGCACCGTGATGCTTGGGATGATCGTCGCCCACACATTGCGCAGGAAAACGAAGATCGTAATCACGACAAGAACGATGGTGATCGCCAGCGTCGACTCGACGTCGGAGACGGAGTCACGGATGTTGGTCGAGCGATCGGACACCAGATCGACGTGCACCGAGCGCGGGATCGATGCCTCCAGCGACGGCATCATCGCCTTGATCTCGTCCACCACCTTGATCGTGTTGGCGCCCGGCTCGCGCTGGATCAGCAACAGGTCGATCCGCTTGCCGTTGTACCAGGCACCGGTGCGCGCCGACTCCGACGAATTGATCGCCTGGCCGATGTCCTTGATCCGCACCGGCGCGCCGTTGCGATAGGCCGCGATGACGTTGCGGAATGCCGCCGCGTCGAACAACTGGTCGTTGGTGTCGAGCGTGAATTCCTGGTTCTTGCCTTCCAGGTTGCCCTTGGGCAGGTCGGTCGTGGCATTGACCAGGGCGTTGCGCACGTCTTCCAGGCCGATGCCGCGCGACGCCAGTGCGTCGGGGTTCAGCTGCACATGCACCGCCGGGATCTGCTCGCCGGCGATGTCGACCTGCGATACGCCGCTGACGCGCGACAGTGACTCGCCGATCACGTTGTAGGCGTATTGGTCAATGTCCTGGATCGGCATCGCGTCGGATCTGATGGCGTAGATCAGGATCGCCCGGTCCGCCGGGTTGGTTTTTTTGAATGTTGGCGGCGAGGGCAGGGTCTTCGGCAGCAGACCGCTCGCCGCGTTGATCGCGGTCTGCACGTCCTCTGCCGCGCCGTCGATGTCGCGCGCCAGATCGAACTGCAGCGTAATGGAGGTCGTCCCCAGGCCGCTGGTGGACGACATCTGCGCCAGGCCGGGGATGGCGGCGAACTGCTGCTCCAACGGCGTGGCCACGGAAGCGGCCATGGTCTGCGGGTTCGCGCCGGGCAAGGTCGCCGAGACCTCAATGGTGGGGAAATCGACGTTCGGCAGCGCGGCGATCGGCAGCAGCGTGAAGGTCGCCATGCCGAACACCAGGATGCCGGCCATCAGCAGTGCGGTGGCGATCGGCCGCCGGATGAAGATCTCGGAAATGCTCATCGCCGGGTCAGCCGGGCTGCTCGGTCGTGGCGACCGGCGTGGTGGCGACCGGAGTGCTGGCCTCGATCTTCACCTTGACGTTGTTGGCCAGCCGATATTGGCCGTCGACGACGACCTTGTCGCCGGCGGCAAGGCCCTTGGCTATCACCGCAAGTCCGTCCTGCTGGCTGGCGAGCTGCACCGTGCGCCGCTGCACCGTGTCGTCCGGACGGATGACATATACGTAGTCGCCGTTCGGTCCAGCCATGACCGTCTGCGCCGGTACGGTAACGGCGTTGTGTCGCACCGACAGAATCAGCCGTGCGTTGATGAATTCACCAGGCCAGAGGCGTTCATCGGCGTTGGCGAACGTGCCCTTCAGCGCGATCGTGCCGGTGGTGATGTCCACGTGGTTGTCGATGAAGCTCAGCGTGCCTTTGCCAAGCAACGTCTTGCCGTCGCTGGCGAATGCGTCCACCTCCAACGGGTGATCGGCCTGGCTCTGACGAATCGCGTCCAGGTTCGTCGCCGGCAGCGTGAAATCAACAAAGATCGGCTTGACCTGGGTGATCGACACCAGCGGCGTGCCGGTGCTGGCCTGCACGTAATTCCCTGGATCGACCAGCCGCGCGCCGGTACGCCCGCTGATTGGCGAGCGGATCGCGGTGAAACCCAGATCGAGCTGCTGCGTTTCGATTGCCGCCTGGTCGGCCTGAAGCGCGCCCTGCAGCTGCGCTACCGTCGCCTGCTGGTCCTCGAAGCTCTGACGGGTCTGAAAGCCGCTACCGACCAGTTGGCCGAAGCGTGTCAGATCGCGCTGCGCGCCGAGCAATTGCGCCTGGTCCTTGACCGCGTTGGCCTTGGCCTGGTCGAGCAAGGCCTGGAACGGCCGCGGGTCGATCAGGAACAATCGATCGTTCTGCTGTACCTCCTGACCTTGGGTGAAGAACGCCTGCATGATCTCGCCGTCCACGCGGCTTTTCACGTTCACCGTGTTGATCGCCTGAACCGTGCCGATGCCTTGGAGATAGATCGGCACGTCCTGCGCCTGGGCCGCGCCGGCGGTTATGGGAATATCCGGATTGGGCGGGGGTGGAGCGGCCGACCGCGCCGTGTTGTTGCTGACGACCAGCCAACCGCCGATGGCGACGCAGACCGCAAACGCCGCTAGCCAAGTGAAACGCTTCACACGCATAGGCGCAATTCTCCGAGTTAGCCGCATTGCCCCGGATGGTGACCATCCGCCAGGACGCCGGTGAGGAATATAGACAATGCATCTGACAAGTGTTGCTGCAGTGTTGCTGTCTTCTCGCGTGGGGGACAAACGTGAATATATTGTCAGCCGGTTAATGGCCGCGTCATACGGCGGCCATGTCGCGCATACCAAAGCTGTAACGTGACGTCCTGGGAGACGTGGCTGGAACACGCGACTGGCAGAGCCAACGCCGCCTGATGTAAAGCTGTTTCACATGAGTTGGTCCGGACAGCGGCGTGGTTATCATCACGGCAACCTGCGCGAAGCGCTGGTCGAGGCGGCATTGGCGCTGATTACCGAAAAGGGGCCTGCCGGTTTCACCATTGCCGAAGCGGCGCGGCTGGCCGGGGTCAGTCCGGCGGCGCCATATCGGCATTTCCGTGACGCCGAGGCGCTGCTGGCGGACGTGGCACTGCGCGGTTTCGAGCGGTTCGCCACGGCGCTGGCCACCGCCTGGAACGACGGTCGGCCGGATCCGCAGCGTGCCTTCGAGACACTCGGCCGCGCTTATCTTGCGTTCGCGCGCGACGAACCTGCGTACTACGTGGCGATGTTCGAGACGCATATTGCGTTCGATGCCCATGCGGGCCTGCTTGCCGCCAGCGACCGTTCGTTCGCCATCCTGCGGGAGGCGGCGGAGCGCCTGACCGCTACGCTGCCGCGCGACAGGCGACCGCCGTCGCTGATGATGGCGCTGCACGTCTGGTCCTTCGCGCACGGCATCGCGTCATTGTTCGTGCGCGCCGATCCGTCGCGGCGGAAGCTGCCGATGTCGCCGGAGGAACTGCTGGAGGCGGGCGTGCTGGTGTATTTGCAGGGACTGGGGCTGGCCGGCGGATCTGTCTCAGGCCAGGACAAGTGATACCGGACGGCGTCTGGAATGGCCCAAGGAGTCCGCGTCCCGCGTCATGGCGACGCGCATGACCGGCTGGCGGGCCGGCGGTCTCCGCAGATGCATGACATCAAGAACGATGGATGTGGAGCCTCGATTGGGTCCCGGGGTAATCGGGTGCCCAACTCGGCCGAAATTGCTTCGCTTCGCTGATTAGAGGGAGTTGCCACCGCCAGAATGGAAGAACGCGGAAGTCCTGGGTGTTTATCCTGGGCCGGTTGGCCAGCGGGCGGTACGGGACTCGCCATGACAGGGCAATGGTGGGTTGGCCTGCTGGGGTCCCTTTCAGGGGCTCTGTGCGATGAAGCGCGGGGAAGTACGAGCGGCTGCGGCAGTTATGCCGTGCAGCGTGAATCTACGTTATAAATCGTGAGCTGGCGATTAATGCGGTACTTCATTTAGTCGCCCAGGTCCTGCTCCCCTCGACTCCGCCAGATTCACGTAGCGTTCGGCCAGCCGGTTGAGCGAATCCTTGGTATCCAGTGTTGAAGCCGTTAATGCCATGGCACGATAATGCCGCGCCCGTTCCATGATCTGGTCGAGCGGGAGTTCAGACAGGGGAATGATCGGCTCCATCACATTTTCGAATAAATCTTGGGTTGGCAGATTGTCAATTCTTCTTTTAGGAACGCCCGGGCCACCCGTGTTCCACGGGCTGACTATGCCGATAGAATAAAGTGCGATTCCCCTTGACCGGCAAGTCACAAAGAAATATGTAAATGTGTCTTACATTCACATGAGGTCGCCAAATGTCTGGCGCTACGGATCACGGAACGTACGGCGATCCCGGCATGGGAAACTCCCCCTGGGGGCCCAGGCCGGGCTGGAACCCGCCGAGTTGGGGCTACTGGCATTGGCGGATGTTGCCGAATCCGCTCTGTGTCGCGGCTGTCGTTCTCGGTTTGATTTTCTGGTGGCCGGTCGGGCTTGCGCTGGTGTTCTACGCAATATGGAGCAAACGCATGGGGTGTTGGGGACGCTACGGCCACGGTGGTTACCAGGGCGGACCCTGGCACGGTGGACCCTGGCAAGGTGCGGCCTGGCAGAATGGTCCGGGACAAAGCGGTCCGGCACAAAATGGTCCGGCACCGTGGGCCGGCTGGAAAATCTGGTGTGGCGGTGGTGGGCAGCGCCCGGCGCCGTCCAGCGGCAACCGCGCCTTCGATGAATATCGCATGGAGACACTGCGCCGGCTGGAAGAAGAGCAGAAGGAGTTCGGCGCCTTCCTGGACCGGCTGCGCTTCGCCAAGGACAAGGCTGAGTTCGACCAGTTCATGACCGAATTGCGCCAACGCCCGGCGCCTCCCCCAGAGCAACCGCAGCCGCCGACTGCACAGGGCTGAACGCCGCTCGCCACTCCCCTCCCCTTGCGGAAACCGCAGGGGGAGAGGGGCCAGGGGCAGAAGGACCGGGCGAAGGACGCAACGGTGTTTCTTGCAGCTCTGGTTGGTTGCATCGGCGTCGCTCGTTGCTTGAATTGCCTGCCAGCCGCCGCATCTGACATACCGACGCGCTACGGGCCACCGCTCGTGGCGCGTTGCGCGTGGCGGTCGGACATGCGCCACGAGGAGTTCCTTAAGCTGGCGTGTGCCTTTATGCACCCGGCCCAGGCAAATGAGGGATCGTAACCGATGGCTGGCGTGGATATCCTTGCCTCCGCCTTCAGCGGCGCGAACGCCGCATTCCTCGGCGAGCAATATGCCCGCTGGGCGGTGAACCCGGCTTCGGTCGATCCGACCTTCGCCGAGTTGTTCAGCGCACTGAACGACGACGCGCGCGCGGTCCTGGAGGACGCCACCGGGGCCTCCTGGGCGCCGCGACATCCGGATCCGGAAGTGGATGAGGACACGCACCCGGCCGCCACTCTGGCAGCGCCGCCGGCCGCGACGACGCTCCCGCGTCCAGCCGAGACGACTCTCCCGCGCCCACCGGCGACGGCCACTGCAACCGCGACGAGACTACAGTCCGACGAGCAGATCCGCGCGGCCACGATCGCCTCACTGCGAGCCTTGATGCTGATCCGCTCCTATCGCGTGCGCGGCCATCTGGAGGCGCGGCTCGATCCGCTTGGTCTGCAAATTCCGCGGCCACATGCCGAACTCGATCCACACTCCTACGGCTTCACCGACAACGACATGGACAAGCCGATCTTCATCGACAACGTGCTCGGTCGGGACACCGCCACTCTGCGCGAGATCGTCACTATCCTGCGCGAGACGTATTGCGGCTCGATCGGTGTCGAGTTCATGCACATCCAGGATCCCGACCAGAAGTCCTGGATCCAGCGCAAGGTCGAAGGCGCGCCGTGGCGCAACGCGTTCGATGCGAAGGCCAAGCGCACCATCCTGATGCAGTTGACGGAAGCCGAGGGGTTCGAGGCGTTCTGCCAGAAGCGCTATGTGACCACCAAGCGGTTCGGCCTGGAAGGCGGCGAATCCTCCATCCCCGCACTGCATGCCATCATCGAAACGGCGGCATCGGCCGGCGTTTCCGAGATGGCCATCGGCATGCCGCATCGCGGCCGGTTGAACACGCTGGTCAACATCGTGAAGAAGCCACTGACCGCGGTGTTTTCGGAGTTCGGCGGCGAAAGCTTCAAGCCGGACGATGTGCAAGGCTCCGGCGACGTGAAGTACCACCTTGGCACCTCGACCGATATCGATGTGGCGGGGCACAGCGTGCATCTGTCGCTGCAACCGAATCCATCGCATCTCGAGGCGGTCGATCCCGTGGTGATCGGCAAGGTGCGTGCGCGGCAGGACGAAGCCGGCGACACGCAGCGACGGTCTTCGGTGATGGCCATCCTGATGCACGGCGACGCTGCGTTCGCCGGGCAGGGCCTGGTGTACGAGACGCTGGCGATGAGCCAGCTGATTGGCTACCGTACCGGCGGCACCGTGCATCTGGTGGTAAACAATCAAATCGGGTTTACCACCGTTCCTGCGCATGCCTACTCGGGCCTGTATTGCACCGACGTGGCGAAATCGATCCAGTCGCCGATCCTGCACGTGAACGGCGACGATGCGGAGGCGGTGGTGTTCTGCGCGCGCATGGCCGCCGAATTCCGCATGCGCTTCGCCACCGACATTGTGCTGGACATCGTCTGCTATCGTCGCCACGGCCATAACGAGACGGACGAACCCGCGTTCACCCAACCGCTGATGTACCGGGCGATCAATCAGACGAAAACCACGCGCACGCTCTATGCCGAACGGCTGGCGGTCGAAGGCGTGGTGACGGCGGCCGAGGCGCAGTCGATGTGGGACGAGTTCGCCGGCACGCTGGAAGACGCCAACGCGGCCGGCAAGTCGTACAAGCCGAACAAGGCCGACTGGCTGGAGGGGCACTGGAGCGGCCTGTCGCAGGCCGACCCCGAAGCCGAACGCGTCGAGCTGGCGACCGCGGTCAGCCCGGCCACGCTGAAGCGCGTCGGCGCGGCGTTGACGCGGGTACCGGCGGGCTTCGAAATACATCCGAGGATCGCGCGCCAGCTTGAGGCGAAGCAGGCAACGCTGGAGTCGGGCGAAGGGATCGACTGGACGACCGGCGAAGCGCTGGCGTTCGGGTCGCTGCTGCTGGAGGGTCACCGGGTGCGGCTTTCCGGCGAGGACAGTCAGCGCGGCACCTTCAGCCAGCGCCACGCGGTGCTGATCGACCAGGTCAACCAGCATGAATATGTGCCGCTGAACAACATCGCGCGTGAGCAGGCGAAGATCGAGATTTACAACTCGCTGCTGTCCGAGGCCGGCGTTCTCGGGTTCGAATACGGCTACACGCTGGCCGATCCGCGCACGCTGGTGTTGTGGGAGGCGCAGTTCGGTGATTTCGCCAATGGCGCACAGGTGATCATCGACCAGTTCCTAGCGAGCGGCGAAAGCAAGTGGCTGCGCATGTCGGGACTGACGCTGCTGCTGCCGCACGGCTATGAAGGCCAGGGTCCCGAGCATTCGTCGGCCCGCATCGAGCGCTATCTGCAGCTTTGCGCCGAACGCAACATGTGCGTGGCCAATCTGACGACGCCGGCCAACTACTTCCACGCATTGCGCCGGCAGTTGAAACGCAACTTCCGCAAGCCGCTGGTGATCTTCACGCCGAAGTCGCTGCTGCGTCACAAGCTGGCGGTGTCGTCGCTGGATGAAATGGCCGAGGGCAGTGCGTTCCGCATGGTCATCCCGGAGATCGACGAGATCGCGCCGGCCGAACAGGTGAAGCGCGTCGTGCTTTGCTCGGGCAAGGTGTACTATGACCTGTTGAGCGAACGCCGCGAGAAAACCATCAGCGACGTCGCCCTGCTGCGGCTGGAGCAGATCTATCCGTTCCCAGAGAAGACGCTGACACGCGAATTGACGCAATATCGCAATGCCGATGTGGTGTGGTGCCAGGAGGAGCCGGAGAACATGGGGGCGTGGAATTTCGTCGATCGGCGCCTGGAGAAAGTGCTGGTGGGTATTGGCGGCAAGGCGACACGTCCGACGTATGTCGGGCGTGACGCCGCGGCGAGCCCGGCCACCGGTTCGGCGCGAGCGCATCAGTCGCAGCAGTCGGCCCTTGTCGCCACCGCGCTGGGAACCGTGTGAGATGGCAACCGACATCAAGGTTCCGACGCTGGGCGAAAGTGTCACATCGGCCACCGTCGCGCGCTGGATGAAGCAGGAAGGCGAAGCCGTCGCCGCAGACGAACCCCTGGTGGAACTTGAAACCGACAAGGTGACAGTCGAGATCAACGCACCGTCCGCCGGCGTGCTGACCAGCATCAGCGCACCGGAGGGCAGCGAGGTGCCGGTGGGCGCGCTGCTAGGTGTGTTGGATGCAGACGCCAAATCCGGGGCGGCGCCGAAGCCTGCGGCCCAGCCCGCTGGCAAGCCCGCTGGCGCGCCTGCTGCCAAGCCCGTTGCCGCGCCTGCTGCCAAGCCGGCGCCCGAACCACGTCCCGCCGCGAACCCGCAGGCAGGTGTGAACCCGCCGCCACGGGCGCTTGGTCCCGTCGCGCGCCCGGCGCCGCCGCCCACCGATGGCGTCGCGCACGCGCCGCTTCCCGCCGCGGCAAAGCTGATCGAGGAGAAGCATCTTTCGCCAGCCGAGATCGGCGACGGCACCGGCAAGAACGGCCGCATCACCAAAGGCGACGTGCTGGAGTTCCTCAACCGTCCGGCGCCCGCTGCGACACCGGCACCGGCGGCACGCGGGCCCCGCACTGAAGAACCGCGCGAACAGCGGGTGCGCATGACGCGGCTGCGGCGCACCATCGCCGCCAGGCTGAAGGAGGCACAGAACACCGCGGCGATGCTGACCACCTTCAACGAGGTGGACATGTCCGCGGTGATGGCACTGCGCAGCGAGTACCGCGACGCTTTCGAGAAGAAGCATAACGGTGCGCGGCTCGGCTTCATGTCGTTCTTCGTCAAGGCCTGCGTCGCGGCGCTGAAGGAATTTCCGGCGGTCAATGCCGAGATCGATGGCGACGACATCGTCTACAAGAACTTCGTCCACATGGGCATTGCGGTCGGCGGGGCGGCCGGACTGGTGGTGCCGGTGATTCGCGACGTCGATGCGATGGACTTCGCAGAGATCGAACGCGCCATCGCCGATTTCGGTCGTCGCGCGCGTGACGGAGCACTGAAGCTGGATGAACTGACCGGCGGCACATTCAGCATCACCAATGGCGGCGTGTATGGCTCGCTGATGTCGACGCCTATCCTGAATCCGCCGCAATCGGGAATCCTGGGCATGCACAAGATCCAGGACCGGCCGATGGTCGTTGCGGGAAAGATCGAGGCTCGGCCGATGATGTACCTTGCGCTGAGCTACGATCACCGCATCGTCGACGGCAGTGAGGCCGTATCGTTCCTGGTGCGGGTGAAGCAAGGCGTGGAGGATCCGCGTCGATTGTTGTTGGGGCTGTGACCGAGGCGCGTCGGAACAGCGCAGCACATTCCGCCGCGCCATGACGGCAAACGAGGCGAGGTGCCACCATCATGCCTGACTCCTTCGACGTCATCATTATCGGCTCGGGCCCCGGCGGATACGTGTGCGCCATCCGTGCGGCGCAACTCGGCTTGAAGGTCGCGTGCGTCGAGAAGCGCGCCACGCTGGGCGGCACGTGCCTGAACATCGGCTGCATCCCTTCGAAGGCGCTGCTGCAATCGTCCGAGGAATTCCACCACACGGCGCACGCCCTGAAGGACCACGGCGTGCTGATCGACGGCGTGAAGCTGGACCTGGCGCGCATGCAGGCACGCAAGGGCGAAGTCGTCACCGCCAACGTCAAGGGCGTGGAATTCCTGTTCCGCAAGAACAAGGTGACCTGGCTGAAGGGCACCGGCCGCATCGTCGGCGCGGGCAAGGTCGCCGTCGACGGCACCACGTACGACACGAAACACATCGTCATCGCCACCGGCAGCGAAAGTGTGCCGCTGGCGGGCGTGGATGTGGACGAGAAGCAGATCGTCACTTCCACCGGCGGGCTGGAACTCGAGAAGGTGCCCGGACATCTTGTGGTGATCGGCGGCGGCTATATCGGCCTGGAACTTGGCAGCGTGTGGCGGCG
>DATKFJ010000290.1:0-8452 GCA_035511435.1 Acetobacteraceae bacterium | reverse complement strand
CTCCACGTCATACTCAGGACCAAGGTCTTTCTTGGCCAGACGCAGAATCCCTTCCTTGGTCTTGGCGGGCTTCCTGCGCGCGAGATTGTAGAAGTACATCTGGAGAAGCACGTTCTTCCACCGCACCAGCCCGTAAGCCAGCCGAGGTGACACCTTCTTGCACAGCCAGTTTGCTATGAAGTCCTCGGACGGCCGCGCCACGACGTAGGTCGGTGAGCGCTGCACCATCGTCACCTGAGCCGCTTTCTCGGCCAGTGCCGGAACCAACGTGACCGCCGTAGCACCGCTGCCAATCACGATGACGCGTTTGCCTTCGTATTCGAGATTTTCAGGCCACTTCTGCGGATGCACAATGATGCCGCGATAGCGGTCCATCCCCGGCCAGCCGGGCATGTAGCCGTCCGCATAGTCGTAGTAGCCACTGCACATATATAGGAAATTGGCGGTGAACCAACTCGTCTTTCCGTCCGCGAGCGTCGCCTCAACCGTCCACCTACCTTCCGACGAAGACCACGACGCGAGAGTGACTCGGTACCCGTAGCGAATCTTTCTCTCGATGCCGTATTCGCGTGCCGTTTCGCGTATGTATCTCAGGATCGACGGACCGTCGGCGATCGCCTTCGCCTCGCGCCACGGCCGAAAGCAATATCCGAGCGTATACATATCGGAATCGGAGCGAACACCCGGATAGCGAAATAGGTCCCAGGTGCCACCCATCGCGTTCCGGCCTTCCAGAATTGCGAAGGTCTTTGATGGGCAATGAGTCTGCAGGTGATAAGCTGCGCCGATTCCGGAAAGTCCCGCCCCGACGATCAGCACATCGAAGTCTTCAATCGCCTGCGGTGCGACCTTGGCGAGTGCCGCTGTATCGTTCATGGTTTCCGATGATCCTTGTCTGTTGGCAGCTTTGGTGGACCTGCCTGTTGACCGTCGCCGAAAGCCTGCGTCCCTCATTGTATCAAACAACGGTGCAGCACGCATAGCAGGCCAGGATGCGGGTGAAGCTGCAGACGCTGTGTGCGCCGTCATGCGCGCAGAGGGCGGCCCAGGATCCGCGCCCAGATGTCGGTCATCGCTTCTCCCTCGAGCAGACGGGCGACGAAGCGGAGGCGTTCGTCCACAGCCGAACACTCTTTCCACGGCATCTGCACCTCGCGCCAAAAGACGGAAAGTGTTACCCATGTGTCCGGAACAAATTGTCACCGATGTCTCGGGGCGCACAGTCCGTGCAGGCGTACGGTCCGCGCAGGCGCGGGCCAACCAGGTCCAAGGGAGCCGCCATGAAGATTACCGACGTTCTCGCCTATCCGCTCGCCGTCGATTACGACCGCCCCACCTGGACCGCGCATGAACGCATGGAACGTGCGCAACTGGTGCTCATCGAGGTGCGCACCGACCAGGGCATCACCGGCTTTGGCGAGGCTGCCGGCGGCCCGCAGAAGCAGATCTGCGACCTGGTGAAAACCTTCGCCGATGTCGTGCGAGGCATGGACCCGTTAGGCCACGCCGAGATCTGGCAGAAGCTGTTCTCGCTGACCTCGCCGCGACCTGGCGGTATTGGTGGTTGGGACGGAATGCCCGCGCCTTTGCCGCGCAACCAGCGCCCGCAGATCATGGGCGCGATCGGCGGCATCGACATCGCGCTATGGGACATCAAGGGAAAGGCCGTCGGCCTGCCGGTGTTTCGTCTACTCGGCGGCACGCGCACCGAGGTCTTCACCTACGCCACCGGCGGCTACTACACCGAAGGCGCGTCTCTGGCATCGTACGCGGACGAACTCGCGAACTACGTCGCCAACGGCTACCGGGCCGTCAAGCTGAAAACCGGCGCGCTATCGCTGCAAGACGAGGTAACGCGCATCCGCGGTGTGCGTGAGGCGATCGGCCCCGACGTGTTGTTCATGCTGGACATGAATGCGCCGTACGATGTCGCCGGCTGCATCCGCTTCGCCAACGCGGTCGCGCCCTACGGCATATTCTGGCTGGAAGAACCGCTGCTCTGGCATCTGCAACCGACGGACTACGTGCGGCTCGCCGCGGCATCGCCAATTCCGCTGGCGCATGGCGAGCGCGAATGGCATCGCTACACGATCCGCGACTTCATCGATTCCGGCGCCATCGGTTTCGTGCAGTTCGACTCCACCCGCGCCGCCGGCTTTACCGAATCGCTGCGCATTGCGCACTACGCGGAGCAGAAGGGCGTATCGATCGCACCGCACTCCGCCGGACATCTCCACTGTCACCTGGTCTCCGCATTCGCCGACGCTTCGTTCGGCGTCGAATCCATGGGCAATCCAGCCCGCCATCCGATCCACGACGGCATCTATCGCGGCGGCGCCGAGGTGAAGCATGGCATGGTGCATCTGAGCGAAGCGCCCGGATTTGGTCTGGAGATCGATCGCAGCTACATCGAAAAATATCGCGCATAGGCAAACCGACAGGGAACCGTACATCATGGCGACACCAGGCATGGCGACACCAGGCAAGTTGCGCGTCGGCATAGTGGGCGCCAGTCCAGGCCGGGGCTTCGCCTCCATCGCGCATATCCCCGCCTTGCAGGTGCTTCCCGGCGTGGAAATCACCGCCGTCTGCACCACGCGCCAGGAATCGGCCGACGCTGCGGCGAAGCATTTCGGCATCCCGTTGGCATTCGCCGATCCCGCAAAGCTCGCACAACATCCGGATGTCGATCTGGTCACCGTCTGCGTCAAAGTGCCCGACCACTACCCGCCGGTGATGGCAGCAATCGACGCCGGCAAGCACGTCTACAGCGAATGGCCACTCGGCCGAAACACCGACGAAGCCGTACGGATGCTCGAAGCCGCCCAACGCAAAGGTGTCCGCCACGCGGTCGGCCTGCAAGGCCAGGTCTGCCCGGCAATCAACTACGCCCGCGACCTGATCGCACAAGGCCACATCGGCCGCGTGCTGACCGCGACGATGATCGGCTGCGCCGCGAACTGGGGCGCCGCGATCGACCGATCGTATCAGGCCGATCGCGCCAACGGCGCCAACCTGTTGACGATCACCGGCGGCCATCAGATCGACGCGCTATGCCACTGCCTGGGCGAATTCCACGAACTGACCGCTTTCGTCGTCAGCCAGCGCGACAGCATTTCCGCCGATGACGCCGGCGGCAGCATTCCGAAGACCTCGCCCGATCAGCTTGTGGTGAATGGCATTGTCCGCGACGGCGCGGTGGTCTCGTTCCAGATTCGCGGCGGCATGGCGCGCGGCACCGAATTCCTGTTCGAGATTCACGGCGACGAGGGCGACCTCGTGCTCAGCGCCACCACGCGCGCGTCCATGCAGCGCCAGGAACTAACGGTGCAGGGTGCGCGCGGTGCCGGCACGCCGCTGGCCGACATGCCAATTCCTGCCAAATACCGCTGGGTCCCCGACACCGTGCCGCAAGGCTCGCCGTACAACGTCGCACAGCTCTACGCGAAACTCGCCGACAGCATCCGCGATGGAAAGCCTTTCAGCCCGGGCTTCGATGCGGCCGTCACCCGTCATCGTCTGATCGACATGATCGTGCGCGCCTCGGAAACCGGCCGCAAGCAGGTGGCTTAAGCTCATCGATGCCACCAATTGGTGGCTGGTCGCGGCAAACCGCGGAGTGGCACAGAATTGCACTCGCGCGCAGCGCGTCCAATTTCCTGCTCCCTGGTGCTCCGTGCCCTCCGCACATTCTCCGTGTTAGAATCTTGCAGACTTGCCGACGACACCGCCGCCCGGCCGAGTGGCATCGCCACCGCCCCAACCACCCGCAACCCGCAGGTCTGCCAGTTCCAGCGTTCGCACCGAACGGGTAGCATGGACGACTCGACGCCCCTCGCAGATCGCCCCACCGATCGCCATCTGTGTGGCCAGGAGCCTGACTGATGTCCCAAACGCTGCTTCGCCCATCTCCGCCGGTCCTGTTCATCCCGGAAAAACAGGCCGCCAAGCCACTCACGCGCCGTTTCAAGACCGTATCGGAATACCAACCGAACGGCGACCAGCCCACAGCCATCACCGAACTGGTGCGCGGCGTGAATGCCGAAGACCGCGACCAGGTGCTGCTGGGTGTCACCGGCTCCGGCAAGACCTTCACCATGGCCAAGGTGATCGAGGCGGTACAAAAACCCACCCTGATCCTGGCGCCGAACAAGACCCTGGCCGCACAACTCTACGGCGAAATGAAGAGCTTCTTCCCCGACAACGCGGTGGAATATTTCGTGTCGTACTACGACTACTACCAGCCGGAAGCCTACGTTCCCCGCACCGACACCTACATAGAAAAAGACGCGCAGATCAACGAGCAGATCGACCGCATGCGCCACGCCGCCACCCAGGCGCTGCTGGAACGCAACGACGTTGTGATCGTCGCGTCAGTGTCCTGCATCTACGGCATCGGCTCGGTCGAGACCTACGCCAAGATGGTGGTGAAGCTCGAAGTCGGCGGCCGCATAGATCGCGACGCCATGGCCAAAGGCCTGGTGTCTCTGCAATACCGTCGCAACGATTCAGCCTTCCAGCGCGGCACTTTCCGTCTGCGCGGCGACGTCGTGGACATCTTTCCCAGCCACTACGAAGACCGCGCCTGGCGCATCACCTTGTTCGGCGACGAAGTGGAAGCGATCCACGAATTCGATCCGCTGACCGGCGAAAAGACCGCGGCGCTGAACCAGGTCACCGTTTACGCCAACAGCCACTATGTCACGCCGCGCCCGACGCTGAACCAGGCGATCCGCGACATCAAGGTGGAACTGAAGCAGCGCCTGGACGAACTCACCGCGGAAGGCAAGCTGCTCGAAGTTGAACGCCTGTCCCAGCGCACGACATTCGACATCGAGATGATGGAAACCACCGGCTCCTGCAAAGGCATCGAGAACTATTCGCGCTATCTCACCGGCCGCCGCCCCGGCGATCCGCCGCCGACACTGTTCGAATATCTGCCGGAAAATGCGCTGCTGATCGTGGATGAAAGCCATGTGACGGTGCCGCAGCTTGGCGGCATGTATCGCGGCGACTTCAACCGCAAGTCGGTGCTGGCGGATTTTGGTTTCCGCCTGCCGTCCTGCGTCGACAACCGTCCGCTGAAGTTCGAGGAATGGGAGGTTTATCGACCGCAGACCGTGTTCGTCTCCGCGACGCCGGGCCCGTGGGAGATGGAACGCACCGCCGGCGTGTTCGCCGAACAGGTGATCCGACCCACCGGCCTGATCGATCCGGTGACCGAAGTGCGCCCGGTGGAACACCAGGTGGACGACCTGCTGGCCGAATGCCGTACGATGGCGGCACAGGGCTCGCGCGTGCTGGTCACCACGCTGACCAAGCGCATGGCCGAAGACCTCACCGACTACCTGACGGAACACGGCGTGAAGGTCCGCTACCTGCACTCCGACATCGACACGCTGGAGCGCATCGAGATCATCCGCGATCTGCGGTTGGGCGTGTTCGATGTGCTGGTCGGCATCAACCTGCTGCGTGAGGGTCTGGACATTCCGGAATGCGCGCTGGTCGCGATCCTCGATGCTGACAAGGAGGGTTTTCTGCGGTCGCAGACCTCGCTGGTGCAGACCATCGGCCGCGCCGCGCGCAACGTCGACGGCCGGGTGATCCTGTACGCCGATACCATGACCCGTTCGCTGCGCGCCGCGATCGAGGAGACCGAGCGCCGGCGTAACAAGCAGCGCTCGTGGAACGAGGCGCACGGCATCACGCCGATGTCGATCAAGCGGCAGATCGGCAAGGTGCTGGAGAGCGTGTTCGAACAGGACTACGTCACCGTCGCCCCGGTGAAGGACGCCGGCATTTCCGACTTCGTCGGCAAGGACCTGAAAGCCGCCATCGCCGATCTGGAGAAGCGCATGCGCGGCGCCGCGGCCGATCTGGAATTCGAGGAGGCGGGGCGGCTACGCGACGAAATCCGCCGGCTGGAGGCGCTGGATCTAGGTCTGGAACCGCCTCCGGCTGCAAGCTCGTCATTGCGACCGAAGCGCGATCGCACGCCCGAGCCGATGGGTCCCGGCGGTGGCGGCTACGATCCAAGCAAGCGGCGCGGGCGGGGTGGGATGCGAAGACGGGGTCCGTGATTTCGGCGGCGCGACGTCATCGACACGGCACGAAAGCAAGTCGTTAACACAGATTACGAGGATTAAGGGCACAGATTACACGAAAAGGCAGAAGGGCGCTTCGCGCGAAGCGCATGCGATACTTATCCGTCCAATCCCTGCCCTTAATCCTCGTAATCTGTGCCAAAAACTTGCTTGCTAACGCCAAATGCGATCGCCCCATCACAATGCATCGCCACGATAAAACCCATCCACCGTGAAAAACCTCCCCACTCAATCCACTAAGGCCGCCGCTCCCCAACCCAACTCCCCGCACCACGCAACAAATCCGCCAGACCATTCGCAAGCCCCGCGTCCCGCGCCAGCCGATCCAGGAACCCGCGCCAGTCCAACCCCGCGACCGCCGGCACAGACTCACCAACCGGCGCCGTCGCACGGAACGCCGCCAGCGCGCCCACCGTTTGCGACAGCTCCAACGACCGCGACTGCTCGGGCAACGCCATCCCGCCCGGCAGCACCAGCTTCACCTGCACCACCACGCTCCGCGCCAGGCCCAACTGCCCGGCAGCCGCCCCGGCCGCATCCACTGTCGGCGCACAGACCACCGCCCCACCATCCAGCCCGCACACCAGCTCGATCCGCGGCGCGCCATCGAACCGCAGCCCGACCGAGGCCTGCGACGCCAACACTCCACCCAGCGCCGCCTGTGTCGACAACCCACGCATGGCGATCACCGGGATGAATTGCCCGCCGCGATGCAGCACCTCCAGCGATGCGCTCATCCTGCCGGCGCCTTGCGCCAGCACCCCGCTCCGGTGCCGCAACAAACACGGTTCGCTCCGTGCCTCCACCGGGCACGTCAGCACCCAGGAGCCGATCTCCTCAGACGCTGGTCTGGGCTGCGCCGCCGCTGGGCCACCGATCAACACCGCAACCACCGCAACGCGCAACCGGCTCCGCATCACGTTCGCTCTCTCTCCGGCAAGGCCAAGCCTTGTAGAAACCAGCCCCTTCCGTGTCACGCCGATATCTGCGAGCCTCTCGTATCATGAATGACGCCATACAGACTGACGCCCTCGCGCTGCACCGCGGCCTGCTGACCATCGACACGCACATCGACATCCCCTGGCCCACCGGCCCGGACCCGTTCCAGGACGGCAACCGCCGTGTCGATCTGCCGAAGATGCAAAGGGGCGGCCTGGCCGCCGGCTGTTTCGCCGCCTACGTGCCGCAAGCCGCCCGCACCCCGGAAAACGAAACCGCCGCTTACCACCGAGCCATCGCCATGCTGCAAGCGATCCGCGCGATGGGCCGCACCGAGAACGGTATCACCGCCCGCGTCGCCACCACCGCCGCCGAGATCCAGGCCGCCAAGCAGGATGGCGCACTGGCCATCATTCCAGCGGTGGAAAACGGCTTCGCCGCAGGCCAGGATCTTTCCCGCCTCGCGCAATTCCGTGCACTGGGCGCGCGCTACCTGACACTCACCCACAACGGCCACAACGGCCTCGCCGACTCCAGCAATCCCCGCAAGGACCTCGGCGACTCCGAAACCGAACACGGCGGCCTGAGCCCCCTCGGTCGATCCGCAATAATCGAGCTCAACCGCCTCGGCATGCTGATCGACGTCGCCCACGTATCCCGCGACACCATGCTGCAGGCCACGGCACTCTCGCGCACCCCCGTCCTCTCCACCCATTCCTGCATCCGCGCGCTGTGCGACCATCCGCGCAACCTGGACGATGCGCAGCTCGATGCGCTGCGCGACACCGGCGGCGTCGTGCAGATCACCGCGGTCTCAGCCTTCCTCCGCCCGGACGCAAAGCCTGATGCGGTAACAGTCGCGGACTTCGTCGATCACATCGACTACGCCGTGCGTCGCATCGGCGTGCAGCACGTCGGCATCTCCTCGGATTTTGATGGCGGCGGCTGGTTCACCGGCTGGCAAAATGCCGCCGACAGCGCGAACCTTACGATCGAACTTCTGCATCGCGGCTACGACCGCCAGGAGATCGCGGCACTCTGGGGCGGCAACTTCCTGCGCCTGCTGCGCATTGCGGAGGAGATGGCAGAGCAGATGCCAAGGGAGATGCCAACCTGATGCGCACAGTACGTCTGCCCGATGGGACAGAAATCCCGGCACTCGGCCAGGGCACCTGGCACATGGGCGAGCGTGGCAATGCCGCGAACACCGAAATCACGGCGCTGAAACTCGGCATCGAACTGGGTATGACCCTGATCGACACCGCCGAGATGTACGGCAACGGCGGCGCGGAAGAGGTGGTAGCCGAAGCTGCGCTAGGCCAGCGCGACAAGCTGTTCATCGTCAGCAAGGTGTATCCGCAGAACGCCTCGCGCACCGGAGCCCCGCAGGCCTGCGAGCGCAGCCTGAA
>DATKFJ010000289.1:0-6423 GCA_035511435.1 Acetobacteraceae bacterium | reverse complement strand
AGCCAAGTACGATCTCCATGAACTCGTCGGCACGGTCGTAACGCAGGTCGTGTGCAAGATGCACCTCGCGGCCCATGTTATGCGCTTCGCCGTCGTTGACCGATGTCACCACGTTCCATGCAGCCCGGCCACCCAGCATGTGATCCACGGTCTGGAATCTGCGCGCCACATCGAACGGCTCGTAATAAGTCGTCGAAGCCGTTGCGCCGATGCCGATCCTTCGCGTGCCGAAGCCCATCGCCAGCAGCGTCGCCACTGGATCGAGCTTCACGACACGCACGCCATTCGCCACGACCTCCGCCGGATTGCCGCCATAGATGTCCGGCATCGCCAGCCTGTCGTCGAAGAACGCAAGCTGGAATTTTCCCTCTTCCAGCACCTGTCCGATCTTCTGATAGTACGCCGCCGACGTGAAATCGCTGCGTGACTCCGGATGCCGCCACGAGCTCGCCAGCGTCGTGCAGTTCTGCGCTTGAAGGAAACCCACCAGGACCATCTGACGCATCGCATGTCGCTCCATTACCGCAGACCGCTCAAATCACGCCCCACCGCGTCGATCACCGTGTCCCAATCGCCCGGGCTTGGCTGGCGGTACAGCCGCATCGTCGGATACCACGGACTGTCGATCCGGCCCAGCAGCCAGCGATAGTCGGGGCTGAACCGCAGCATCAACCAGACTGGCAGCCCAAGTGCGCCTGCAAGATGCGCCACCGACGTATCCACCGTGATCAGCAGATCGAGGTGTGACAGCAGCGCCGCCGTATCAGCGAAGTCTTGCAGCGCCACATCGGTTGCACGAAGTCCCGGCGTGGCCTCGATGACAGCACGATCCGCCTCGCGCACGTCGCGCTGCGTAACCACGAATGTGCAGTCCGGCACAGCGAAAAGCGGTGCAAGGCGGGCAAGCGGAATGGAACGGCTGCGATCATGCGGATGCGCTGGATCGCCCGATACCGCCAGGCCCACGCGCAATCCTTGCGACGCGCCCAGCCACGATTTCCAGCGTACGCGACGCTCCGCGGTCGCCGTCAGATACGGAACATTTGCCGGAACAGTGGCGAGACCGGTCGCGAACGTAAGCGGCAGGCTCAGCAGAAAGCACGCAGCGTCGCAGGCGGGCGACGGATCACTCGGCGCAATCAGGGTCACACCCCGCATGCGGCGGAACAGCGCGTGCAATTCGGGCTGTGCTTCCAGGATCACCCGTACGCCATGATCAACCAGCAGCGGGACATACCGGCTATACTGGATCATGTCGCCCAGCCCCTGCTCGGCCAGCAGCAGAACCGTGCTTCCCGCCGGCAGCGACAGCAAATCCCGTGGCCGGCACAGCGGTACATCAAGGCGGCGCCGATAGGTCGCCGCCTTTGCCGGCATGTCGCATCGCGCTTCGAAGCAACGCCATCCCTCCGCGAACGCACCACCCATCAACAGCGCCAGACCCAACGAAAACTTGGTATTGGCATAGCCAGGTCGCCACGCGAGAGCAGTGCGATAGAACTCGATCCCCTCCTGCAAGCGGTTCTGCGCCACAAGCGCCGTCCCCAGATTGGCCGCCGCCTCGGAAAATTGTGCGCGCAACGTCATCGCTTCACGATAGCAGCATTCAGCCTCCCGCGGCTGGTCGTCCGCGAGCAACACATTGCCTTGTTCCAGCAGTGCGTTGGCAAGTTGAACACGCGTGGCGGGAGAATCCGGCTCAAGCGCGAGTGCCCGGCGGAGTACCGGAACCGCTTCCTCCGCTCGGCCATTCTCCGCCAAAATCTTGCCCAGATTTACCGAAGCCGGCAGGCAATCAGGCTGCAATGTCAGAGCCGCGCGAAACCGGGCGATCGCCTCGTCCACGCGACCCACAATTGCCAGAACGCTCCCGAGGTCATTCATCACGCCGGCATCCGGGCGCGCCGCGGCGACAGCATACAGCAGCGGCACAGCATCCGCGGCTTCACGCCGGCGCACATGCACGAGACCAAGCAGATGCATCGCGTTCAGATCGCGCGGATGACGCATCAGAATATCGCGACAGACACCGGCCGCTTCGTCGAACCGTCCCTCGTCATACAGGCGCTGCGCCAGGTCCTGCACGACGGCGTATCAGGTCAGAACTGATAGCGTCTCAGACCACCATCGACCGGGATCACCGTACCGGTGATGTAGCGGGCGAGCGGTGAGGCCAGGAACACTGCCAGCACCGCAAGGTCCTCCGGTTCGCCCCAATAGCGCACCGGGATTTCCGTCTCGGCGAATGATTTCCGAAAATCCTCCGGGTAGTTTCGGCGGATCTGCTCGCTCATGATGCGGCCTGGCGGAATCGAGTTTATCGTGATGCCGTATTGCCCAACCTCGCGTGACAATCCCTTCGCCCAGGCATGCAGCGCGGCCTTGGCGGAGAACGCGCCATTCAGATGCTCCGGTTCCGACTTGCCCGTGATGTTGATGATCCGCCCCCAGCGATGATCGATCATCTTCGGCAACAGCGCATGCGCAAGCTGTCGCTGACGCGTGAAGTTCAACGTCATCGCTTCTTCCCAGCGTTCCTCGGCCGCATCGATCGGCAGCACGCGACTGCCGCCGGCGTTGTTCACCAGGATATCGACGCGCCCGAATTCGGCATAGGCCACGTCGCGCAGCAGCTGCGCCGCATCCTCCATCATGATGTCCTGACGGATCAGCACCGGACGCGTCCCGCCGGCGGCCACCACCTCGTCTGCCATCGCCTCCATCAGTTCCACGCGTCGCGCCACGGCAGCAACGCGCACGCCTTCAATCGCCAGCATCTTGGCGATGGCACGTCCGATCCCCATGCTGGCACCGGTCACCAACGCCGTCTTGCCGCGCAGTTGCAGATCCATGACTCAGCGTCCCTTGAATACCGGCTTGCGCTTTTCGATGAACGCTTGACGAGCCTCTTGCGCGTCCTCGGTTTTTGACAGCATCACGGTGATGCCCTGCTCGAAGCGGTAACCGTCGCGTGCCGGCATGTGCATCGTGGTGTTCATCGACTGCTTGGCGTACCGCATACCGATCGGGCTCTTCGATGCGATTTCAGTGGCGATCTTCATCGCCTCCGGTATCAACTGGTCCAGTGGCACGCAGCATTCCACGACGCCGGTGCGATACAACTCGTCTGCCGGAACCCGCCAGCCGGTGTAGAACATGCGCCGCGCGCGTGAACGGCCGAACAGCGTTTGCAGCATGGCCGCACCGCCCGCCAACCCGACATCGATCTCCGGCATGCCGAGTTGCGCGTTATCGGAACACAGGATGATGTCGCACGCCGCAACCAGACCGAGACCCGCGCCCAGAGCGGGGCCGTTCACCGCCGCGATCACCGGCTTGGCACATTCGGCGATGGCGTTGAAGCCCTCGCGCGCCAGGCGGTTGAAGTGCCAGTATTCGCCGGGATGGCCCGGATCCGGCCTTTCCTTCATGTCTGCGCCGGCAGAGAACATCCGGCCGGTGCCGGTCAGGATGGCAACGCGCACATCGTCCCGATCGGTCAATGAATCGAACGTCGTGATCAGTTCCTGGCGGAATTCCGAGTTCTGCGCATTCACCGGCGGCCGGTCCATCACGACCGTGGCGATGTAGTCCTGCACTGTCAGTTTGACTGATCCCGCCATGCTGGTACCCCGATTGGCATTCTCGCTGCGCGTGACTTACGCTAGGCGAGGAGTACCACACGTGCAAGGACAACGCCGTGTCCATCTACGAACAGAACCTCGATCGCACACCGGCCAATCATGTGCCGCTGTCGCCAGTTTCATTTTTGGTGCGCGCCGCGCGCGTATATGGACCACGCGTCGCGGTGATCCATGGCGACAGGCGCTACACCAACGCGCAATTCCTCGATCGTGCGCGTCGGCTGGCATCGGCGCTGGCGCAGTTGGGCGTCGGCAAGGGCGACACCGTGGCAATCATGGCGCCCAACATTCCGGAGATGCTGGAAGCGCACTACGCCGTGCCGATGCTTGGCGCCGTGCTGTGCCCGATCAATATCCGGCTGGACGCGGTGGCGGTGGCGTTCATCTTGCAGCATTCGGAATCCAAGGTCGTGCTGGTGGATCGGGAATTCAGCGCGGTGATGGCGCACGCTTTGGCGCAGGCTGGCCGGAAGTTGCCTGTGGTGGACATCGACGACGCGTTGGCCGTCGGTGGCGAGCGCATTGGCGTCATGGAATACGAAGCATTTATCGCCAACGGCGACGCCGCATTTCCGGTGCGGTTGCCGGATGACGAATGGCAGGCCATAGCGCTGAACTACACGTCGGGCACGACCGGCAATCCGAAAGGCGCGGTGCTGCATCATCGCGGCGCTTACCTGAATGCGGTCGGCAATGCACTTACCTTCGGCCTGTCGCCACGCAGTGCGTATCTGTGGACGCTGCCGATGTTCCATTGCAACGGCTGGACCTACACCTGGGCCGTCACATTGGCAGGCGGCACGCACATCTGCCTGCGCCGCGTCGAACCCGCCCCGATTTTCGCGGCGATCGCCGAGCATGGCGTGACCCACATGTGCGGCGCACCCGTGGTGCTGAACATGCTGATCCATGCGCCCGACGATGCACGCCGGCAGCCGCCACAGACGGTACAGATTGCCACCGGCGGTGCCGCGCCGCCGAGTACCGTGATCGCACGCATGGAGGCGATGGGGTTCGCCGTGACGCATCTCTACGGTCTGACCGAAAGCTATGGGCCCTCCACCGTTTGCATGTGGCAGCCAGGCCTCGATGATATGCCGATCGAACAGAAATCCACATTCATGGCGCGGCAGGGCGTCAACACGCCGACGCTGGAAGACGCGGCGGTATTGGATGCGGCGACGATGACACCCGTCCCAGCAGACGGTGCCACGATGGGCGAACTGATGCTGCGCGGAAACACCGTAATGAAAGGCTATCTGAAGAATCCGTCAGCCAGCGCGGAGGCTTTCGCCGGTGGCTGGTTCCACACCGGAGATCTCGCGGTGATGCATCCGGACGGCTATGTCGAGATCAAGGATCGCGCGAAGGATATCATCATCTCCGGCGGCGAGAACATCAGTTCGCTGGAGGTGGAAGAAGTGCTGTACAAGCATCCCGACGTGATGGAAGCCGCTGTCGTCGCACGCACCGACGAGAAATGGGGTGAAACGCCGCATGCGTTCGTGACGCTGAAGCCTGGGGCAACCGGCGTGACCGAAGCGGACATCATTGCCTGGTGCCGCACGCATCTCGCGCACTTCAAGTGCCCGCGGTTCGTCACGTTCGGGACACTGCCGAAGACCTCGACGGGCAAGATCCAGAAGTTCGAACTGCGCGACAGCCTCCGATCAGCCGGCTGACCACTCACGCCGGCCACGCCGCTGTCATCGCGTCGCAAAGTCCCGGTAAGGAACACCCTTCAGGTCAGGCTGTTCCTTACCGTCGTCAACCGCCTACTCCGCCGCAGCCTTCTGCACTGGAATATCCGTCGAATACCGCAGATGCACGGGCGCATTCGCCTCCCACGGATCCTTCAGGCCCAGCGACTTGCCATGCTCGCGCACCGCCGGCATCACTTCCTTCACCAGCAGTTCGATGCACCGGCGGCGATCGTCCCTCGGCACCGTGCCGTCGTTGCCCCACATGCCCATGATGCCGGGCCGCGTGTGCTCGATTAGGTGCTTTAGCCGCGCGATCACCTGGTCCGGCGTGCCGGCGATGATCATCGTGTCGGCAACCTGCTCCTCGAATGTCGGCTGCCCGCGCGGGTTCTTCGCCCGTCCCACCGCGAACTCGACAAACCCGCGGCGACCGGACGGCGAGAAGTAGCCCGACGGATTGGCCCACACGGGATGTGCCAGGCCGGTGAACTCGCCCTGCATCCACATAAACTGCCGCGCGTTCTGCAGCGCCTTCTCTTCGGTGTCCTGCACGTGAACGCGGATCAGGTAGCCGAAGTTCTCCGGGCCGGCGGTATAGCCTACATCGGCTGCCGCCTTGGAATACGTGTCCCAGATCGTCTTCGTCGCATCGATCGCGGTGTTCAACGCGATGTACGGATAGCGCTGCTGCGCGGTCCAGATCACCGTCTCGCGCGACAGCACACCCGGTATCCACACGCGTGGATACGGCTTCTGTACCGGCAGCGCCCAGGGGTTCACCACCCGCTGCTGGTAGTGCGTGCCCTCCCAGCGAAACGGTCCGGGTTGGGTCCAGACCTTGGTGATCAGGTCATGCGCCTCGATGAAGCGTTCCCGGTTGTACGCAGGGTTCACCCCGTTGGCCAGTTGCTCCTGTCCGCCGCCGCGCACGAACCCCGACACCACGCGGCCCTTCGAGACCATGTCGATGATCGCGATCTCTTCCGCCAACTGCACCGGATTTTCCGACAGCGGCAGCGGATTGCCGAGAAACACGATCTTCGCGCGCTTCGTCACTGCGGCAAGGATAGCGCCGA
>DATKFJ010000288.1:0-5201 GCA_035511435.1 Acetobacteraceae bacterium | reverse complement strand
CAGATCCCGCAGGCTCAGCTTGTAACGCAGCCGCCAGAGCCCCACGAGTTCGGTGACATCGCTCGGATACTGCACACGGTTAAGCAAGCCGACGCTGCGCTCGTTGAACTGCTTGCCGCAGTTCCCGCACCGGTACAGGCGATAGCCTTGCGCGGTCCGCTCAGGCCGCTCGCTGATAGCCGTCGATCCATATGCCGGGTACCTCATCACGCTTCACCCCCTTACGAGAGCACAGCGTGCCCGATCCACCCGATGGCGCAATGGCTGACAGAACCATCAAAAGGGCTCCTCTAAAATCGCTGAGTCACGCCGGCCAGAATGGTCCGCCGGATGCCGTATTGCGGGGCCCCGACACCGACTCCCGTGCCATTGCGGATCTGATAGACGGTGTCGCCGACATTCAGCACGTCGAGTCGCAGCTCGGTCTGCGTCGGCAGCTTCTGCACCACGGACAGGTTCACTTGGCCGTAAGTCGGTAGCGCGAGGCCGTTCGGGATAGTGGCCGTGCTGGCGCGCAGGCCACTTTGCAACAGGGCATCCATCGAGAACCGCGTTGGGTGATCGCCGGTCCTATTCAACGTGTAGGCGATACCGGTGGAGCCGTCCCACGTCTGGTCGTGATCGAGATGAATGAAGTTATCGCCGATGAACGCCAGTTCAGCAGCACCGAAATTGAATTGCGCCGAGGTGATGTCCTCGCCCAGGGCACGCGACCAGGCAATGTTGCCGTAGATCGACCACGGACCACGATCGTAGCTGGTGGTGAGTTGCACGCCCTCCTGCCGACCGTGCGCGTAATTGAACGCGGTCAGGATGATCGGCGCGCCGAACTGCCCTTCGTCGATCAGGTTGTTGGAGATCTTGTAATAGCCATCGACCCCGACGGTCAGGCCCGGCACCACGATCTGGCTGACGCCCACATCGAAATAGTTCGACCGCTCGGACTTCGTTGGATCATTCTGGGTGACCTCGGGCGCTGCGGTCGTGCCGACGAACTGCAAGACCGTGCCCGGCGAGACCAGTTCAAACGGCGGCGGCACGAAGTAGCGCGCGTAACCAGCATTCAGCGTTGTCGTGGCGGTCGGCTTCCAGACCAGATTGATACGCGGGCTGACCTGGTCCTCTTGCGTGAATTCCTGCACCGCATCGAAACGCAGGCCGGCATTCAGCGTCACTGCGGGCAGGATGTGCCATTCGTCTTGCACGTATATGCCCTCCAGGCCACCGGTCTTGGTGAAACTGTTGCCTATGCCCTCTGGCACATTGGTCGTCGGCGTGCCCGTGCTGTCCACCGGCAGCACCTGCGAGAATGTCTTCCCGTTGCCGATCTCCTGCTGCACCAAAAAGCCGAAGCGAAGCGTATGTTGGTCGTTGATGCGCCAGCTTCCATCAGCTTGCACGCCATATGCGGCGTCCGAGCGCGTCGCCTGCTGCGCGATGCCATTGAACAGCAGATCACCCAAGGAATCGGGCGAGAAGCTCAGCGAGCTATAGCGGGTATAGGCGGAAATCTGTAAGTCGATGTCTGCCACGTGCTTTTGTAAGGAAAATATTGCGAAATCGGTGCGTTCATGTTGGTTTTCGTTCAGGTTTGCGCTGTTGAAGTTGCCGACGCCATTGACGCTGAAGCCGAGCGTGGGCTGACCGGGGTTGTTGGGGATCTGAAATTGGCCCTCGAACCCTCCAAGGATCATGCTGATCCGCGTGTCCGGATCGATGATCGCCGACACGTAGGCCAGACCGTGGAATTGGTTGGTGGTATCATGGATCGGGTTGAAGCTCGTAGTAGGATTTTCGATTCCAATATCGTTGTGCAGGTAATCCGCCGTGATAAACCAGTCCACTGGACCACTGCGCCCACCATACTCAAAACTCGGCTGCGCCCAGCTCTGCTGTCCGCCGTACATCGAAATCGCCAGTCCCGGATTGGTGGTCCCGGTCTTGGTCTGGATGTCCACCACGCCAGCGGTCTGGAACCCATATTGTGCCGGCAACGCACCGGTGATCAGCGTCATGCTGTTGGCAAAGCGAGACTCGAGGGCCTGACCGAACACTGATAGCCCTTCCGGCAGTTCTACGCCGTTGAGGCGATACTGCACATTGGCATGCTCGCCGCGCAGGTGAATTTGGCCGAAACTGTCCTGCGCCACGCCGGGGGCCTGTAACAGTACTTGGTTAAGCGGCGCGTTGTCTCCCTGGGGAATGTCCTGGAGTGCTTGCGGCGAGAAATTGTAGGTGGTCGCGCCGAGACTTGGCTGGATCTGTTGGCGCGCGATGTCGAGTTGCTTGGCGACAACGTCTAGGTCCATCGACACACTGCTATTACTGCTGCTGCTATTACCACTGCTGCTATCGCTGCCGCTATCGGACGGTTGGGCCGCCAATGCTGGCATCGAGACGATGGCAAGCGCAGCCAGGCATAGGACCAGCCGCATGGCGATCTCCCCTCTTTCAAAATCAGCGCAAAGCTGTGAACATTGCGTCCGAATGGAACGATATAATATTACAGGACTTCGGTCCAGAGGCGGACCGGCACTGGGAACTGGCTGTACGTTCCAAAAGGAACCGGAGAAACGCGCGCGCAACCTGCCGCTCAGCCAACGCCCTGTACCGGTGCGACGATCGCTCGCCGGATCGATCGTCGGTCACGCTGTGCTGCTGGTTGGGCTGCTATTGCTCACCAGCAGCAACACCTTGCCGCTCAACCTGGAGCCGCAGGCGGTAGCGCTGGTGTTCGAACCTGCGCCGGCACCGGTGGCCCAGGTGCCAACCCCACCAGCACCAGCGCCTGCCCCACAGACACCACCGCCACCAGCGACGCCACAACCGCCGCCGCCGCCACCGCCACGGCCGCAACCGCCCCCAGAACTGGGGCCCCCACCGACGCCGCAGGCAACGCCCGAACCGCCACCGCCTCCGGAGCCGCAGCCGTTGCCGGAAGTGCTCCCTCTGCCGCCGCCTCCGGCCCCCGAGCCGCCGCCGCTGTCAGTCCGCCATCCCCCACCACCTCGGCCGCCGAGCCCGGCGCTGCCACGGGCGAAGCCCGCGCAGAACACGCCCACCCCCACTGAAGCGCAGCCGACCCAGGCAGCCTCGTCCGCCGGGCCGACGGCTCCAGCGCCGCAGGCTGTGATCGCGCCAAGCTGGCAAAGTGCCCTCGGCGCCTGGTTGGAGGCACACAAGTCCTATCCGGAGGAAGCACGGCGGCGCGGTGAACAGGGCCATGCCGTCGTACGGTTCAGGGTGGATCGCACCGGCCGGGCTCTGGACATTCAAATTATTTCGGGCACTGGATCCACAATTCTCGACGATGCTGTCGAACGCATGCTGCGTGGCGCAAGGGTGCCGGCGTTCCCGCCAGGAATGGACCAGGATCAGGTAACTGTGACGATGCAACTCCGCTACAAACTGGACTGACCGGCGCGCCCGGTGGTCGCCCCATGGCAGTTGCCGCGCAGCCCTTCGGCCTCGATTGTCGCATCGCTGATGCTGAACCCCGCCACCTTCGCCGCCCGCGCCAACACGGCCGATATGTCGTGGTCCTGCATTTCGATCACCTTGCTGCATTGCCGGCAGATCAGGAACCGCACGGCGTGGGTATGGCTCTCGCCCTCAGCATGGTCCGCTGTGCATCCGGCCACGCAGCCGACGAAAGCTGACAGCCGCTCCAAGCGATGCACCAAGCCCTATTCGAGCAGGAAGTCGAGCGCGCGGTAGACCGTGGGAGGCGCCGCGCCACGGCGTGTCTGCCGCAGCCGATCGAGCAGCTCATACGCGCCTGTCGGCGACGCCGCATCCAGCACCAGGCCGAGCACATGCCGGCGCAAGTCCGTCAGCCTGGCGTTGCCGCGAGTGCAGACGGTCTCCGCTCGATCGAGCAGACTCTCGGTCCGCCGTGAGAATTCACTGGTCACTTAGGCAGAATGCACGATCGAAGCGTGGTTGCGTAGTTAATGTTATAGCATTGCAGTTCTGCCACCAACACCGGTCTCGTGCGGCCGCTTGGAGTGAGAATATGATTCGAACAAAGTTAGTCAGTTGCGCTTACCGTTGGGCTGGGAATTTGCCGCTTGGAACAAGAAGTAGCTCGGTCCGCTGCCCTTACTCCCCAGTCGGGAATTAAGACGACATTCCTATTGTACCAGACCGCAGGCGGTGCTATGACGGCGGGATGAAACGAGATGGACGCGGTTTCGATCATCGGACGCTGGAAGCCATTCGATTGATGGCAGTGGAGCGAGCGCGGGGCGGCGAGCGTCCGTCATCGGTGGTAGCTTCCTACGGCTTCAATCGCACGACGATCTACCGATGGCTGAACGCAGCCGCGAAGCCAGGTGTGGGACTGAGAGCGCTGCGCGCCAGGCCGGCGACGGGTCGGCCACGCAGTTTGACACCGCAGCAGGAGCAGCAGGTGTTTCGCTCGATCAATGGTGGTGATCCGCGGCAGTATGGCCTGGATTTCGGCCTGTGGACGCGGTCGTTGGTGGCCGATCTGATCGAGCGGAAGTTCGGCATTCGGCTGGGCGTTACGGCGGTGGGAGAATTGCTCGCCAAGTTGGGACTGACGCCGCAAAAGCCGCTGCAGCGGGCCTATCAGCGCGATCCGGCAGCGATTGAGGCGTGGCAGCGCGAACGGTATCCTGCCATTGCCAGACAGGCAAAAGCCTCAGGTGGTGAGGTGTATTTCTGGGATGTGTCGGGGTTTCGTGCCGACGCCGTTCACGGGAAGACCTGGGGCAAGAAGGGTGAGACACCTGTCGTCGAACGCCCTGGCCAGCGACAATCGATCAGTGCTGCCTCGGCGGTGAACGCGCGGGGCGGGTTCTGGTATTGCACCTACCAGGGCGGACTGAACGCCGAGTTGTTTGTCTCGCTGCTGCGGCGAATGATGCGGCGGGGTACGAAGCCGGTGCATCTGGTGGTCGACGGACTTCCGGCGCACAAGACCACGCTGGTGAAGACCTATGTCGCGTCCACGAATGGCATGCTGACGCTGCATTTTCTGCCCGGCTATGCGCCTGAACTGAACCCCGATGAACTGGTGTGGGGCCACATGAAACGCACCGGTGTGGCAAGAGCACCGCTGCGGCGAGGCGAAAAGCTGCAGGCGAAGATCGAAGCGCAGCTCTGTGCCATCAAGCGCACGCCGCAGTTGATACGGTCATTCTTCAGGGCGCCGAGTGTCGCCTATATTGCCGACT
>DATKFJ010000287.1:0-4776 GCA_035511435.1 Acetobacteraceae bacterium | reverse complement strand
GGATGATGGAGCGAATGGAGGCGCCGGCGCCAGCGGCCGTGCAGACCTAGCTCTGACCGGCTCACAGGCCCCAAAAACCCAGGTTACCATTGGTCGTAGGTTTTTACACAGCCTGGGTCGATTGCAGCCAAACGCCCCAGGGCCCGTCCCGGCTGACGGAGGGCCCGGAGCACGAAGACCGCGTTGCCCCGCGACCTGTCAAAATCTCTGAGCCGAGGTACTAGTGGCCCGAGTCGCTCATAACGCCGGGTATAGCCTCTCGAGCTGCAGCCTGGCATCGGCTGTGGTGGGCTGCCAATCTGCCTCGGCGTGGTTCTGGTTTCGGCCGGCCACCGAGGCGGCGACTTCTTCGATCAACGTCGGCTGTTCGGTATGCGGCGATCGAGGCAGTGCGAGGACGGAACGCCGAGTTCGGATTCGGCCACATCACGCCGGCTAAGCTGCCGTGCTTGGGCGTGCAGTGCCAGCCGAACCGCTGTTCAGTCAGGCGTTGGCGCCCGGTTCGCTTCGTGTTGCCTCGAACAGGAACCATGTGCGCCGCTCGGTCTCGTCGATCCAGACCTCAAGCAGGCTGGCCGTCGCGACATCGCCATACTCGTCGCAGACATTGTGTACTTGGCGCATCTCGGCCGCCAACTTCCGATTGTCATCGCGCAATTCCGCCAGCATATCCTTCGGCTCGACATATTCGGCGTCGTTGTCAAGGATGCGCTGCTGACGCGCGATATGGCCAATAGATCGCAATGTGTTGCCGCCGATTTTGCGGCATCGCTCCGCCAGCGGGTCTGTCATCGCAAAGATCTGGTCGCCATGCTCGTCAAGCAGCAGATGGTAATCGCGAAAATGCGGCCCGCTCATGTGCCAGTGGAAATTCTTGGTCTTCATGTAGAGCGCGAACACGTCTGCCAGCAGCCCATTCACTCCCGCGCAAATATCGCGGGTAGCGTCGGCCGTCAGGTCGGTTGGCGTGCCGAGACGTTCCCGAGTGTGGACGGTTTCAGTTTGCGGCTGGCCGCTGGACGCGCGCTTCGCCATCATGGTTTCCTCCAAGAAGGTCGGGATGCCGTGTTGCCGCATGGTGGCCTGCCGGTCGCATGGTTGCAACACGTCCCGTCGCAAGTGTGGCTCTCGGACGCGAGCGCGGCTGCTCCACGCAGGACATTGGCCAGGTTGTTATGACTATCGGCGACACGCGGATTGATCTGGATCGCCCGGCGGAACAGCAATACGGCTTCGTTGGCTGTATCGGCTCTTTGAGCACGGATCGTGCCAAGGTTGTTGAGCGCGTCGAAGTGGCCGGGATGGTGCCGCAGCGCCATCGCGTAATGCCGTGCGGCTTCATCCAGGCTGCCCTGACGGTGCAGGTCGATACCGGAACGGAATGCCTGGTGCGCCGCCTGCTCACGCGATTGCTTCATGGCGCATTGTTGCATTGGGACGTCGACCTCTCAACGATGCTGCGGGCCGGCAGCGGCGTGCCCATCACAAGGCCACAACTTCCGCTGGACTGGGCTGCCTGGCACACCAAACTGCTGACAGATCGATGGTAGGTTGACCGCCAATGTCCGGTTCCGCGCATATCGAAGGTTTCGCCATCGTCTCCGAGGATGGCATGCTCGCGAATGCCCACGGCATCATGCCGGACTCGTTGATATTCGAGGCCGATCAACGCTTCTTCGAACGGGCGCTGGATGCGGTGGATGTCGTGGTGCACGGGCGGCACTCCCATGAACGACAGCCGCGGTCACCAATGCGACGGCGATTGATCGTCACCCGTCAGGTTCCGGCCATCACGGCGGACCCATCGAATGAAAAGGCGCTGTTCTGGAACCCGGCCGGCGCTTCGTTCGAGCAGGCGCTGGCTGCGATCGGCACCCCGAACGGCAGAGTTGGCATTATCGGCGGCACGGAGGTGTTCGGGATGTTCTTGGACCGGTATGATTTGTTCCACCTCACGCGAGCGCCCAACGTGCGACTTCCCGGCGGGCGACCGGTTTTTCCGGATGTGCCGTCGCGGACCCCGGAGGAAGTGCTGGCGAGCCATGGCCTGTACGAAGAGCGCCGTGAGGACCTCGATCCGGCCAGCGGCCTGGCGATGGCGACCTGGCAACGTTCATTCGAGCCCGAGAGATAAGCATGCCGGCATCACCGCGCCCTCGCCGCTCCGTCCTGTATATGCCGGGATCCAATCCGCGAGCGCTTGAGAAAGCGCGCAGTCTTGCCGCCGACGGTTTCATTTTCGATCTGGAGGACGCCGTCGCCCCCGACGCAAAGGCGGCGGCGCGTGATACTGTCGCGCGGGCGCTGGCCGCCGGCGGCTATGGCGGGCGGGAGGTCATGCTGCGCGTCAACGCGCCCACGACCGTTTGGGGAGCTGCCGACCTTGTCGCGGCTGCCGCTATGCCGATCGACGCCGTACTGCTGCCCAAGGTCGAGGACGCCAGTACCGTGCATCAGGCCGAGGCCGCACTTGCCCAGGCCGGTGCATCCGGGCGACTGGCCATATGGTGCATGGTGGAGACGCCTCTCGGCGTTCTGCATGCCGAGCGGATCGCTTCGGCGAGCAGTCGTGTTGCTGGGCTGGTGATGGGAACGTCCGACCTCGCCAAGGATCTCCGGGTGCTGCCCACACGCGATCGATCGCCATTGCTGACGGCGCTTGGACTTTGCGTTCTGGCTGCGCGGGCCTACGGGCTGGCGATTCTTGACGGGGTCCATCTGGATCTAGCCGATGATGCGGGGTTTCTCGCGGCATGCCGTCAGGGCCGGGAACTCGGCTTCGACGGCAAAACGCTGATCCATCCCAAGACAATTGCCGCTGCGAACGCGACCTTCGCACCGTCGCCGGAGGAGGTGGCGTGGTCACGGCGCGTCATCGTCGCACATGCCGAAGCTGTCGACGCGGGCAAGGGCGTGGTACTCGTCGATGGCAAGCTGATTGAAAGCCTGCACGTCGAGAGTGCCCGCCAGATTGTTGCACTCGCTGATGCAATCGCCGCGCTTGAACAGGCGACCTGAACGGGCGATATCGGACAGCATGCATTTCCGCCAAGCTCTGGGCAATTCCGCCATGCTCTGGCGTTTGCTTGCGCACAAAGGTGAGGAACATGGACCAGCAGAGCACAACAATCTCTGAACTCGCGGGTGTGGAGGCTGATCTTGTCTATCTCGCACCGATGACGGAAAGGCCACATAGCTACACCTGCGATCCGCCACCGAACGTGCCGCGCACCAACACCGTCAATGTGCCGCATCGCGTGAGGGTGCACGATGCGAGGCCGATCGCGCGGGACCTGTCGCTCGACCGCGAGGGCTTTGAACTGATCGACCACCACAGCGCGGTGCGCGACTTCTACAACGAGGACGAACTGCACCGCGTGTATTATCCGGAGGCCGAACGCCTGGTTGCCGAAGCCACCGGTGCCGACCGCGTCATCATCTTTGACCACACGATCCGTCGCCGCCAATGGGGCGCGGAAGATCGTGCGGCGGGCGCGCCGCGCCAACCCGCCACGCGCGTGCACAACGACTACACCGAAGTTTCCGCACCGCAGCGCATTCGCGACCTGATGGGCGACGATGCGGAGGCGCTGCTGCAACGGCGCTACGAGTTCATCAATGTCTGGCGGCCGATCCGTGGTCCGCTGCGCGACGCGCCGCTGGCGATGTGCGATGCGCGCACTGTCTCGCCCGGCGATCTGGTGGCATCGGATCTGATCTATCGCGACCGCAAAGGCGAGATCTACCTGATGAACTACAATCCGAAGCAGCGGTGGTATTATGTTCCCGCGATGCGTGCGGATGAAACGCTTCTGCTGAAGTGCTACGATTCCGCGCGCGATGGCCGAGCGGTGCTGTCGCCGCACGGTGCGTTCGAGGATCCGACGGCGGCGGCTGACGTGCTGCCGCGGGAAAGCATCGAGTTGCGCACGATTGCGTTTCATTCGGCGTAACCATGCGCGGACTGGACGGCAAGCGCGTGATCCTGACCGGCGGCGCGAGCGGCATCGGACGTGCTGCCGCGCTGCGCCTGGCGGCAGAAGGCTGCGTGCTGGGGATTTTCGACCGCAACGAAGCGGGTGCGCGCGAGACGGCGGCACGCTGTGCGGGTGCGCAGGCCTATGGCGTCGACATCACCGATCGCGACCAGATCGCCGCAGCACTGGTATCGTTCGAGGCGGCATGCGGTCCGGCGCAAGGGCTGGCGAATATCGCGGGATGGGATACGCCGCGCGCCTTCCTGGAGACCGACCGCGCACTGTGGGACAAGGTGATCCAGATCAATCTGTATGGGCCTTTGAATATGCACCATGTCGTCGTGCACGGGATGGCGGAGCGCGGCTTCGGCCGCGTGGTGAACGTCGCGTCCGATGCCGGGCGAGTGGGATCGTCGGGCGAGGCGGTCTATGCGGCGTGCAAGGGCGGCATTATCGCATTCACCAAGACGCTGGCACGCGAACTGGCGCGCAAGGGCGTCACGCTGAACGTGGTCTGCCCTGGCCCGACCGACACGCCGTTGTTCGACAATTTCCGCGCGGCGTCACCATCCATCGGCGATGCGTTGGCGCGCGCCATCCCGCTGCGGCGGTTGGGCGAACCGGACGATTATGCCGGGATGATCGCGTTCCTGCTATCGGACGATGCGGGGTACATGACCGGGCAGACGATCAGTGTCTCCGGCGGCCTCACGATGGTTTAGCGCCCTGCCCGCGAAGTTCGCCGGTCTTTGCGGCGGACGGGGGGGGACGAGTGGGGCACTGAAAGCGAAGAGCCGGT
>DATKFJ010000286.1:0-29462 GCA_035511435.1 Acetobacteraceae bacterium | reverse complement strand
ATGGTCGGCTGCGCCGCGCTGCACGAAGGGCGCCATCGCCAGCGGATTGGGGTCGAACACGTGCAGCCGTAGGTCCGGTCCTTCCAGGCGTTCGGCAATCGCCGCACCCATCTGGCCGAGGCCAAGAAAACCGATGTCCATGTCCCACCTCCGGCCGGGAGGATGACACACGCCGCGGCACGGCGCATTCTTGGGTCATTGTGGATGAAAGGGAGAAACGCGAGATGGCTGGAATGCTGGACGGCAAGGTTGCCGTGGTCACCGGTGCGGGCCGAGGGATCGGGCGCGCGACAGCGATCTGCCTGGCGGCGAACGGGGCCAAGGTCGTGGTGTGCGACGTCGGTGCAGCTGTCACCGGCGAGGGCCACGATGTCGGCCCGGCGCAGCAGGTCGTGCAGGAGATCACCCAGGCGAACGGCCAGGGCCGCGCGGTGGCCAACACCGACAGCGTGGCCGAGTGGGAGAATGCGCAGAAGATCGTGCAGACCGCGATCGACAATTTCGGCCGCATCGACATGGTGGTGAACAACGCCGGCATCCTGCGCGACCGCATGTTCCACTACATGTCGCCCGAGGAATGGGACGCGGTGATCAAGGTGCACCTGTACGGTGCGTTCTATGTCAGCCGCGCTGCGGTGCCGCATTTCCGCAAGCAGGAGAGCGGCTGCTTCGTACACATCACCTCCACGTCGGGGCTGATCGGGTCGGTCGGGCAGACCAACTATGGCGCGGCAAAGCTCGGGATCGCCGGGTTGTCGCGCTGCATCGCGATGGACATGCAGCGCTACAAGATCCGCTCCAACTGCATCGGACCGCATGCGTTCAGCCGCATGATCGAGACGGTGCCGGGGCAGAGCGAGGAACAGTTGAAGGCGCGCGCCGAGAGGACACGTCCGGACCACATTGCGCAGTTGATCGCGTTCCTGGGGACCGATGCCGCGGCGGGTGTATCGGGGCAGATACTCGGCGTGCGCGGCAATGAAATCTACCTGTACAACCAGCCGCGGCCGATCCGCATCATGGCGCGCACCGACGGCTGGACACCGGAGAAGCTGGCCGAGAACTGGCTGCCGGCGGTGAAGAACAGCTTCACGCCGCTGGAGCGCACACGCGACGTGTATCCGTGGGATCCGGTCTGAACCCGGTAGGGCGCGTGCCGGCAAGCCGCCCCTGGGCGTCGTTCCAGGGGCGGCGGCGCACGCACCGGAAGCGCTGCGAACCATGACCACGCACGACCCGGTTCGCTTCGTCGCCAAGAACATGCGCGTCGATCTGCGGCTGATCGCCGAGATGATCGCGCCTGGGTCGCGCGTGCTCGATATCGGCAGTGGCGATGGCTCGCTGATCGACTACCTGTCCCGCACCAAGGGTTGCGACGCGCGCGGTATCGAGATCGACATGGCCGAGGTGATCCGCTCGGTTGCGCACGGCATGCCGGTGATGCACGGCGACGCCGACACCGATCTGGCGCACTACCCGGATGGCGCGTTCGACTACGTAGTGCTGTCGCGCACGCTGCAGGCGGTAGAGCGGCCGCGCGCGGTGCTGGGCCAGATGCTGCGCATCGGCGCGCGCGCGGTGGTGAGTTTCCCGAATTTCGGCCACTGGCTGGTGCGTTGGCAGTTGCTCAGCAAGGGCCGCATGCCGGTCACACCGGCCTGGGATCGGCCATGGCACGAGACGCCGAACATCCATCCGTGCACCATCCGCGACTTCTTCGACCTGTGCGCGCATGAGGGATACGCGGTGGAAAGCTGGCTCGCCGCCGATGACGAGGGCGGTCGCACGCCATGGCGTCGGGCACCTCGGCTGGCGAACCTGTTCGGCGAGCAGGGGTTGTTCCTGTTGCGGCGGGTGTAGCTGCCGCGTCGTCCCATTGCCCGTGTCGTCCCATTGCCCGCGTCGTCATCGGACTATAATTGCCCCGGGCTACTACAAGATGGCATTCTCCCCCCATGGCGACCTTGGAACTCTCCGGACTGCGGAAAAGCTTCGGCCTGGTCGACGTGCTGCACGGCATCGACCTGACGCTTGCCGATGGCGAGATGCTGGTCATCGTCGGCGCTTCCGGCTGCGGCAAATCGACCTTGCTGCGCCTGGTTGCCGGCCTGGAGCGACCCACCGCAGGCCACATCATCCTCGGCGCGCGCGACGTGACCAACCTCGACCCGTCCGAGCGCGACATGGCCATGGTGTTCCAGAATTACGCGCTGTATCCGCACATGACCGTATTCGACAACATGGCGTACGGCCTGCGCATCCGCGGTCTCGGCCGCGACGACATACGTCAGCGTGTAGACGAGGCGGCCGGTCTGCTCGGGTTGGGGGGGCTGCTGGAGCGCAAGCCGCGGCAGTTGTCCGGCGGTCAGCGGCAGCGGGTGGCGATGGGGCGGGCGATCGTTCGCCACCCCAAGGCGTTCCTGTTCGACGAACCGCTGTCCAATCTGGACGCCAAGCTGCGCCTGCAGATGCGTGCCGAGATCCGCCGGCTACAGCGCCGGCTTGGCGTCACCAGCCTGTATGTGACGCACGATCAGGTCGAGGCGATGACGCTGGGGGATCGCCTTCTGGTGCTGCATCAGGGCCGGCCGGCGCAGCTTGCCACACCGATGGAGGTGTTCGAGCGCCCTGCCGATACCTACGTCGCGGGCTTCATCGGCGCGCCGACGATGAACTTTTTGCCGGCCGAATTGGCGCGCGACGGCAGGGCGGCGCAACTGGCTGCCGGCCCGCTTATTCCATTCGTCGATGGCAGGCGGCAGGGTCCGGATGGCCGCAAGCTGATCATCGGCATCCGGCCAGAGCATCTGGAGCCCGGCCCGGGGCTCGACCTGCTGATCGATTTGGTCGAGCCACTGGGCTCGGAAACCCTCGTGCACGGGCACCTGACCGGTGGCCAGGAGCAATCGCTCGTGGTCAAGCTGGTCGGTCCCGCGCCACCCGGCGATCGGCTGGAGGTGCGACCGCAGGTTGGGCAATTGCACGTGTTCGAGGAGGCATCTGGCCAGCGTATTGAGCCGATCGGGGAAGAAAACGCGGCAGTCCGGCTTGCCGCTGCGGGCACGGCTGACTAGGGTTTCTCAGCCGTTTCGAAAGGGTTCTCGATTCGCATGCCCGCGTCACCGGCCATGTCCGCCCCGCCGATCAGCCCGGGGGAGATGCAACTTCTGCTCTCGCGCGCAGGATTGGTGTTGAACCCTGGCCAGGTGGCGGACCTCGTACTGGCCTGGCGGCAGGTGGCTGGGCTGATCGCCAGCATCCCGCACGATCGGCCGCTGGCCGACGACATGGCTTACGCATTCCATCTGGCGCCGCCCGTCGGGGCGGCAGCCACATCGCCTGCCATGGCAGCGGCCAAGCGCCAGCAGCCTATTGCCCGGCCCAAGGCCGCAGCCAGGCCCAAGGCCGCCGTCCGGCCCAATGCCAAGGCCCGTGCCAAACGCAAGCCGGCCGCGCCGCGCGCGCCCACTGCGTTGCAAGCCAAGGCGAAAGCGCAAGCGACGCCCAAGGCGGCGGCCAAGCGAAAAGCCGCCAAGCCGGTAGGACGCAAAACCGCCCGTCCCAGGCGATGAAAGGCAGCGTTCCGCCGTTCCTTACCATCGCAGAGGCCGGCCGGTTGATCGCCGCGAAACGACTTTCGCCGGTAGAACTGGTTAAGGAGTTGCTGGCCCGGATCGAGACGGTCGACCCGCGGCTGAACGCCTTTCTGCTGGTCACCGAGCGCCAGGCCCTCGCCGAAGCGCGCACCGCGGAGCGTGCAGTCATGGCGGGCAGCAGGGCTCCGTTGCTTGGCATCCCACTGGCATACAAGGATATTTACGAGACCGCCGGCGTGCGCACCACGGCGCATTCGCGGATCCTGGCGGACAACGTGCCGAAGCAGGACGCCGAAACGGTGCGACGACTGCACGCCGAGGGAGTGGTCATGCTGGGCAAGCTGGCGACGCATGAGTTCGCGATCGGTGGCCCGGCATTCGACCTGCCCTGGCCGCCCGCGCGCAATCCCTGGGACACCCGGCGCTTCACCGGCGGATCCAGCTCAGGTTCGGGCGCGGCGGTGGCGGCTGGGATGGCGCTAGGGGCATTGGGTTCGGACACTGGCGGTTCGATCCGCTTGCCGGCGGCGTATTGTGGCATTGCCGGCATCAAGCCGACGCCGGGCCTGGTCTCGCGCCGTGGCGTCATCCCGCTGGCGCCCAGCCTGGACACCGCCGGCCCTATGGCATGGACCGCGCAGGATTGTGCGATCCTGCTGGATGCGCTGGCCGGTCATGATCCGCTCGATCCGGCGTCCGTGGCCGTGCCGAAGGTGTCATACGCCGGCGCCATCGCTGCTCCCGTGAAGGGGCTGCGCGTTGGCCTGCTGCGGCGCTTCTACGAGCACGATGTGCCGGCCTCGACAGAGATGCTGCAGATGGTCAACCGGGCGGTGGCCACCCTGAAGGGGCTTGGCTGCCGGGTTGACGACGCCACGCTGCCCGCCGTGCAGGAATACAACGCGGTCGGCCGGGTGATCATCTCGTCCGAGGCGTACGCACTGCACGAGGCAACGCTGAAGCAGCGACTGTCGGACTATTCGCGCGCATTTCGCGTGCGCGTGCTGGCCGGCGCGCTGGTCCGCGCGGCCGACTACATCGCGGCGCAGCGCCGGCGCAGCGATCTGATCGCCATCACCGCGCAGGCGTTCGAGAAGTTCGATGTGCTGATCGCGGTGCCGACCGCGGGCGCCGCGCCGATGCTCACCGAACAGCGGCCGGATGACGGATTTTCACGGCCACTGCTTACTACCGTGGCGAATGTTGCCGCCATCCCGTCGATGGTGGTGTGCGGCGGGTTCACCACGGCCGGCCTGCCACTGGGCCTTGAGATCATGGGGCCGGCGTGGGCCGATGCGACAGTTCTGCGCGTCGGCCATCAGTTCGAACAGGCCGCTGGCACTCGCGAGAGGCGACCGGAGCTTTAGGTTCTCGCTCGCGATGAGCCGACTTGTTGCGACCGCGCGGCATTCGTTCGGAGCAGGCTCCGGATGCTCGCTCCTTGCCTTCGCGAGCATGACGGATTTTGCGGCGCTGCAGTTTTTTCCCAACATCGAAACCGCTGGTGGCATGCCGCTTGCTGCCATATTCCAGCGGCAGCCGGCGCGTCTATAGGGATCATAGCCATGTGGGACTGGGAGGCCTTTTTTCACTATCTGCACAGTCTTTATCTGATCAAGGGTGCCGGCATCTCGCTGGCCCTGTCGATCGGCGCAATGATCATTGGCTTGGCATGCGGCCTGCTTGCCGCCTTGATGCGCATGTCGCGCCACAAGCTGATCCGCCAACCCGCTTCGTTCTATGTCTGGCTGTTTCGCGGCACGCCGGTGTTGGTGCAACTCATCATCATCTATACCGGTCTGCCACAGCTTGGCATCACACTGGGTGTCATTCCATCGGCACTGATCGGCCTGGGCGTGAACGAGGGCGCCTATCTGGCCGAGATCATCCGTGCCGGCATCTCCGCGGTGCCGCGCGGCCAATTCGAAGCAGCGCGCGCAATCGGTATGACGCGAACCACGACGCTGCGCGTGGTAGTCATGCCGCAGGCATTGCGCATCATCATTCCGCCCCTCGGCAATGCATTCAACGGGTTGATGAAGACCTCTTCGCTCGCCTCGGTGATTTCGATGGACGAACTGTTGCGCCGCACCGAGCTGCTGATCCAGGTGCAGTTCAAGGTGTTGGAGATCTTCATCGTTGCCGCGTTGTATTATCTGCTGCTCACCACGCTGTGGGGTCTTGTGCAGCATCGGCTGGAAGCGCACTTCTCCCGGTCGGTGACGGCATCCGACCGGTCGCGGGACAAGGCGCCACCACTCCAACTGAACGAGGTTGCGCTGTCACATGATGCCACCTGACAAGGGTTGGCCACCTGACAAGGGTTGGATGGTGGAAGCCCATGGCATCCACAAATACTTCGGCCACAACCATGTGCTGCAAGGCATCGACCTGAAGGTCAGCAAGGGCGAGGTCGTGGTGATCGTCGGGCCGAGCGGCAGCGGCAAGAGCACGTTCTTGCGCACCATCAATCATCTCGACGCGCCCGATGAAGGCTGGGTGAGGATCGATGGCGCATTGCTGGGCTATCGATCCGGCAATGCGGGCCAGGTCGCGGTGTCCGACGCGACGCTGTCCGAGCAGCGACGGCAGATCGGCATGGTGTTCCAGCAATTCAACCTGTTCAGTCACATGACCGCGCTGGAGAACGTGATGTCCGGTCCTGTCCGGGTGTTGCGCACCAACCGGACCCAGGCAGGCGAGGCAGCGCGTGGTTTGCTGGCGCTGGTCGGTCTGGAGGACAAGGCGGCGTCGTATCCGGATCAGTTGTCCGGCGGCCAGCAGCAGCGCGTCGCAATCGCCCGTGCGCTGGCGATGCATCCGAAGGTCATGCTATTCGATGAGCCTACATCGTCTCTCGATCCAGAGATGGTGCACGAGGTGCTGCAGGTGATGCTGGACCTGTCGCGGCAGGGCATGACGATGATCATCGTCACTCACGAGATTCAATTCGCCAACAAGGCGGCTGATCGTATCCTGTTCATGGACAGCGGCATGATCATTGAGGAAGGCACGCCCGCGGAGTTGGTGAACAACCCCCGCAATGAGCGCACGCAGAAATTTCTGCGCCTGGTGACGGGAGGCCTCTGAGCATGGATCTTCATCTGACTGTCTCGCTTGCGGGCAGCGGCTATCATCCGGCTTCGTGGCGTGTTTCGCCGACGCCGGCGCGGCCCGATGGCGCCGCGATCCAGGCGATGGCGCGCATCGCGGAGTACGGCAAGCTGGATGCGATCCTGCTCGGTGTGCCGGTTGAAGGTCCAGCGATCGCCGAAAGGGGCCGTGCCAACACCATGCAGCTTGATCCGTTGCCGCTACTGGGGTCACTGATCGCCGTAACGCGGCACATCGGTTTGGGCGCCGGCTGGACCGTGGACTACACCGAGCCGTATCATGTGGCGCGGGTGTTCGCCACGTTGGACCACCTGTCATATGGGCGCACCGCGTGGATGGTACGCATGTTCGGTACCGATGCGCTGGAGCCGCGCATCGGCCGCGCCAATGGACTGGATGATGCAGCGGCGTATTGCGCTCATGCCGGCGAATTCATCGACGTGGTCAGGCAACTTTGGGACAGTTGGGAAGACGAGGCATACGCGGTCGATAAAGTGAGCGGGATGTTCGTCGATCCGGAACTGGTTCATCCGATCAATCATGTCGGTCAGGCGTTTTCGGTGCGCGGACCGTTGAATGTACCGCGGCCGCCGCAGGGCAATCCCGTTTTGGTGCAAGCCGATCCGGTATCGGCGACTGGCCGGCAATTTGCCGCGGCCAGCGCCGATGTTGTGCTGACATCATGCGCGTCGCTGCCGTTGGCGATCGCACGCTACCAGGAATTGCATGCGCTGGCGGTTGCATGCGCGCGCCGGCCGGAGACCTTGCGCATTTTCGCCAACATGATGTTTGTGCTGGGTGAAACCGAAGCCGTGGCCCAGCGCCGTGCCGCCGAGTTGGATGGTTTTTTGCCGCCCGCACCGGATTCCGTCGTCCGCTTTGTCGGCACGCCCGAACAGTTCGCGACGTTGCTTGTCGCGTGGCACAACGACCGCGCGTGCGACGGCTTCAATCTGTTGCCGGCGGTACTGCCCGATGATCTGGAACTGCTGGTTGACGCCGTGATCCCGTTGCTGCGGCAGCGCGGTGCGGTGCGCTGCGAATATACCGGCAAGACGCTGCGCGAGCATCTGGGTCTGACGCGTCCGCGCAGCCGGTACGCGGCGGGTAGGTCGTGAGGTCATGAAGCCACGCCTGCATCTTGGCCTGTTCATCTATCCGGCGGGCCATCACATCGCCGGATGGCGGCATCCTGCGGTCGATCCACACGGCATCGCGGGCATCGACTACTACCGCCAGGCGGCGGTGACAGCCGAGCGTGGCAAGTTCGACCTGTTCTTCGTGGGCGACATGCTGGCTGCCCGCGAGCGGGATGGTCGCGTGATCCGCGAAGGCGGGCTGAACAATATCGACTCGATTTCAATCACTTCGGCGCTGTCCGCGGTTACCGAATGCCTGGGCTTCGTGGCAACTTTGTCGACCACTTACAACGAACCCTATTACATTGCCGAGCGCTTCGCCTCGCTGGACCATATCAGCAATGGGCGAGCCGGGTGGAACATCATAACCACCGCCAACGATGATGCCGCCTACAACTTTGGCCAAAAGAGCCACATGGAGAAGACCCTTCGCTACGAACGCGCGAAGGAGTTCATCGATATCTGTACCGCCCTATGGGATACTTGGGACGACGATGCGCTGGTTGCGGATCACGCACGCGGCGTATTCGCCGATCCCGCACGGATCCACCCAATCGACCATCAGGGCCGCTTCTTTTCGGTGCGCGGCGCACTGGGGTTGCCGCGCCCGCCACAGGGTTGGCCGGTTCTGGTGCAGGCCGGTGGGTCACCGTCCGGCATCGAGTTTGCCGCCATGGTGGGGGAGACGATCTTTGCCGCCCAGAGCAAGCTGGACGAAGCGCGCGCCTATCGTGCGGCAGTCAAGGAGCGCATGCCGAAATACGGCCGTTCATCCGACACACTGAAAGTGTTGCCGGGTTTGTCGCCGATCCTGGGTTCGACCGAACAGGAAGCGAGACGCAAGGAAGCGGAGCTGGACGAGCTCATTCTGCCCGCGGTCGGCGTCTGGATGCTGAGTGAGCAGATGCGGTTTCGGCTGTACGACTACGAACTGGACGCCAGGCTGCCATGCGAGGATATCCGCGCATCGGACCAGGCCTTTACGCCGCGCGTGGTCAGCCTGCTGGATCATGCGGGCCGCGAGGGCCTGACAATCCGCGCCTGTGCCAACCTGGTTGCGAAGTCGCGGTCGCATGGCACGTTTGTCGGCACGCCCGACCAGCTTGCCGACCATATGCAGCTCTGGTTCGAAACCGGCGGCTGCGACGGTTTCAACATCATGCCGGCATATTTCCCAGATGAGCTCGACGTTTTCGTCGATCAGGCAGTGCCCGTGCTACAACGCCGCGGTCTGTTCCGGACAGACTACGAGGGCACTATGCTGCGTGATCATCTGGGTCTGGCGTATCCGAAACGCAGCCGCGCTGCCTGAGCCTGCGTGACCGGCGTCATTACGTTTGCGGCGGGCACTGCGGTGTTGGAAGATCGCCGGAGGTAACCTTGTACGGCCCCGGCAACAGGCAATGGCCGTACGGCTCGAAAATCCTGCTGAACGTGCCGTCGGCGTGCAATTCATTCATCACCTTCACGACGGCGTCGGCCAGCGCTGGATCCTTGAACGCCAGCGCTTCGGCGTGCGGATCATAGCCGGTCAGCGCGATACGGAAGAAGTCCTGCCCCTTGCGGCGATAATAGAAGGCCTGCTCCGTGCCGATGAACGCGCCATCCACCTGGCCGGCCGAGAGCGCCTGAAGCACATCGGCATACGTGCCGAATGTGTGGATATCGATCGCCGGTTTGCCGGCCTTCTCCAACGCGTCGCTGGCCGCTTGTGCGTCCTTCAGATCGACGGTGCCAAGCTCCACCCCGAAGCGCTTGCCGGAAAAATAGTCCGGACCGGTGATCGCATCGGTGTTCTTCTTCCCCACAACGATCGCCATCGTCGAGGCGCCATACGGCACCATCAGCACCTGCGCCGCGCGTTCCGGCGTGTAGAACATGAACGAGTCGATCAGGTCGATCCGGCCTTCCTTCAAGATCGGGATCATGGTGGCGAATTGCGTGCTCTGGAATTCCATCTTCAGACAGAGCCGTTTGGCGATTGCATTCCCTAGATCGACATCGAGGCCGATGATGTTGCCATCGTCGTCAATATATTGGATCGGCGCGACCGTTGGATTGATTGCGGCGATCAGCATCCCCTTGCGCGCCAACGGTGGGTGACCCAGTTCCGGCGCACAGGCTTGCGCAAAGGCGTGCGGCGCGCCGAACGATATCATCCCAGTCAGCAAGACCACGACACCCAGGATTTTCTTCATGACTGTCAGCCCCCTTCCTGTTGCCAGGTCGCCCGCAGATCGACCGCGCACACGCCGGTCCCAACCGTCCCCGCGATCAGGGGATTGATCTCCAGGTCGACCAGGCGCGTGTCGAGATCGACCGCCAGCCAACTCAAACGCACAAGCGCATCCACTATGGCGTCCTCGTCTCGTGGCGGGCTGCCACGCCAGCCGTCCAGCATCGCGGCACTACGCAAGCTGCGTAACAGACGCCGCGCGCCGGCGTGTGAAAGTGGCGCGGGCGCCGAAGCGGTATCGCGCATCAGTTCCACCAGCGTGCCGCCGGCACCCACCAGAACGAACGGGCCGAACTGCGGGTCATGCCGTATCGATGCGATCAGTTCCAATCCGGGCGCCACTTGCCGTTGCAGCAGGACGCCAGTCGATCTGTCGCCAAGACCATGCGCCATGACCGACGCAGCGATGTACTGCCACGCCGCATTCACGGCAGTCCGGTCACGCACGCCGGTCTTCACCATGTTCAGGTCGGTCTTGTGCGTCACGCCGGTGACGATGCCCTTCATCACCACCGGGTAGCCCAGCGTCGCGGCAGCTTCGATCGCCTGGTCACACGTCGTGCACGTGACCTCGGCAGGAATCGGAATGCCGTAGGCGCCAACGAGTTGCGGAAATTCGTGCAACGCGGGCAGCATGGTTGGCAGGTCGGCCGGACGTTGCGGTGCGGCCCCCGTGCTTTCCGCCGCCATGCGATGATGGTCGAACAGGCCGCGCATTGCCACCAACAGGTCTTCCGCGGAATCGAAATACGGGCAACCGACGTGGCGAAGCACTGCGCGCGGGCGGTCACCGGCGGGCCCGGGCAGCATCAACGCCACCACGGGCTTGCCGCCCGCCAATGCCTCGGTCGCCAAAGTCCGTGTTCGAGCCTCAAAGAATGGCATCGAGGTCAAATACATCAGCAGAATGCCGACATCCGGATCGGCGACCAGGCTGCGCAATGCCGGTGCTGCGATGTCATCGGGCTGACCGGGCAGACGGCCGCCAAGATCGACCGGGTTATCGGCCTGCGGTGGCAACAAAAGCTGGCCCAATGCAGCGCGGGTTTGTGATGACAGAAGCGCCAGGCGAAGCCCCGCGGACACAACCCGATCGACCATGATGCCCGCGCCGCCGCCGGAACCGGACAGAATGCCGATGCCTTCCGCAGTCAGGCAAGGATACCGCAACAACAGATCGGCAACCCGGATCATCGTCACCGGATCATCCACCAGCACCACGCCATGCGCGCGGCACACGGCGGCAAAGGTATCGTAACTGCCGGCGAGACTCGCCGTGTGCGAACGCGCGGCACGCACGCCGTCTGCCGTCTTGCCGGTCTTGAGCACGACCATTGGCTTGCCGGCAGCGCGACACGCCGCCGCGGCGCGCGCGAAACGCTGCGGATCGCGCAAACCCTCGATATAGACACACACCGCACTGGTGGCGGGATCGTCGATGAAGTACTCGACGAAATCGCTGATCTCGAGGTCCGACTGATTCCCCAGCGAGACACACGCACTGAAGCCGATGCCGTCGCCCGCGGCGCGATCGAACAACGAGACCATCAGCGCACCGCTCTGGCTGACCAATCCGATGCGCCCGTTCAGCAGCCGTTCGGTGTCCAGCACCACCGAGGAGCACAGTGCCAGTCGCCAGCCAGGATTGATCAGTCCCATGCAGTTCGGTCCGACAATCCGCATGCCGGCCGGTGTCGCGATATCCAGGATGCGTTGCTGCAAATCCGCGCCGGCGTCATCGGCCTCGGCAAAGCCGGTGGTGATGATCACACATGCACCGACGCCGGCCGCCGCACATTCCTCGATTGCCGGCAACAGATGTTGGCTGGGCACCGCGAGGATCGCCACGTCGACCCCAGGCGGCGCATCGGTCAGATGTGCATAAGCCGCGTGGCCGCGGATTTCGGTGCGGCGTGGATTGATCGGCACGATGCGGCCGGTGAAGCCATGCGCGATCAGGAAGTGAACAATCCGGCCGCCGAACTTGTCGCGGTCTTCCGAAGCACCGAATACCGCGACCGCGCGAGGATGCAGAATCTCACGTACCGACAACCGCGATGCGGCCGCAGCTGCCGTCACGCGACGGCGGCCGACTGAAACGCCACCTCGGCCACCTGATTGAGGCCATAGCCATTATGCGCCGGAAATCCTTCACCCAGCAGTCGGCGTTCGCGCAACGTCAGCCAGAGACGGATCATGTGGCGATGTCGCTCGGGCTCGGGAAAATCCTCGAAGCCGGTGCGCGAATGCAGGATCGTGTAGTTATTGCAAAGCTGCATATCACCCACCTGCAAATCCATGTCGAGGTGGATGTCGGGGTCGTACGCCAGGCTATCCAGGAAATCCAACGCCTGCTGTTCGATCGGTGCCAACGGAACGCCGGTCTTCTGACAGGCCGCGTTGATCTGGTTGCGCACCAATCGCGCACTGACGAAGCCGTCTCTGGCGCCGAACACCGGCACGCGGTAGGGCGTGACCGGCTCGTCGGTCAGCGCCGCTTCGCGCTTGATGTAGTGAAATCCGTTGTACAGCGGCGCCAGGTATTCGGGATGCTGCCGCAGGATCTCGTTGTGTAGTGTGACCGAGCTGACGATGCTGCTCAGCCCACCACTTTTTGCCCGTCTCAGGCACAGCAGCCCGACCAGGTCGCACGCATCCGAATGAAACGGCAGATGCGCGCTGGTCTCGTAGCCACGGACATCGATGTCGCCGTAGCGACGGCCGTGATCATAGACATGGCCGAGCAGATCGCCGCGCGGGTTTTGCGTCACCGGAATGCCGAGATAGGCACCGATCGCCCAGAAGATCAGCCCGACGTCTTCGTCACTGTAATCGGCGGCATTCAGGCCGCGCAGGACAACGAAGCCGCGACCGGAACGAATTTCTTCCAGATGCGCGGCCAGCTTTTCGGCAAGCGTCGGCAGCGGAAAACTGCCGCGCCCAACCTCTGCCAGCGCAAGGTTGTGCGACTTTACGCCGTTCACTGCGTCGGCGATCTCTTGGAGATCTCGCGACGAGAGATGCACCAGCCATGACCGGTCGTTCGCCAGATCCTTGCCGTACCACGCTGACGGGTGCTGCACCGGTTTGGTGTGGATAAGCCCCGACATCTTTCCCTCCAGGTGACGAACCCGTCAGCATACTGACGATATTTGCCGCGACACAAGCCCCGCGCATTCGAGCTCCACTCACCCCAGGCGGAAGAAGCGCTGCGCGTTCCTGTACAGCCATTTGTCGATCACCGGCTCTTTCAATGGCAGCGCGGCGTATTCCTCGATCAACGTTTCCATCGGCAGGCCGAAAGCCTCCCAAGACAAGCCGACCATGATCTTGTCCTGCAGCAGCGTATTGCCGAATTGCAGGAATTGCTCCCAGCCCGATCCGCTGACGCCAAAATAGCGCGGACGGTGGGAAGCCGTGTCGCAATACAGGTTCGGGTGCCGTCGCAGCAGCGCGACCATGTCGCCGACCCACGGCCAACCGCTCAGTCCGGCGACGATCCGCAATTCCGGAAAATCCATGGCGATCTGGTCGAGGTGACGCGGATGGCCGAGATCGTACGGCCGATCGTTGGCGTAATTCATGTTGGTGTAGATGCGCACTGGAATATCCAGCTCTACGCATTTCGCATATAGCGGATAGTAGCGCCGATCGCTGGCCGGTACCATGTTGTACAAGGCGGACACGCGCAACGCCGCAAAACCGTGATCGTGCACCAGGCGCATCAGTTCCCGCACGCCGCGCATGCCGTCGTGCGGGCTGATCGACGCCAGACCGATGAAGCGTTTGGGATATTCGGCAAGGATATCGGTGATGATCGCGTTGCCGGCGCGCAACACGCCAACTTCCACACCGGCGCGATCCATCAGGCCAACGAAATCGGCGATCGACATGCCATGTTGCTTCGCGGGTTCGGCTGTCGCACTGGCGTCGGTCCGCCGCGTGAAGATGCGCTCATAGTTGGAAAAGCCATGGCCATCGAGCGGTTCAAGCCGCTCAGGATCGCCGTACCCCGGTGGATGGGTTGCCGATTCCAGTTTGCGTGGATTGCCGTACTCGTCCGGTGGCAGGTCGCATTCAAGATCGATGACTTTCCGCATGTGCCGGTTACCTGTCCTGTTGCTGCAAGGTCGCGTCCGACCGCCTACCGAACGCGCAAACTGAGTGGCGCGATCTCGTCCGCCCGGCGGCCACGCCAGTCATGGTTGGGCACATCGGCTGCCATCCGCGCCTGTGCTTCCGCCACTATCTCCAACGCGCCCGCATGGTCGAGCGTCAGCACGCGCTTGTTCTCGACGACCTTGTTGCCGTCAACATAAACCGCGTGTACGGCGCGATCGGCGGCAGTGTAGATCAGCGAACGCAGCGGATCACGCGCCGGCATCATGAACGGGCATGTCAGGTCCACCAGAACGAAGTCAGCCTTCATGCCAGGGGCCAGGCGCCCGATATCGTCGCGTCCCAGCGCCGAGGCGCCGCCGACCGTTGCGGCGTGGAACAGTTCCGCGGTGCTGGTCGTGGTGATGTCTTCCGCCGACACCCTGGCGAGTATCGCCGCAAGCCGCATCTCTTCGATCAGGTTGTGCGGCGCGACATCGGTGCCAAAGCCGATCGTGACTCCGGCGCGCCGATACCGCCCGAAATCCTCCAGCGTCTGGCCATAGCGCGCGAACGGCGAGGGGCAGTGCGCAATCGACGTGCCGGAGCCGGCGAGAATCCCAAGGTCCTCCCGCGTATGCCAATGCAGCCACGAGTGTTCATCGATGAAGATCGCATGGCCAAGGATGGTGCGCGGTCCCAGGATGCCGATGTCCCTGGCCCATTGCACCGGTGTCTTCCCGTGCCGTTGCACCATCACGTTGAACTCGTTGACGCTCTGCGCGCAATGCGTGGTGAAGGGCAGGTTCTTCTCGGTCGCCGCCTCCCAGCTTTCGCGCAATAGCGCTTCCGTGCAGGTGTCGATCTGCGCGGGCGTGACAATCCCGGAAAGGCGGCCGGACGGATGCGCGCAGGCTTCCTGGATCAGCGCCATGGCGGCATGGAAGTTTCGTTTGCCCGCCGCTTCATCCCAAAGATATTTGAGTTCCCAATCGTTCTCGAGCAGCCATCCCGCGGATGCATAACCGGGCGCCAGGAACACGCGCAGCCCGCTTCGTGCAGCCAGATCGATCCAGCCGGGATCGTTGCCCGATAGATCAGCGACCGTGGTAATGCCGGTCAGCAGCATCTCGCAATACGCGACTTCCTTACCGGCGCGCCGGCCCGCCATACTCGGGTGGAACGCCTGCGAGCGCTCGTACAAACCGCTCATGAACATGGCGGGGACACCATGCTCCTCGCGGATGCCGCGAAAAAACGGCTCGGTGCTGGGATGGGAGTGAATGTCGATCAAACCCGGCATGACCAGCAGGTCGCGACCGTCGATCAGTTCGTCCGCGCCATCCGCATAGCCCTGGCCCACATAAGTAATCGCGTTGCCCGAAAACACCACGTCCGCATCCCGCAGATAGACGTGACAGCCAAGCGGGGCGTCCCAGGCGATGACCCAACTCGCGTTCCTGATCCAGGTCGTCATTGGCCCTGTCTCCTACGGGTCTGAGAATGGCAATCATATCGGTGTGGTGCCCACACGCTACGTCATAATCTCCGCAATCCGCAGGTACGGCGCGCACTCAACGAATGCACATCTCATGAACAGGCTGGGTGAACAGTAGCCAGAGCCGCCTTTTCGGTAGGCAGTATGCCGTGGATACGGGCGTAGGTTGATCATGTGACAAACTTGAGCTTGCAATTCTGCACATTGGGTGTTCAATATGGTCTCCTCTGAGGCGGTCGGACCACAGGGCACACTTTGCCATGCACTGGCGCGAGCAACGGCACCGAACCTCTGACCGGCAGCCTGGCGCCATCTGGGCGCTCACGCTCGTGGCCACGATCCTGGTCACGGTTTGTCTGGGAACCATGTTCGTCCAGCAAATCGCCGACTACGAACCTCCGGTCGGTGCGATCGTGGTGTTCAAACCTGGCGCTGACAGCATGGACCTTTGGCAGATCGATGTGGCCAAAGTCGGCAATGACGGCGTTGGCCGCGCCGGCAACGCGATCACCCGAGCCTGCATCCTGCGCCCGGGCAGCATGGCCAAGGGCGGTGGCAGTCTTGTCGTGGAGGCGAGGCAGATGACTGGTGCGCCGAGCTATCGCGTTCATTGGGCGGGCTTGCGTACCAGCGACGGAGGCGATGACTGTGGCAAGGCAGCCGATCTGATTCTGTCCCGGACGGATCTGCAGAAATTGGCGAACAGCGCGGGCGGCTTCGGCGTCGGTCCAAGGATGATCGGTCCGTAACGCGACACGGCTACGCGCGCCGGACGATGACCTCGATCGGCGTTGGTCCAAAGCCCGCGGCCGGATTGGACCGTTGCGGACAATTGGAAAGCACCACGATCACCGGCATCGCGGCGAGCAATTCCACATAGTCGCCCGGCTTGGACAGCCCAGCTTCGATCGCCATGCCGCCATCCTGGCGCACCGGAACGTTCATGAAGAAGTTCACGTTGGCCACGATGTCGGATGGTCCCAGCGACCAACAGGCGAGTTCAGCAGCGAAGTTCGCGTGGCAACCGGGCGTATCCTGCGTGCCGTAGCGCGCAAAATTGCTCCATGCGCTGCAACAGCCGCCGATCGTGTCGTGCCGCCCGCAGGTATCTTCCACGATGCGCATCAGCACCTGCGCGCGATCGGAATACAGGCTGGTGTCTTTGCCCAGGTAGATGTTGCCGTTGATTTTCATCGTGTTGGCTGCGTTGTAGCGGTCGGCGGGCAGTGCAGCCGAGTAGCACAGGAAGTCGACCGCCTGCTGGCCGTGTGTATCGATGATGCGCAGGCGTTCGCCGGTGTCCAGCCGCGTCGAGAAACGGCCACCGGCTGGAATGGTCTGCCGCGAGATCTCACCCGCCAGTGCTGCCCCGGTCATCGGTTCACGCCGCCAAAAGCGCGGCTGGCGGTATCAGTGGGCTATCCGCGGCCACCTGCTTGCCGGCGCGCAATGCAAAGACCGGCGTCAGCATCTGGTCCGCGATGATTTTTTCCCCACTGTTATCGGCCAATGTGAAGCGCCCGCGCAGCAGGTCGAGCACCGAGATATCGGCTTCCCGTCCCACAGCCAAAGTGCCGAGCGAGTCCTGCATCTTCACCATGCGGGCGGGATTGCTGGTGACTGTCGCGATTATGTCGGGCAGGGTCATGCCCAGCGTCAGCAGTTCGGTCATCGCATGCGTCAGGTTGAATGGCGCGACGCCGAGAAACGGGTTGGCCTGGCGCTCCACGTCGTTGCCGACACCGGGGGGACGCACGTTGTAGCCGTGCATATCGGCGCCCAGCGTGTGCGGACGGATGCCCGCGGTGATGGTCCGCCGAGCCATTTCGAAACTAAAATGAGAACCGTGGCCGACATCGACGGTCACGCCGCGTTCCAGCGCTGCCCAGACGACCGGATGCACCTCACCGGTTTCAGTTGATACGAAACCGCCGGGATGTCGGGTGAACGGATGGGCCAGCACGTCGCCAGGTTCCATGATCGGCATCAGCGCGCGCACCACCTCATCGGGGTCGATGGTCACGCCGTCCTTCAGTGGCCAGAGCTGGCCGAGATGGATATACAGCGGGACGCCGAGTTCGCTGGCTATGCGCTTGCCCAGCTTGACAACCTCCAGCCCCCAACGCGAGGCACCGCCGATTTCCGCATGCGCCTTCACGCCGCGCACGATGTCGGCGTTGGCGCGCCCGGCGCGGACTGTCGCCTTCACGTCCACCTGCTCCGGGCCGTACAGCGACGGGTAGAGATGGCCTTCCATGCCGCCGACCAGGTACATCGAGATGAAGCACAGCACACGGCTTTCGGCCGGTTCGACGATGAAGTGGCGAAAACCCGGAATGGTCATGCAGCTCGGGCCGCCCTGATCGACCAGGGTAGTGACGCCGGAACGCACGCCGACCATGTCGGCATTCAGGCCGAAGCGTCCGGTCACGTGCTGGTAAACATGGGCGTGCGTGTCGATCATGCCGGCGGTGACGATCTTGCCCGCGACGTCCAGCACCTGGCGTGTTGTGCCGGCGGGAAGCGATGGTTCGATCGCCGCGATGATATTGTCGCGAATGCCGATATCGGCGACGCTATCGCGCTGCGACGCCGGGTCGATCACCCGGCCGCCGCGTAGCAGCACGTCGAATTGGGCGTCCATCGGTTCCTCCGTCGCAATTTGCCGGTAAACACAATTTGCCGGTACACACAATTTGCCGGCGCAGCGGCATCGTCAGTATGCTGACGGTCGCGCCCGGCGCGCAAGCGGAAAGGAACCTGGATGCGGCACGCACAGGGCGAGGGCATCGGAATCTCCGTCCCTCGGCTCGAGGACGATCGCTACCTGCGCGGCAAGGGTGAGTTCATCGCCGACATCCGCCTGCCGGGCATGCGCGATCTTGCCTTTGTGCGCAGCCCTGTTGCGCATGCGCGCATTCGTGCCGTGCGCAAGCCGCCGGGTGGCGAGGCCGCAGTGTTTATCGCAGCCGATCTGACCGGCGTGCAGCCGATCGTGGCGATGTCCGGTCTGCCCGGTTTCAAGCCATCTGTTCAACCGGTGCTGGCCGACAGCAAAGTGCGCCATGTCGGCGAGGCGATCGCGGTCTGCGTGGCGGACAGCCGGGCCGCGGCTGAGGACCTTGCCGCGTCGGTGGCGGTGGATTTCGACGAATTGCCGGCGGTGGTCGATATGCGATCGGCACTGACCAGTGAAACCAGATTGCACGAACATTGGGATGACAACGTCTTTCTGGAGACTTTTGTCGAGGTTGCATCGGAGCGATTTGCGCGCCCGGCGCCCATCGTCGTGCGGCGGCGGTTGCGCACGGCGCGACAATGCATGTCGCCGCTTGAAGGGCGCGGTGTGGTCGCGACCTGGGACCGGAGGTTGGAGCAACTGCTGGTCTACACGTCGACCCAACTGCCGCATATCGTGCGCACCGGGCTGGCGGGGTGTCTTGGCCTCGACCAGGGGCGCATCCGCATCGTCGCGCCCGACGTTGGCGGCGGCTTCGGATACAAGGGCATCCTGCTGCCGGAAGAGGTGTGCGCCGGTTGGCTCGCGCGGCAGCTGGGACACCCCGTGCGCTGGATCGAGGATCGTCGGGAGCAACTGACCGGCAACGCGAATTGTCGAGAGCACGACTACGATATCACGGTGCACGCCGAAGCCGATGGCACGCTGATCGGCATCGATGCGGAGGCGGTGGTGGATGCCGGCGCGTATTCCGCCTATCCGTTCTCGGCGTGTCTGGAGGCGGCACAGGTGGCCTCGATCCTGCCCGGGCCTTATGTGATGGAGGCCTATCGCTGCCGCACATTTTCGGCGGCGACCAACAAGCCGCCGATCCTGCCGTATCGCGGCGTGGCACGGGCCGGCGTGTGTTTCGCGCTGGAAGTGACGCTGGATGCGGTGGCGCGTCAGGCAGGGTTGGAACCGCACGAGGTGCGGCTGCGCAATCTGGTTCCCGCCGATGCGATGCCGTTCGACAACATCACCGCCAAGCATTTCGACAGCGGCGATTACCCGGAGTGCCTGCGTCGTGTCGTGCGGGCGATCGACATCCCCGCGGTACGCCGCCGTCAGGTTGAAATGACCGGCGTGCTGCGCATCGGCGTCGGCTGCACGATCTTCTGTGAGCAGGCCGCGCATGGCACGTCGGTGTACGCTGGCTGGGGCATCCCGATGGTGCCGGGCTTCGAGCAGGCTGTGGCGCGCATGACGCCGGATGGTGGGCTGGAACTGCGCGTCGGGATCCAGAGCCACGGGCAGGGGCTGGAGACCACGCTGGCGCAGGTCGCGCACGAGGTGCTGGGGATTCCGCTGTCCGCAATCCGCGTCGTGCACGGCGACACGGCGTTGACGCCGTATTCCACCGGCACCTGGGGTTCGCGCTGCATGGTGATGGCGGGCGGCGCGGTCGGCACCGCGTGCCGCGAACTCGCCGAACGCATCGCCAGTATCGGCGCGCATCTGTTGCAGGCACCGGTAGAGGCGGTGCGCGTTGGCGGCGCCATGGTGACCGGGCCGGCCGGCAGCGTGCCGATCGCGGAGGTCGCGCGCACCTGGTATCTACGGCCGCAGGACCTGCCGAACGACGTCGCGCCTGGCGGACTGGAAGTGACCGCCGGCTACAAGACGCTGCGCGATAGCGGCACGTTCAGCTATGCCGCGCACGCCGCGGTGGTGTCAGTCGATACCGAACTCGGCGACATTCGGATCCTGGATTACGCGATCTGCGAGGACGGCGGAACGCTGGTCAATCCGATGATTGTCGACGGTCAGGTGATTGGCGGCACGGCGCAGGGCATCGGCACGGCGCTGTATGAACAGATGCCGTTTGACGACGCCGGCCAGCCGCTTGGTTCGACGTTGGCGGACTATCTGCTGCCCGGCGCGACCGAAGTGCCGGAGCCGCGTATCGAGCACATGGCGACACCATCGCCGCTGTCGATGTTCGGCCAGAAGGGTATCGGCGAAGGCGGCGCAATCGGACCGCCGGCAGCAATCGCCAACGCAGTGAACGACGCAATGGCGCCGCTGGGTGTCGAGCTCACTGAATTGCCGATCACGCCGCGCCGCGTCCTCGCAGCACTGCTGGCGCGCGCCGAACGATGAAGGCTGCGCCATTCGAGCATGCGCGCCCGGCGAACGTCGCGGATGCGATTTCGCTGCTGGCGGCGCAAGCAGGCACCGCGCGTGTGCTGGCGGGCGGACAATCGCTGGGGCCGATGCTGAACCTGCGACTTACTCAGCCGCGTCTGCTGGTGCAGGTGGATCGCTTGCCGGAACTCGCCGGTGTCGCCATCGATGCCGAAGCGCTGACGATCGGCGCCTGTGTGACGCATGCGGCGATCGCCGATGGCAGGGCACCCGACATCGGCGGCAACGTGCTGGCGCGGGTGGCCGACAACATTGCTTATCGCGCGGTACGCAATCGCGGCACCATGGGCGGCAGCCTGTGCCATGCGGATCCCGCAGCCGACTGGGTGACGGTGTTGACTGCGCTCGATGCGGTTGCCGTGCTGCAAGGCCCCGCTGGCGCGCGCAGCATACGTGTGGCGGAGTTTGTGCAAGGGGCGTTCCGAACAGCGCTGCTGCCAAGCGAGATCTTATGCGCGGTGCGGGTGCCGCGTCTGCCGGCGGATGCGCGCTGGGGATACGTGAAGGCGTGCCGCAAACCGGGTGACTTCGCCCACGCGATGGCGGCAGTGGTGTTGACCGCGCATTCACGGCGCGTGGTGATCGGCGCGCTCGGTGGCAAGCCGCTGGTGTTGCAGGGTGAGGCTGCGTCGTTCGATGGCGCGACGCGCGCGCTGCAGGCGATGGACGGGTTGGACCAGGTGCAGCGCCACATGCAGCTTGCCACGGTGCGCCGCGCTTTGGCCGAGGCGGATGCATGAGCCGGGTTACGCTCACCGTGAATGGCGCGCAGGTGACGGCAGAGGCGGAGCCGCGCACACATCTCGCGGATTTCCTGCGTGAGGACAGGCTGCTGACCGGCACGCATCTGGGCTGCGAACATGGCGTGTGCGGTGCATGCACGCTGCTGATCGATGGTGCGCCAGCACGGTCGTGCATTGCCTACGCCGTTGCCTGCGACGGCGCGGATGTGCGAACCATCGAAGGACTGGAAGACGATCCGGTGATCGTCCGCTTGCGTGCCGCGTTCACCGCGGAGCACGCGTTGCAATGCGGCTATTGCACGCCCGGTATGCTGGTGACCGCGCGTGATATCGTGCAACGACTGCCCGAAGCCGACGAAACGCGCATTCGCCTGGAACTGGCGGGTAATCTGTGCCGATGCACCGGCTATGCCGGCATCGTGCGTGCCATTGCGCGTGTGTTGGCCGAAGCCCTGCCGCTGCCGATCGCTGTACTCGTCGCTCTGCCCGAACTGGTGGTCATGCCGACGCTGACGCCGGCATCCCCGACGACCATGCCAGCCGGCACGCCCGCGGGCATGGAATTCGCCCAGACGATCCGCATTGGCTTGCCGCTGGCGACCGTATGGGCCGCATTGCGCGATCCGGCACTGATTGCCGCCTGTGTTCCGGGCGCGCGTCTCGCTTCCGTCACGGGCGATCGGCTGAGCGGCGAAATACGTGCTTCGCTTGGGCCGATCGAGACCCTGTTCATCGGCGAAGGTATCATGGCATTCGACGAACCCGGTCGGCGCGCGGAAATCTCCGGCGAGGGCCGCGATACCCGCACGGGCACGCGGCTCAGCGCGCACGCCGTGCTGACGCTGCGCCCGCTGGACGCCGATGCCACCGCCGCGATCTTGGCTATCGACTACACATTGCGCGGGCCGTTGGCGCAGTTCTCCCGCGGCGCGGTGGTGCGGGAATTCGCCGCCGAAATCGCTGAAATTGTCGCGCGCAATCTGGAAGCACGCCTGCGCGGCGCCAGCCCTGCCGCACCGCGCCGCCTGTCCGTCGGCAATCTGATGCTGCGCGCGATTTGGCGCCGGTTGCGCGCAGTGATAGGCCTCGGCTGAACAGTCTCGCCAGACCACGAACAGGAGAATGCAGAGCATGGATGCGGGGATTGCTCCCGACAACTATCATGTGCTCGCGCGGCGTCCCGGCTTCCTGATCCGCCGGCTGCATCAGATCCATCTCGCGCTGTTCGCCGAAGCCTGTGGAACGTTCGGCGTGACGCCGGTGCAATACAGCATCCTGACTGTCGCTTCGGCGCATCCAGGATTGGATCAGGCGGCGCTGGCGATCGAGGTTGGCGTCGATCGTGCCACTGTCGCCGATGTATTGGCGCGGCTGGAGCGGCGCGGACTGGTGCGTCGCAGCCGCGCGGCACGCGACGCCAGGCTGAAGCTGGTACACACGACTGTTGCGGGCCGCCGGCTGCTGTCGCGCATGGATCGGCATGCGCAGCAGGCGCACGAGCGCACTATCGCGCCATTGCCGCCAGCGGACCGAGCGGCCTTTATCGACGCGCTGGTCAGGCTGGTGGAAGCCGGCAACGGGCTGGGTCGTGCGCCGCTTCGCCTGGCATGATCTGCCATTGCTCAGGGGAGTGCTGACATGAGGATCGCGATCACCGGTGCGTCCGGGCGTCTTGGGTCGTATGTCCTGCGCGCGCTCGCGGACCACGAGTTGCGCGTCGTCGATCTGGCGCCTCCGGACGGTCACCAGGTCGATTTCCGGATGGCCGATCTACGGGCCTTCGATGCTCTGCATGCGGCGTTGCAGGGCATCGAGGTGGTGGTGCATCTGGGCGGCATCGACCGATCGGTGGCGATCGATGATGCCGCCACGATGCAGGTGAATGTGATCGGCACCTGGAACCTGTTCGAGGCCAGCCGATGCGCCGGGGTCCGGCGCGTGATCCATTGTTCGAGCAATTCCGTCACCGGGTTGGACCAGACCAACCCGACCATGCCGCCGTGCTATTTGCCGATCGACGAAGACCATCCGCTGCGTCCGACCGACGCCTACGCGCTGAGCAAGCTTGGCGGCGAGCAGATTGCCGCGAGCTTTGCCAGGCGTGGGCTGGAGGTGCTGGTGCTGCGGCCGTGCTTCATTGCGTTTCCGGAGCAGGTGGCGTTCATGGCCGGGGGCGCCAACCCAAGCGGGCGGGACGAACCGATGTCGTATCTGTGCGCCTATGTCGGGCCAGAGGATTGCGCCAGAGCTTTTGCCGCAGCCGTGACATTGGCCGACTACGCCGGGTGCGAGACGCTCTTTCTGGCCGCTACGGATGCGTTCTCCATGCAGGGAACGGTTGCGCGGTTGAAGGCGCTGTATGGGGCGCCGATTCCGCTGCGTGACCCGTCGCTGTACGCAGGCTCACCGCGCGCTTCGCCCATCAGTTCCGCGCGTGCGAAGGCGCGGCTTGGTTGGGCGGCTACCACGTGTTGGACGGGCGATCGGATTGTGTAGGCTGTCGTTGGGAGCAGGGTAGGAATGCGGCAACATCGTTCCAGTGGGCGCGTTCTACTGGACCGGGATTGCCGCGTTGCTGCGCCCTGACAAGAAGCAGTTGCCACTGCCAGGATAGGAAAACCGCGGAAGTCCTCGGTCTTTCATTCAGGGCCGGTACGGAACCCGCGCCGGTAAGGAACCCGCAATGACACATTATAATGGTCGCGCCCTTTGTGGTGACAGTGTTCAGTCACGCGACCTCGTAAATCCCGACATGCAGATCGGTCGGGTACCAGCCGGCCACCGGATTGAACTCCTGCGGACACGCCGACAACGCAATGACACAATCGATCCACGCCTTGAACACCACGCAGTCGCCTGGCTTCGATGGATTGTCACCGGTCTCCACGCGCCCGTCAGGAAACACTCCAACGTTCATGAACAGATTGACCGGTTGTGGAATGAACGGCGCGGCACCCAGATACGGTGCCATCACCTGGCGGAAATTGCCGGCGCAACTTGCATGCTCGCCCTGCACGCCATACAGCCGGTAGCGGTACTCGTCGCACGGCGCGGTCAGCAGATCGTGCACGCCGCAGGTGTCCTGCACGAGTTGCAGCATCGGCCGGCGGTGATTGCTGTGAAATGACTCGCCAGGCCGTGGACACAGCCGGTTCACCCAAACGCGGGTGTGCATCGCCGACAGATGTTCCGCCGGGTTCGCGGCATTGAACGCCCAGAAGTCTCCCGCCTGCTTGCCATTGGGATCGACGATCTTGAGGAATTGTCCGGCCTCCAGCCGGTCCGACCAGCCGGTGCGCGCCGCGACCACGGCAGACCGCGACAGCCGCAGCTGCAGCGACAACTTCCCGTTCAGATCGACTGCAATAAGATCGTCCATGGCGCCCCGACCCGTTGCCCGACATCGTCAGCATACTAACATTATGCCCAACGCCTATGCCCAACGCCTATGCAGGGCGCGGTCAAAAATTGGGCGGCCTGCCCGCATTGTCAGTACTCGGTCAGCACCTCACGCAGGGTCGTGCCGGTATAAGCGGTCCGCATCAGGCCCAGCCGCTGCAGCGCCGGCACCAGCCCTTCGGTGACCTCGGTGATGAAGCGGCGGCTGGTGCGCTGGAATGGCGTGCTGATCAGGAACCCGTCGCCGCCGATCGCCTCCGCGACATTGCCCATGCGTTCGGCAACCGTGGCGGGCGAGCCGATGAACTCCACATCCGACGGCACCGCGCCAAACCGTTCCATGGCGAGCTGGCGCAACGTCTTGCCGCTGCCCCACTGCGCGAACTTGTCGAGCGAGCCCTGCTCGCCGTTGGTGGTCAGCCGAGGCAACGGCTGATCCAGATCGTATTTGGAAAAATCGATGTCGGTGACAGTAGCCGTGCTCGCCAATGCGCGTTCGATGAAATACTCCGACGAAACCATGCGTTCCCGCTTGGCGTACGCCTCCTGGTCCGTCTCGGCCAGGATCGGATAGACCAGGAATAATACCTTGATGTCGTCGGGATCGCGGCCGAACGATACCGCGTGGCGCCGCACATCGTCGCGGTACTCCTTCATCCCGTCGATGCCGGTGGCGGTGGCGATAATGGAATCCGCGTACTTTGCCGCGAATGCGCGGCCGCGAGGCGATCCGCCGGCCTGCACGAAAGCCGGCCGTCCCTGCGGCGAGCGCACAGTGTTCAATGGGCCGCGGCACTTGAAGTATTTGCCCTCGAAGTGGATCGGCCGGACCTTGGTGTGATCGGCATAGGTTCGGGTTTCGTGGTCCATCACCACGGCGTCCGGATCCCACGAATCGAACAACTTGCAGACCAGGTCGACATATTCGTCGGCCATCTCGTACCGCTGCTCGCGCGGCGGCAGTTTGTCCATGCCGAAATTCTGTGCCGCGGTATCCTCACCCGAGGTGACGATGTTCCAGCCGAAGCGGCCGCCGGCGATGTGGTCCAGCGTGCAGCAGAGGCGTGCCAGCATGAATGGCGGGTAGGCCAGCGTGGACAGCGTCGCCACCACGCCGAGCCGCGTGGTTGCCGCGCTGATCAGGGCGGCAAGCGGCGAGGGGTCGTGCTTGGGTACTTGCAATGCGTGCTTCAGGGCGGCTTCCGCGCTGTCGCCATAGGCTTCGGACACCATCAGAGTGTCCTCGATCATGATGTAGTCGAAGCAGGCCCTCTCCAGTGCCTGGGCCTTTTCGACGTAGAATTTGCCGTTCCAGTGCGAGCCACCGGTGGCGAGCGGATGGTCCCACTCACCCGGCGTGAAGTTCATGAACCAGCCCAGATGCAGCTGCTTGTTCGCCATTGGCAAAATTCTCCTGCGCGCGGGATAGGCGGTGAGCAGCAAATTCCGGGCCAACGAGATCGCTGGCACGCTGGTTGCTTGATACCGGGGGTCGGACACAAAACCGGGGACCGCCTCATGCAACGACGCACACTCCTGACCGGCGCCGGCTCAGCGGCCCTGCTGGGCCTTGTCAGCACCCGCCAGGCCCGCGCCGATACGCTGGACGACGTGAAGAAACGCGGCACGCTCGTGGTTGGCATGGAAGTGGCCTATGTGCCGTACGAGTTCTTCAAGGACGGCAAGATCATCGGCTACGACCCCGACATCATCGACCATATCGTCGGCAAGCTCGGCGTGAAGGCGCAGTTGGTCGATACCGCCTGGAACGGCATCATCCCGGCGCTGTATGCCAAGAAGTTCGATGTCGTCGTTTCCGCCATGACCATCACCAAGGAACGCGCGGACAAGGTGCTGTTCTCCATGCCCTACGCCGATGCGAGCAACGTCATCCTGCTGCGCGCCAATGAAGACCGGATCAAGTCAGCGGACGATCTGTCCGGCAAGATCGTCGGCGTGCAGATCGGCAGCGCCGCGGCCGGGATCATCAAGGTGTTCGAGGCCAAGCTGAAGGCCGAGGGCAAACCCGGCTACGCCGACGTGAAGCAGTACGAGCACTATCCCGAGGCGTACCAGGACCTGATCAACAAGCGCGTCGATGCCGTGGTCAACTCGAAGTCCACCATGATGGTCGTGATGCGCGACGCACCGGGGCAGTTCAAGATGATAGGCGGGGTATCGGATATCACGGCGTATTTTGGCATGGCGTTCCGCAAGGATGACACGGCGTTTCAGGCGTTCGTCAACACGCAACTCGCGGACATGAAGACGAGTGGCGAATTGGCCAAGCTGCAGGAGAAGTGGTTCGGCGGTACGATGGAAACACCGAACACGGTGCCTGCCGTACTGCCCTGATCCCGCGCCGACATGGTCGGCTTCGATTGGTCGGTCATCTGGTATGCCATCCCCTATATGCTTCAGGGGGCAGTGGTTACGCTGGAGATCTCGTTCTGCGCCATGGCGGTCGGCACCGTGGTGGGAGTCATCTGCGGGCTGATCAGCGTCTCCGACCTGCGGATACCAAAAGGCATCGTCCGGGCCTATGTCTATTTTGTGCGCGGCACACCTGCGCTGGTGCAGATATTCCTGATCTACTTCGCCCTGCCACGCATCGGATTCGAGCTGTCGGCTTTCTGGAGTGGCGTCGCGGCGTTGGCGTTCAACTCCGGAGGGTTCATCTCCGAGATCGTCCGCGCCGGCCTGCAGTCGATCGATGCCGGGCAGACAGAGGCTGCACTGTCGATCGGCATGACAGACCGCCAGTCCATCCTGTTCATCCTGCTGCCGCAATCATTGCGTCGGATCACGCCGCCGTTGACCAATGAGGTGATCACGCTGGTCAAGAGTTCCTCACTGCTGTCGGTGATCTCGATCACCGAGCTTACGCGCTCCGCGCAGGTGATCATTGCCGAGCGCTTCACGCCGTTCGAACTCTATGCGGAACTGGCGGTGTACTATCTGGTAATCATCTCGGTCCTGGCCTGGTTCTCCGAATTCGTCGAAAAGCGACTGGCATGATGCAGCGACTGGCATGATGAAGCGACTGGCATGACTTCGAAGCCGCTGTTGGAAATTCACGGCCTGTCTAAGATCTTCGGGCAAATCCCGGTGGTCGATCGTATCGATCTCTCGATTGCCGCGGGCGAGATCGTCATGGTGATCGGACCAAGCGGCGCCGGGAAATCAACGCTGCTGCGCTGCGTGAATCGCATCGAGATACCGTCGGAAGGCGGCGTCATGCTCGACGGCGTCGACATGGCGGGCGAGATGCGGAACGGACGTCTGGTCCCCGATCGCCCGACGGTGACTGCGCAGAAACGTCGTCACATCGGCATGGTGTTCCAGCGCTTCAACCTGTTCGCCCACCTCACCGCGCTGGATAATGTGGCGATCGGTCCGCGCCGCGTGCTGGGCATGAAGCTCGCCGCGGCGCGCGCGCTTGCCGCCGAACAACTGGATCGGGTGAAACTCTCGGACCACGCGTCGAAGCGGCCGGCGCAACTGTCCGGCGGACAGCAGCAGCGCGTCGCCATCGCGCGCGCCATGGCAATGCGGCCAATGCTCATGCTGTTCGATGAACCGACCTCGGCGCTTGACCCCGAACTGGTCGGCGAAGTGCTGGAGGTGATCCGTGCACTGGCGCAGGACGGCATGACCATGCTGGTGGTAACGCACGAGATGCAGTTCGCGCGGGAAGTTGGCACACGCATTCTGTTCATGGACAGCGGACGCATCCTGGAAGACGCGGCGCCCGGTGCGTTCTTTGCGCGACCGGAGCAACTGAGAGCACGCGAGTTCCTGCGCCGCATCCACGCACCTGGCGCCGGCTGATAGCGAAGGCCCCAGCGCCGCCAATCGCCGCCGATCAGGCGTGGCACGGCATGTCGACCGCCGCCTGTGGCAGGCCGCATTCGGTCTCGGCGCCACACCGTGGGGTGCGTTCCGTCAGGTGACACTGCCGTTGATCCGCCCGGGCGTTCTGGTCGGCGCGTTGTCTGCGTTCATCACGTCGTTCGACGAACTCATCATCGCGTTGTTTCTGTCCGGCTCCGGTGCGATCACTCTGCCGCGGCGCATGTGGGACGATTTACGTTCCGCTATCGATCCGACAATAGCGGCGGTCGCCACACTGACAATCCTGCTGACGACGCTGTTGCTGCGTGGGGCGCATGTCCTGCGGCGACGTGCATCAACGGTGCGATAATCGTTATGTCGCTGCAGTACCCACAGGCAACTTGCGTGGCACGTCATGCGCGCAACGGCCCAGCCCGATACAGAACTGGCCGACGACAGGCGCCAGGCGTTCCGCCGCTGCGCGCGTTTCGGCGTTGGCCTCTGCCAGGCGCGCGGCTGCATCGCGGGCGCGTGCGACAATGCGTGGCCAATCGATGCCCATCACCACGCCATCGCGCAGCACGAAGCGCCCGCCGACCATGACGTCACGCACGGCGGTACCATCTTCGCCGTTGACCAGTTGCTGTGGCGCATTGTTC
>DATKFJ010000285.1:0-5371 GCA_035511435.1 Acetobacteraceae bacterium | reverse complement strand
CACCGGCGGGAGTGGTGGCCATGGGCGGTGGCGTGTGCGCACCCCTCCCGCGAGGGGAGGGGGCGGACAGTGTGTATGGGTCCTGCTGCGTGCGGACGCCGCTGTCAGGTGACTGCTTCTGCTTCGATCTCTACTACGAAGCGCGGATCGGCCAGGCCGGCGACGAACAGCAACGTCGAACACGGCGCGTGGCCATTGAATACCGTGTCGCGCGCTGCACGGAACGACGACAGCAGGGAACGGTCGGTCAGGAACACTGTGGTCTTCACCAGGTTCGTGACATTCATGGCGTTGGCTTCCAGCACGGCGCGCAGATTGGCGAATGCCTGGGCGATCTGGCCCTCACCGGTGCTTGGCACACTGCCGTCGGGTGCCACGCCAACCTGGCCGGAGATGATCAGTCGCCTTTCCACGCCATCGAGCAGCAGCCCGTGTGTGTAACCGGTCGGAGCGCGCACGTTTGGCGGATTGCTTGTGGTGATTGTCGCCATTGGTGTTTCCCCTTGTATGTTAGTTGGCAAGCCAGCTTCGCACGGCGTGCCTGACGAAGCGAGCGTCCTGCGGATTGGGCACCGGGTTGCCGGCGCGGTGGCCCCAGATGCTGGGGATCGGCTGCAGTTCCGTATGCGCCAGCAACGGCAACTCGGCTGCGTTATCGGCGACGCGAAAATACAGATCGGTTTCGCCGGGCATCAACAGCACGCGCGCGCGGATCGCTTGCAATGCGCGCGGCAAATTGCCGTCGTATTGCGAATTGGCGCTGATGTCGGCTGCATCCCAGGTGCGAAGCTGTGCGTACAGGTTGGCGGCGGGACGGGCGCCGAAGCGATCTTCCCAGTCGGTGCGCAGGAACGTCTCCAGGTCCGGCGCGCCGAGGTTGGGTGTCGGGGCGGCGGCAAGATGCAGACCGGCTCGATAGAAATCCTGGCTGAGCGCCCAGCCGGCATAGATGCGCCCGAACGCACGCTTGGCCGCGACCGGCTCCGCGGTGAAGCGGCCGTCGCCCGCGTGTTGCGGCGCGGCTTCAAGCGTTGCCATCAGTCCGCGCAGGAACACCTGATTGTGCACCGCGGTGCGCGCTACGCCGCAGTTGACCACGATGCGATCCACCGCGTCGGGAAACAGCGCGGCCCAGTGGTAGGCCTGCAACGCACCCATCGACCAGCCGTAGACGCAGGCGACGTGTTCGATGCCGAACAGTTCGCGCAGCGCGCGGTGCTGGGCGTGCACGTTGTCGAACACCGTGACCAGCGACGGATAGTCGGCGGTGTTCGATGGACTGGATGACAGTCCGTTGCCGAACATGTCGGCGATGACGATGAACCAGCGCGTGGGGTCCAGCACACCGTCGGGACCGATCAGCCATTCCAGATCGGGGTGCTGCGCGCCATAGCTGGTGGGATAGACGATGACGTTGTCGCGAGCGGGCGACAGGGTGCCGTGGGTTTTCCAGGACAGACGGGCGCCGCGCAGGACGGCGCCCGATTGCAGCGTCAGGTCGCCGGCTTCGAACGTACCTTGCTGGTTCGGCCAGTCCATGTGTTGCCTCCACTGGTGCGCAAAGGATGGTCCGGCATTACGGTGTTGGCTTGCAAGAGCCGATCGGGGGGGAGGCGTCGCGGCTTATCCTGCCCTGCACGCATCTGACGCAGCAGGCTGTCGAAGCAGGCGCGCACGGCTGCCGGATCGTGACGTCGCTCCAGCTCGCGCAAGGTGAAATGCACGCGCGCCATCTGCTGATAGTAGTGCATGAAAACGTAGTTCAGCGTGCCGCCGGCAGCGGCGCCGATCAGCGGCACGGCCTGCATCAGGTATTTCTGCGACAGCATCACGCCGAACCGCGCTGCCACCTGGCGGATCAGCAGGGTGATGGATGCGTGGCTGAGGCTGCCGCGGATCGTCCAGTAGGCGATGTCGATGTCCTCGTCTTCAATCTCCGGGCCGCCGAAGGCGAACACCTCGATGCAGGCCTGCCTGGTATCGGGCGAGGTCAGGTCCTCGCCGTGGGAGCGGGCGATCTCGGCAATCGAGCGCACCATCAGGCAGGTGGTGATCGGCAGATCGGCCGCGATGCCCGGCACGCCGACGAAGCCGCTGGCGCTGCCGGTCGCCGCCGCGACCAGCCTGGCGAACCAGTGCCAGGGCTGACGGTCGCTTTCGCTGTCGAGGCCGACCGTGCCGACCCGGTAGGCGTTGCGCAGCGCAGCCTCGACCAGCGCCTGATAGCGCGGCTGCCAGTCCTGGCCGAGCAGATGCGGGCCGATATCGGCAAAGCGCCTGCCAACGCCGTTGAGCTTGCCGCCGAGCCACTCACTGGTACGGATGACGATGCTGCGGGCGTCCAGCAGGATGGCGGCGGCCTGGGCGAGACTGGCGTGATCGCTGTCGTCCAGTCCGGCGCTGTCGTCCAGTCGGAGGCTGTCGTCCAGTCGGGCGCGGGTGTTGTCTGTGTTATCGGGGCCGGCGCGGTTGGGGCCGGTGGGATCGGGTGCGTCCATGGAGCGAATATAGGTGCTGCGATTGATCGGCGTGGGAAGGCTGCGGGACGGGCCGGAGGGGGCGTTGTTCGCCCGCTACAACGCGCGGCTGCGACCAGGGTTTGCCGTTACCGAAATCCCCGAAGCACGCGGCGCGCCGGCGGAGGTGAAGCGCCGCGAAAGCGAGGCGCTGCTGGCCGCGCTGCCCGGCGCCGCGTTCGTCGTGGCGCTGGATTCCGGCGGCGAGACCCCCGATAGCGAAGACTTGGCGCGCCTGCTGGAACGCTGGCTGGCGACGGGACGCACGCCGTGTTTCGTGGTGGGCGGCGCGGAGGGCCTGGATGCGCTGGTGATCGATCGCGCCGATTACGTGCTGTCATTCGGGCGGCTGACGTGGCCGCATTTCCTGGTCCGCGCGATGTTGGCCGAGCAGGTCTTCCGCGCCCGCTCGATCGCGGCGGGGCATCCGTATCACCGCGCGGGCCGGCCTGTGCGGTGATTGCGCGATGCGTCGCGGCGATCGAGCGGGCGCGGCCAGGAGCCGGCCGGTCCCGGATGTGTGTCCGCGGTGGCGCGGTGGTGCTGCGTGGCCGCCAGCCGCCGCTACGAGGGCAGGGGAGAAAGCGCTGATTTTTCCGGCGCGCATTGCGCGTTTGCCGCCGCCGCCGCTACCGTTCCCCGGCAATCCCACTGTGGAGGCAGCCCATGGACGCGCCTGTGAACCGCGACCCGACCGCGGACCTGACCTGGCCGATCGGCGGGGTGTCTCGCGTTCCGTTCCGCCTGTTCTCGGACCCCGCGATCTATGCCGAGGAGCAGAAGCGTGTGTTCCGCGGTCCGATCTGGAATTTCCTCTGTCTGGAGATCGAGGTTCCCAATCCGGGCGACTGGCGTCTGGCAACGGTCGGCGAAGTGCCGGTGGTGGTGACGCGCGACGAGCACGGCGCGATCCATGCGATGGTCAATCGCTGCGCGCACAAGGGGGCGCTGGTGTGTTTGCAGGATCGCGGCAACGCCCGCGCGCTGACCTGCGTGTACCATTCGTGGAGCTACGACCTTGCCGGGAAGCTGCAAAGCGTGGCGTTCCGGCATGGGCTGCGTGGCAAGGGCGGCATGCCGGAGGATTTCGATCCGGCGCAGCATCGGTTGGAACCGCTGCGCGTGGAAGTGTTCTGCGGACTCGTGTTCGGCACATTCTCCGATGCGACGGTACCGGTGCAGGATTACCTCGGCGTTACGCATAGCACGATGATCCGCCGCAACCTGGGTCGGCCGTTGCGGCTGATGGGGATGCACAGCCAGATCATCCACAACAACTGGAAGCTGTACGCGGAGAACGTGCGCGATTCCTATCATGCGACGCTGCTGCACACGTTCTACACGACGTTCAAGGTGAACCGGCTGGACATGGATGGCGGCATGCTGCTGTCGGACGATGGGCGGCATTCGATCAGCTACGCGAAGCGCGGCACGCTGCAACAGGCGGAGGAATATAACCAGGTGCATTCGGCGCAGTATGATTCTGCGCTGGCGGCGCCTCAGTTGCTGGATTCGTGGTCGGAGTTCGAGGACGGCATCACACATTGCATCCAGACGATCTTCCCGACGCTGGTTGTGCAGTTGACGCTGAACTCGCTGGCGGTGCGGTTCTATACGCCGCGCGGCCTGGATCGGACGGAACTGTTCTGGATCTACCTGGGCTATCAGGACGACGATGCGCAGCAGACGAAGATGCGCACGATGCAGGGCAACCTGACAGGGGCGGCGGGACTGGTGTCGCTGGAGGATGGCTGCATCAACGAATTTGTGCAGCGTGGCACGCGCGGCAGCGAAGATCGGAGCGCGTTCCTGGAGATGGGCGGGCGCGATGTTGCGTCATCCGATGGCTCGCGCGCGACGGAGACGGGGATTCGCGGCTTCTGGCAGGGTTATCGCGAACTGATGGGATTCTAACGGTGCGCGAGGCGATCGAGGATCTGCTGGCAGCGTACGCCGAGGCAATCGATGACGGGAAACTGGAGCTGTGGCCTGGGTTTTTCACCGGGGATGGAATTTACCAGATCATCACGCGCGAGAGTTTCGATGCCGGGTTGCCGATCGGCATTCTGTACTGCGACAGCCGCGGCATGATGGAGGATCGCGTGCGCGCGCTGCGCACCGCGAACATCTACGAGCCGCATGCGTATCGGCATCTGCTGGGGCGGCCGCGGTTCGAGCGGGTGGGCGACGGGTTCGATGTGCGGTCGAATTTCTGCGTGTACCGGATTGCGCAGGACGGCGACACGGTGACGTTTGCCACCGGGCGCTATCTGGACCGGATTGTAGATGACGGTGGTGCGTTGCGGTTCATGGCGAGGCGCGTCGTGCTGGATTCTCGGCGGGTGGATATTCTGTTGGTTCTGCCGCTGTAACGGCGGCGGTTTGCGTCGGTGCGAAGCGGAGCCAGACGGGCGCGAGATTGCCGCGTCGCCGCGCTCCTCGCGATGACGGTTTCCTCAGCGGAATTACGGCTTCGTCGGCGCGATGACGGCTTTGTCGGTCAGACCGATAATGCCCTAGCCGCCCGTCACGCTCATGTGCCGGGCTACCGCCGGACGATCGTGCCGGCGGTCGATGATGAAATCGTGGCCCTTGGGCTTGCGGCTGATCGCTTCGTGGATCGCATCTTCCAGCTCCGCATCGCTGGCGCCGTCGCGCAGCACCGTGCGGAAATCCGCGGCATCGTCCTGGCCCAGGCACATGTACAACGTGCCGGTGCAGGTCAGCCGCACGCGATTGCAGCTTTCGCAGAAATTGTGCGTCAGCGGCGTGATGAAACCCAGCCGGCCAGCCGTCTCGGCAACGCGGACGTAGCGAGCCGGTCCACCCGTCCGCACGCGAAGATCCTCAAGGGT
>DATKFJ010000284.1:0-41352 GCA_035511435.1 Acetobacteraceae bacterium | reverse complement strand
GTTACGCCTTCTCCACGCCCCACATCACCGGCGCGGAACCCTTCAGCATGCCCGTTACGTTCGACCGCCACGCCGCCTGCGGCAGATATTGCCCGAGCGGGATCGTCGGCACGTAGCTGAACGCCGCCATCTGGAATTCCGCTTCGTACTTACGGCGTTCGGCATCGTTCGGCGCGTCGATCCAGAATTCGTAGGCCGCCTCGATCTTCGGATCATCGGGCCAGCCGAACCAGGCCTTCGCGCCGGGACTGCGCAGTGTGTTGGCCAGCATCGGATCGACGTATTCCGGGCCCGGCGCGCCGGCGGGGAAGATCGACCAGCCACCCTTGTCCACCGTCTCCTTGCTGGTGCGGCGCTGCACGATCGTGCCCCAATCCATCATCTGCTCGTCGATGTTCAGCCCAACTTTGCGGAACGAATCCGCCACCACGGTGATGAACGCGTTGTAGATGAGCTGATCGGTCGGATGCAGCAGCGCGATGCGCTCGCCACCGTAGCCGGCCTTGTCGAGCATCGCCTTCACCTCGCCGGTGGTCCATCGCTTGCGGCGATAGTCCATGCCGGCATCGTTGGCGGCGGGCGAACCAGGCAGGAAGTAGCCCATCGGCGCGCGCCATGACGACTCGTCCTCGCCCATCGCCGCGATCATCGCCTCACGCGGATCGACGGCCGCCATCATCGCGCGCCGCACGCCAACATTGTTGGTGGGGACGATGATGCTGTTCGGTCGCAGGATCGCCACCGTGCCGTAGATGTCGATCAGCCCGGTCGTCACGCCGGATGCACGCTTCAGCATCGGGATCAGATCGGGCTGTGGCAGTTCCAGCCAATCGACCTCGCCGGCTACGAGCGCGTTCGCCGCGGTGGCCGGGTCCGGAATGACCCGCCATTCGACACGATCGAGCAGCACCTTGTGGCCGCCTGCGGTGTACGACGCCGGCTCCTGGCGCGGCGTGTACTTGTCGAAACGAGCGAAGGCGGCATGGCTGCCGGACACGAACTCGTCGGGCAGGAAGCGGAACGGTCCGCAGCCGACGATGTCGGTGAGCTGCTTGTACGGATCGGTGGCGGCAAGGCGCGCCGGCACGATCACCGGTTGCGGCTGCACCTTCGACAGGAAATGCGCCAGCAGCGGGAACGGCTTCTTCAGGCGCCAGACCAGCGTGCGGTCATCCGGCGTTTCGATCGCATCGACGCGCGGATTGATCGTCTCGCTGACGGCGTCACGTTTCAGCCAGCGCTGCAGGGATGCGACACAGTCGCGCGCCAATACCGGTGTGCCGTCATGGAACAGCAGGCCCTCGCGCAGGCGCATGGTCCAGCGCTTGCCGTCGTCGTCGATTGTGTGGCCTTCGACCATCTGCGGCTTGGGATTGAATGCCTGGTCGCGGCCATACAACGTTTCGTAGACCATCATCGCGAAATTGCGGGTGACTGTGGCAGTGGTCCACACCGGATCGAGGCTGGTCAGGTTGGCCTGTGGCACGAAGATAAGCGTCTTCGTTGTGGCGCCGATCGCCGGACGGGCAAGCGGCAAGGCGGCTGTCGCCGTTGCGCCGGCGATGAAGTCGCGTCGTTTCATTGTTCGTTTCCTTCGTTACCGTCATACCACCGGCGTACTCGGTGGGCCGCCCTTTTCCCAAACGTTGAACGTGGCATCCCACACCGCAATGCGGCCGTCACGCACGATCCAGATCTCGGTGCCGCGGCCCAGCATCGCCTTGCCGGTCTGCGCATCTTCCCAATTCGCGTCCCAGGTGTTCGCGAGTACGTCACCCATCAGGCTATGCAGCGTCTTCTTCAACCGGTAGCCCTTGGTGCGGGCAAAGCGCGCGCGCAGGAACCGCATGACCGCATCGCGGCCGCGCATCTCGGGGAAGTCGGCGAAACGGGTAACGGCATCCTCGGTGAAGCCCTGTTCGATGCGCGCGAGATCGGCCGCACCGAACGCATCTTCCACATCCTGCACCAGACGCTTTGCAGCGTCCCAGCTCAGCGTGTCGGCCATAGGTTCATCCCTCCGGGCGGACGATCAACACGGTACCATCGACGCCTTCGACCCGCAGTCTGGCGCCAGTGGTGGGTTCGGCAACATCGGCCGGCACGCGCGCGGCCCAGTCGCTGTCACCGACACGGACGCGTCCTTCGCGGCCCTGGAATGTCAGCGCAGTGGCGGAGCGACCGGCCAATCCTGCCTGCTGGGTATTCAGTCTGACGACGGGCCGGCGGCGAAAGCGCAAGCCGACGCCGAGAGACAGGGCCGCGAGAACGCCAAAGGTCACCACCTGCAACTCGAAGCCGATGCCGCTGGCCAGAATGACGACCCCGGTGCCACAGGCCGCCAGGCCGAGCCACATCATGAAGGCGCCGGGCGTGTGGATCTCCAACATCAGTAGCGCCATGCCGCCGACCAGCCAGATGATCCAGTCGCTCATCCCGTGGTGCCCATCCCCCACGGACTGGCGGCGGGCATGGCGGCGAACGGCGGCATGGCCGGCGGCGGTGGTGGCGGCGATGACGGAGGCTCGGGCCGAGGCGGTATCTGGGGCGCTGGACCGCTGCCCGACGGGCCGTCGCCGCCACGCAGCAATTCCAGCGCCTGCGTAATGCCGCCGGCGAGTGCGGTGGATTCCATCGGTACCACCACAAGCCGCGTGTTGGGCGCCGATGCCAGCGCCTGGAACGCGCGCACATAGCGATCGGCGATGAAGTAGCGCAGCCCCGCCTGGCCATGCAGCGCCGCCGCGTCGGACACCATCTGCGTCGCCTCGGCTTCGGCGCGAGCCAGCGCCACCCGCGCCTCCGCGTCGCGATTGGCCGCCTGCTGACGTCCCTCGGCCGACAGTATCAGTGCCTGCTTCTCACCCTCGGCGCGCAAAATCGCCGCCTGCCGCTCACCCTCGGCGCGAGCCACCGCGGCACGGCGCTCGCGTTCCGCGGTCATCTGCAGGTTCATCGCGCGGATCAGGTTTTCCGGCGGTTCTATCTTGCGAATTTCAACGCGGCTGACCTTCACGCCCCACGGCATCGTCGCGCCATCCAGGATGACCAGCAGCGCGGTGTTGATGCGTTCACGCGACGACAGCGTGGCATCCAGCTCCAGCTCGCCGATTACCGCGCGGATGTTGGTCATCGCCAGTGTGGTCAGCGCGAGCGTCAGGTTGGTGACCTGATATGCCGCCTTCTCGGGCTCCATCACGCGGTAGTAGATGATGCCATCCACCGCGACGGTGGCGTTGTCGCGGGTGATGACGCTCTGTTCCGGAATCTCGACCACCTGTTCCTGCACGTTCAGCTTGCGGCCGACGCGATCGACGTAGGGCAGCACGAAATTCAGGCCCGGCTGCAGCAGGCGGGTGTACGCGCCGAAGCGTTCCACCGTCCAGATCTGGCCCTGCGACACGGTCTTCACCCCGGCGAACAGGGTGACCACGACGAGCAGCATCAGGACAACCCAGACTACGATGACGAAGTCAGTCACGCGGATGCGCCCTTCCACTGCAGGATGTAGAGTCCGGCGTCGTAGTCTGTGGCGTAGATCAGCCCGTCCTGCGAAACGAACACATCCGCCGTATGCCGTATCTTGGCGCGCCCGCGCATCGGTTCGGCCCACCGCGTCGGTTGCGGCGGCACGAAATAGCCGACCTCCTGTGGGCGGTACGCATCGGAGATGTCGAACACGCGCACGCCGGCGCTCTGCCATGTGGCGAAGATCGTAGTGTCGGACTGGAAGGAACCTGGGCGGTTTTCGTGCAAGTTGTGCGGTCCGAACTGCCCGCCCATCGCCACGTAGTCCTGATCCGTCGGCGTCGGCAGCGTGGCGATCGACACCGGATTGCTCTTCTCGCGGATATCGAACACCCAGGTGCGTTTGAGCTGCCCCTCCTGGTCGATGTTCAGCACCGCTTCGTCCGCCACCACCAGCAGACCGCGGTCATGCAGCGGCAGCGCATTGTGCGTGCCACCGCCATAGGGCGGGCACCAGTTGCGGTGAGCGATCAGTTTCGGCGCGGTCTTGTCCTTCACGTCCAATATGGTCAGTCCGCCGTCGCGCCAGGATCCGTAGGCGATGTCGTCCACCACCACCGCGTGATGCAGCGCCCAGCGGTTGCGCCAGGTCGGCGTTTCGCCGGCGGCGGCGTGCATGCCGGGAATCCACCAGCGGCCCACCTCGTGCGGGCGCGTCGGGTCCGCCATGTCGATGACCATCAGTATGTGATCGGTGAATCCGTCGAGCAGTGCAGATGCATAGGCATAGCGCCCACCGACCCACCAGATGCGGTGCAAGCCGAGACCTGGCACCTCCATCGCGCCGATCTGCCGTGGATTGGCCGGATCGGCAATGTCGTAGACGTTCATGCCGGCGGCGTAGTCTTCGCCGCGTTTGCCGAAGCGGCCGCTGTCAACCTTGCCCGAGCCGCCGTAGTACTCCTGCTGCGACAGCAGTGCTCGCTGATCGGCTTCCTGGATGCACAGCAAAAGGTTCTCGGCTGTCTGGAGATGCATGGACACCGAGTTTGGATGCGTCGCCACAAAGTTCACCGGCTTCGGATCGCGCGGGTCGCGCACGTCGGTGACCATGATGCCGCGGCTGACCCTTGTGCCGACGTAGGCATGACCGCCGGAGACCATCACCTGTACGCCGTCGCCGCGACCTCCCTGATCGGTATGGCCGACGAATTCGATGTTGCGGGCACCCTCGGGGACAATCATGACTTGCTTCCCTCCCTGATCAGTCGTCAGCTTAGGCCGAGTTACAAGAACTGAGTAGGAGGGAATGGCCATGCCGACCTATGTCATGCTCGCCAACTGGACCGAACAAGGCATGCGCTCCATCAACGACAGCCCGAAGCGCATCGACACGGCGAAGAAGACACTGGAGGAAATGGGCGGCACGTTCCGGTCCATCTACATGACGATGGGCGCGCATGATCTGGTGATGATCTACGACGCGCCGGACGATGCGGTGGCCGCGCGGTTCACCTTGATGCTGGGCAAGCTGGGCAATGTGCGCACGACGTCGCTGAAGGCGTTCCCCGAGGAAGCGTATCGCCAGATCATCAACACGATGCGATAGGGGACGTCGCGCGTGATGACGGGGGCGCGGACGCCGCTGACGGTGGATCTGTCCGACCAGCGCGTGGCGATCACCGCCGGCGCCAATGGTATCGGCAAGGTGATGGCGGACAGCTTCGTCGCGTGCGGCGCGAGCGTGTTCGTGTCGGATGTCGATGTAGCGGCGCTGGTTGCCTGCGGCCATCCCGGGATGCGCGCTGATTCCGGCGTGGCTGCCGACAACAACAGCTTCATCGATGCCGCCGTGAAGCATCTGCGCGGGCTCGACGTGCTGGTGAACAACGCCGGCATCGCGGGCCCTACCGCGCTGGTGGAAAATGTATCGCCGGAAGAACTTGACGCCACACTGCGCATCGATCTTGCCAGCATGTTCCACTGTGCGCGGCGGGCCATTCCGGCACTTCGTGATGCCGGCGGCGGTGTGATCATCAACCTGTCATCGGCCGCTGGGCGCTTCGGGTTTCCGCTGCGTGCGCCGTACTCGGCCGCGAAGTGGGGCGTGGTCGGGTTTACCAAGTCGCTGTCGATAGAGTTGGGTCCGGATAGCATTCGCGTCAACGCCATACTGCCTGGGCCAGTCGATGGACCCCGCATCCGGGCGGTGATCAGGGCGAAGGCCAACGCGGCCGGCGTGTCGGAGAATGAGATGACGGAGCGAACCGTTGCGACGACCAGTTTGCGTTGCTTTGTCACGCAGCAGGACATCGCCAACATGGCACTGTATCTTGCCAGTCCTTTTGGCGCGACCATCAGCGGTCAGGCGATCAGCGTCGATGCCGACATGCAGACCACGATGTGAGGCATTGCAGGCGGGCTACGCGCCTCGCAGGAAATACCACCACATTGGCAGCGTTACGAAAGCAATCACACTGCCAATGCCGACCATCAGTGTTACCAGTGGAGGATCCAGCCCGTACTGGGTTGCGACAATGGCGCCACCAATCTGCGGTCCCATCGCGGACTCGAACAATGTGACGCGTGCGAGGTTGCCCGTCTGCCCCAGGAGTTCCAGGTAGACGATCGCCAGCAGCAGCGGCGCCAACACCAGCTTTACGCCGAGACCAAGCACCAGTGGGCTCAGTCTGCCTCGCAGCACGCCCAGGCGAAGCTGGAGGCCGACCGACACCAACGCCAGGGGTGCGAGCATGTTGCCGAGACGTTGCAGGATATCGTTGACGATCGGTGGATACGTGATTGGCATCAGCAACAAGGCCAGTACGAGCGCAATCAGCGGGGGGAAGGTGGCAACGCGCCGCGCTATTTCACTCACGGATGCCGTGCCGCGCGAACAAAGGCAGGCAATGGTGATGCCCAGCGTGCTGAGCACCAGATAGGTGCCCAGTTGATCGATCAGCAGACCGATCGACATGTAGGATGAGCCGTAGAACGACTCGATCATCGGCACGCCGACGAAGGACGTGTTGGCCAGTCCCGCGGTCAGGATAAGGGCGCCGGTGGTGGCGATCGCCAGGCGCATCTTCCGCGCGACCAGCCAGATGCCCGTGCTGACACCGGCGAACATCAGCCATGGCATGAGGATCGGGAACAGCAGGTCGCGGTGGAGTCGAATGCCGTGGATCTGCAGCAGCGTGAGCGCCGGCAGCGCGATGTTGATGATGACGCCGTTGATCGCCTGGTGGGCGTTGTCCGGCACGCGACCCGATGCACGCAGCGCCACACCGGCTGCCAGGCAGAGGAAGAGCAGGAGTATGTTACACATTTTCGCCCCATAACTCGGTCCCGGGCGTGTTCTACCGGTATTCCAGCGTCGTAGCTGTTAGCCACGTCACATGGCGTGCGTTGTGGCCACGGTCGGGCCCAACGGTTGGCTCCCGGATGCGTCGCGTGCTATCGCCATGCGGGCGGGAAGGGGTGATGGATGATTGCCGCAATCAGCCTGATGCGCCGGCGGTCTGATGTGTCGCTCGCGACATTTCGCCGACATTGGCTTGACGTGCATGGGCCGTTGGTGTGCGCATTCGCGGGCCTGCGGGGCTACGTGCAGCATCATGTGATCGAATCACCGGCGATGAATGTGCTGGCGTGCGACATGCGGGTGGATGGGTTTCCGATCCTGACGCTCGACCACGATGCCGACCGGGTGAAGGCGCATCGCTCACCGGAGATGGCTGCGTGCAATGTGGATTCCCGGCAGTTCATCGGCGCCGTGTCGCGGGTGATCAGCCGGCAAGATGTTGTTCTCGCGCCCCCGCCGGATGCCGGGCGCATCCGCTTGCTGGCGTTGCTGCCCGGCGGATCAGCGGACGATGTGGCGCTGGATCGGTATGTGGCAGATATCAAGTCGCATCCGGGTCTGTGCGGTGCGGTGCTGTATCGTGTCCTGCAACAAGGGCCGGCACCGAACAGCACAATCCCGCATCTGCCGGTCAGCGTGGCCGGCATCGTGGAATTGTCGTTCGCGTCTTTGGTCGATCTGGAATGTGCGATGGAGGGCAACAATCCCGTTGCCGCGCATTTCGTGGTCGAGGAACACCGGCTGGTATAGTGCATGCCGCCTTCCGATGATCTGCTGAACAAGGGCTTCATTGTCAGCCTGGCCGGACAGCAGACCGCCGGCGCAGGGCGCACATTTATTGTCACCGGCCTGCTGCGGTCCGGCACGAGCCTTGTCGCATCCATCCTGTTGCAGGCTGGACTTTTCATTGGAGCCCAGATCAACGACATCGTTTACGAGGATGAGGAGATTGCCGGGACGCTGACGTCGGGAGACACCGGGGCACTGAAGCGGATCATCGCCGAGAGAAACGCAAGCTATCGCAGTTGGGGATTCAAGCTGCCGATGCTGTTCCGTTATCTTGAACCCGCGCAGATGGCGCTGTTCACTGATCCGCATCTAATCGTGACCTTCAGGGACCCTGTGTCGATTTCGATCAGGACGTCGCTGTCGGAATACCAGCAGCCGATGCAGGCTCTGCATGAGGCTACAGCCGATCTGACTGCATTGATGGCATTCGTCGCCGGTGTGCGATGCCCCAACCTGCTGTTGAGCTACGAGAAGGCGCTGACATTCCCGCACGATATCGTCGATGCCATCATGCGGTTTTGCGACATTCCGTCGAATGCCGCATTGCACCGGCGGCTGATCGGCGTGATAGAGCCCAACCGGCCACGCTATATCGCCGGTGCGCGCAGACGCTATGAGGGGCGGATCGAAGGGATCATGGATGGCCGCCTGTATGGCTGGTGCCGCCTGACGCATTCGACTGCCCCGATCACGCTGGAGGTGCTGGTCGATGAGAAGCCGACGCTGAGTGTGGTGGCGGATGTGTTCCGCCAAGACCTGCTGGATGCCCGGATCGGCGAGGGTCGCCACGGGTTCTTCATCACACTGGAGGCGTTGCAGGCAGGACCGGATGCGGTGATCCGCATCAAGACCGCTGATCATGGCGTGGAACTCGACCACAGCGGGCAGCGACTGCGGGAGTTTGGTTCGCCGGCTTGAGAACATCCGAGGCCCGGACCAGACTTGGAAGGACAATCGAAGGGAGACGACAATGCCAATCGGATTCATCGGTCTCGGCATGATGGGCGCCGGCATGGCGAGCAATCTGCAAAAGGCAGGGCACAAGCTGGTGGTGCACGATCTGCGGCGGCAGTCGGCGTCGCATCATCTGGCGGCCGGCGCCGAGTGGGCGGACAGCCCGCGCGCGGTGGCGGAAGCATGCGATGTGGTGTTCACGTCGTTGCCTGCGCCGCCCGATGTGGAAGCAGTGTGCTTCGGCGAAAACGGGATGGTGCATGGCTTTCGCAAGGGGTCGGTGTGGTTCGATCTGTCCACCAACTCGGTGAGCCTGGTGCGGGAGATGCATGCGAAGTTGGCAGAGCAGGGCGTGGCTTTGCTGGATGCGCCGGTCAGCGGCGGACCGCGCGGGGCGAATTCCGGCAAGCTGGCGATCTGGGTCGGCGGTGACGAAGCGGTGTTCCAGAAACACAAGGCGGTGCTGGACGCGATGGGCGACCAGGCGCGGTACATCGGTGCGATCGGCGCCGGTTCGGTTGCCAAGCTGGTGCACAATCTGTCGGGTGCCGCGGTGAATGTCGCGCTGGCCGAGGCGTTCACCATGGGTGTGAAGGCTGGCATCGAGCCGTTGGCACTGTGGGCGGCGATTCGGCAAGGCGCCGGCGGCCGCGCTCGTCTATTCGATCGTATGGGCGGGAAGTTCCTGACCGGGCAGTACGATCCGCCCGACTTCGCGCTGCGTCTGCTGCACAAGGACGTGTCGTTGGCGTGCCAGCTTGGCCGGGAAGTTGGGGTGCCGATGCGTCTGTCGCATCTGGCGCTGGCCGAGTTGAACGAGGCGCTGAACCGCGGATGGAGCGAGCGCGACAGCCGCGTAGGGATGAAGCTGCAGGAAGAACGGTCGGGGATCGAGCCGCTGGCGGTTGATCCTGCGCGGATCAAGGAAGTGCTGGAGCGGGATGGCTAGGCTTTGTCATTGCGAGTTCCGTACCGGCCGCTGGCCGGTACGGAACTCGCACGGACAATCTCAGGCTACGATCGCTCCCAGCCGCCTGATGCTGCCTAGTGCCTTGTCGAAATCCAATCCGGGCCAGTGGCAGCGCATCATGAAATGGTCGACGCCGAGAGCTTCGCGGTAGCGGGCGATTTCCTCCTTCACGAACACAGCGTCGCCGATGATGAAACGATTGCGTACATACTCCTCAAACGGGGGTTTGTTGCGCGATGCCATGCCCCAGGATGAATAGGCGTCGTATTTGTATTCCAGCGGCCCGCGGCATTCTTCCAGCGCGGTCTTGTGATCTGCGCTGACATAGCATTCGCGCACCATCGGGAAGCAGTCCGGCACGCGGCCTTCCAGTGCTGCACGATAGACGCGCATCTGCGCCGTCAATTGATCCAATCGCGTCGTCGGCACGATCAGCCAGGCGTCGCCCAGTCGCGCCGCGCGCTGGATCGCCACGTCAACCGTCGCGGCCATCCAGATCGGCGGGCCGCCGGCGCGCAGTGGCTTCAGGCCGATGGCGTGGTCGTTGACTTCGTAGAAGCGGCCTTTGTGCGTGACCTTGTCGCCGGTCCACAGCTTGCGCATCAGTGCGATGCTTTCCTCCAGCCGCGGCGCGCGTTCCTTCAGCGTCATGTTGAACGCGGTGAATTCGCCCTCGCGATAACCCAGGCCGACACCGAGTACGTAGTTGCCTCCCGTCAGCACGTCGAGCGTGGCGGATTCTTCCGCGACGTGCACGGGGTTCAGCAGCGGCAGGATCAGGATGTTGGGACCGATCTGCATACCCTGCGCGTGTTGCGCGAGATACGCCATCACCGGAACGATCTGTAGCATCTGAAGCGGGCCGGTGAGGTAATGATGCGGGAACCACAGCGAGGCGAAACCCGCATCGCGTGCTGCGCGCGCCTGCGCCACCAGATCGGGAAGATGCGCGGCCACCGATTCGCCCGGCCGAAACTGCGTGTTGATGAACAGTCCGATCTTCATGCTGCTGTCTCCCTGCCTGGGGGCATCTTGAACCCGCCGGCCAAACGCGCCAACTGTCGCGCACCATGAGCGATCGTCTGCCGCCCGAACTCGACATGATGCCCGACGGGAGCCTGCGCCCTCGGCAGCCGCCGCTGGCGTCCCGCGTGTTCCGCTGGGCGGTGATCGTCGCGCTACTGGCCGGCGCGCTCGCCGTGGCCGCGTTGGCGCTGTGGTTCGCGCTGCTGCTGATCCCGGTGGCGGTCGCGGCCGTCGTGATCGCGTGGCTGGCGTTCCGGTATCAGGTCTGGAAGGCCGGTCGTTCGTCCGGCGGACGGAGCGTCTGGCGGCGGTAAATCAGTCACTCAGCGCCTGATCGGATTTGCTTGCCGCTTGGGCTGCAAGGTCGAGGCAATCCTGGTCAGCCATGCGACAGCGCCCGGCGTGCGGTGCCAGGCCGGCCCGAATTCCGCAGCATAGTAGCTCGCCTCGTCGACGCCACCTACCGTGACGTTGGCACTATCTCCGGCGATTGGACGCTTGGTGCCGGCGAGGATCGCGGGTACATGCTCATTCGCCGACCACGCGTTCCGTACCAGCGCCACGGAGCGCGCTTCACCGACGTTCCCTTCACGGAAGGCCAGAAGCGCGCGCGTATACAGCCACTCCGCGCCGCCGTCTCTTTCATAGGCAGCGAGCAACTCCTTGAGCTCGGGTTCTTTGCCTTGACTTAGCAGGATTGCTGCCAGGACGTATCGGATTCCCTGGTTATCATCCGGGTTCAGCTTCAGCATTTCGGTGTAGTGGCTGGTTGCGGCATTCGCATCGCCGAGCTTCAGAAGGACACTGGCAAGGCCGGCCCTCGCTCACATATACGGGCGCGTTTCGAGAAAACCCCAGAAACGACCGGCATATTCCTCGAAGCCTTCAGGTCCGAGCGCCAGCTCCCCTGCTTCGACGCCTTTGGCGTATAGATCGCCAGCTTCCTTGAGCGACGATGCTTCGTCGGCCAACAGATTGTACGCGTCAGCGCACAGCGGGGAGACGCCCAGTGCCTTGCGCGCAAGCGCGATCCGGGAGCGCGCGTTGGTCTGCTCCCACGCGTCGTACATGATGTCCTGAGCCTTCGCGATTGTTTTTTCGCGAGCACCTCCGGCGATCGACGCCAGGAAGCTTTCCATAATGCGTCGATCCGGCAATGGTCCGACCGGGGCGACCGTTCGCTGCGTCTTGGGCACGGCCTTTTTGCGAGGTTGTTTCGAGACCGGCATTCATGCTCCTTTGCAGGTCGCCAAATGCTACGGCGTGATCTTGCCGCCCTGAATCACGAGGCGTGTCGGCTTGATCTCCACGCGCTGCCAGACGTTCGCCTTGGTGTAGGGATCGTTGGCGACCAGCGCATCGACATCTGCGCGCGTTGCGCATTCGACCAGCAGGAACGAGCCGATCGGCTTTTGCGCGTCATCGAAGACCGGACCGCCGAACACCAGTTTGCCAGTGGCGACGTTGTCCTTCAGGCCATCCAGATGCGCCGGACGCGCGGCCTGGCGGCGTGACGGAGCCTCGGCATCGGTACCGTCGTACAGTGTTACCAGGAACTGCGGCATGCGGTGTCTCCGTTATTCGGCGGCCAGCGGAATCTGCGACTGCAATTCGAACTCCTGCGCCAGCAGCGTGTAGGAACGACGGCGCGCTTCCGGATCGTGCAGCGTAGTGAGGATGGCGATCTCGTCAACGCCATGTTCTGCTGCCAACGCGCGCAGCTTGTCAGCGACCACCGAAGGCGTGCCGTACAACGCGCGTGAGCGCAGCCGCTCGATGCGCTGCTGTTCGGATGGGGTGTATGGATAGAGTGCGGCTTCCTCGGGTGAGGGCAGGGCGGCGAATTCACCGCGGTCGCGTCCCAGCCGCCACATCTCGCGCGAGGTGAACAGCCGTGCGGCTTCGGCATCTGTTTCCGCCGCCATCGCCCAGACGCACAATGCGGCGTGCGGTTCGGGATGGCGCTCACTCGGCCGATAGCCCTCGCGATACACCGCCATCGCCTGCTCCACGCCGCGGCCGTCGGTGATGAAATGCGCGAAGCAGAATGGCAGGCCGAAATATGCCGCGACCTGTGGGCCGTAGTCGGAGCTGCCGAGTACCCAGACCTCGGGCAGCATTGGGCCGCCTGGTTGGGCGATGATGTCGCGGAACGGATGGCCTTCGACCAGTTTCTCTCCGGCCAGCCATGCCAGCAGATCGCGCACCTGCGCCGGGAAATGATCGGCCGCGGTTTCCGCCAGAGGATTGAGCGCGAAGGCGGTGCGGCCATCGGATCCCGGTGCGCGGCCGAGGCCGAGATCGATGCGTCCCGGCGCGATCGCTTCCAGCAGGCGGAACTGCTCGGCCACCTTCAGGCTGGAGTAGTGCGGCAGCATCACGCCGGCGGACCCGACGCGGATGCGCGTGGTGGTGGCGGCGATGGCGCTGATCAGGATCTCCGGCGCGGTGCCGGCCTGGCTGGCGGAGTTGTGGTGTTCGGCGCACCAGTAGCGCGCGTAGCCGAGTGCCTCGCAGTGCTTTGCGAGTGCCAGGCTTTCGCGGATGGAGGTGTCGGGCGAACGGCCTGTCACCACGGTGGATTGGTCGAGGACGGATAGTCGCAGCATGCATCGGGCTCCGCGGGGCGCCGGTAGATTAGGGGATGCACGTGGCGGAAGGCGAGGGGAGCCGTTCGCAGCGTGTTCTTTGTCGTCCCGGACGGATCATGACCGATCGCACCTCTGGCCCGGTCGGTTGGCCTGGGGTCAAGAATCGAACCAGACTCTTGCCATGCGGAAGCAACAGGCGATGGCCGCGCTGCGCGAGCAAAGCGACGCGGTTGCTGCCGTCCGTGGGCGCAAAGGGGTTTGATGATAAGTCGCGGTCAGTCCAGTTGGCGCCGCGGCCGTGGCAGAACGGCCCTGTCGAACGGCTGATCGGATTGATACGACGCAACAGCCTTGACCATACTATGCTGTTGGTGATGGGCACTTCTGCCACTTGTTGGCAAGTTAGTATCGCTCAACGGTCTCCATTTGCAGTACGTTCAGCGGAACGTTTCCGCATCGGGCGGCACGTCTTCTGGTGGACCCAGCGGGCGGTTAAGTTCTGGCTGGAGCTCCGTTCGTCCATTAAATTAGCGTATCTCCGCTTATTTGTCTTTCCATTATAAGGTACCAATGGTAAACGACCCGCTATCGACTCATTCTCGCTCAGAGAGGGTCCGTCAGAGAGGGGCCGATCGTGATCCAGCGATATTCGCTGCTGTCGGCATTCCTCATCGCGACGCTCGCGGCGTTGGGCCCGTCGCGCGCCGCCGACATCACCGTATCGCATGCCGACGCCTTCGAAATTGTGCATGTCGACGGTCAGATCACGCAGGAGGACCCGGACGAGTTCGACCGTGTCACGCGGGGCCTCGGCCAGGTGTTCAACCGCCCGGTCATCGTTATCCTTAATAGCCCTGGCGGCAATTTACTCGCCTCCCTCCTCATTGGCGAAACGGTGCGCTCGCACAGCTTCGCAACCGGCGTCCTCAACAACGCGGTCTGCGCCTCCGGTTGCGCCATGATCTGGGTGGCGGGCACGCCGCGCCTCCTGGGCAACAGCGCCAAGCTCGGCTTTCACGCTGCCTACACCATCAGCGATGACGACAAGAAGGAGTCAGGACAGGGCAACGCGCTCCTCGGCGCTTACCTCGACAAGCTCGGCCTGTCCTACGCGGCCGTCGCGTATGCAACCGCAGCGGGACCGGATCAGATGCAATGGCTGCACCCAGCGGACGCCCAGAGCATCGGCATCACGGTCAAGATCTTCGCCGATCCCGCACCGCCGCCCGTGCCAGTCGCCGCGCCGCCCGCCGCGTCCTTGGGCTCGCCCGCGGAACAGCAGGCGAAATCCCTCATTCTGACGTACTATGCTGACTGGTCGCGATCCGGCACCGACATTGAGGGGCTCGCCCAGTTTTACGGCGACACCGCGTCGTTCTACGGCTCACCCGAGCCCCGCGAGAAGATCATGGACGAGAAGCGGAAATATTCTCAGCTCGGTGGCCGATCCGCCATTACACGATTCAGCCCAACACAGTATTCGCGCAGTGCACGGATACCTGCTCCGTCACCGGCGTCGTGCAATGGAACGTGTCGAGCATTGAGAGGAATGCGCATTCCATCGGGACCGCCAACTTCGTTCTCAAAATCGCCCTGAACGGCTCGCCTGCTGGCGGCATCATCCTGTCAGAAAACGGCGCAGTGCTGTCAGCCCATAACGACACACTGCCCGCCGCGCAGGCCTCACTGACATCCGCGCCTTTATCACCACAGCCGGTCGACGCCACATCGTTGCCGGCCTACGTCGCCGGCCGCCAAGCCCGGCTTGACTACGAAGCCTGGTTCAACAGCCTGGCGGAGGGCGATTTCCACAAGGGTGCAGAGTTTTGGGCGGCGAACCGCAGCCTGAAGCCGCCGCCTTCCTGCGCGCAACCAGGCGCGAGCGCAGACTGGCAGCGCGGATGCCTGTCGGGACGGTCGCGCCTGTCGTACAGCGACGCGCGGCGGCGGACAGAGAACGACTTCAAGGCCGGATGGAACAGTCTGTAAATTCAGGCTTTCGAGCGCCTCCGCTTCTCGATGTCCATCAAGATCCGGTCGACGGCCTCCCTCGCCTTGTCGTCGCTACCGCACTCGTTCGATCGCATGCGTGCACTGCGTCCAGTTTCCACCCACCCACGGGAGACAGACTAACCAAGCAGCTACCCAGGCTGCACCAACATGAGCGGACGAGCGAACCCGGTTCAGCGCCCAGCTTACGATGCGGACGGCATCTGATTGCTCGGCGTTGATTTGGCGATCGCGATCTCTTCCTCCGTCATGTCGGCGGGGATGTCGGCGAACAGCGGCGTGCTGAGATAGCGTTCGCCGGTGTCCGGCATCATGGCCAGGATGTTGGATCCCTTTGGCGCTTCGGCGGCGATCTGCAATGCGCCGGCGAGCGTCGCACCGGCGGTTATGCCGACGAAGATGCCTTCCTTCTGCGCCAGGTCGCGGCTGCACTTCAGTGCGTCGGGGCCGGCGATCCGGAGTATCTTGTGGATCACGTGCGTGTCCACGACATCGCCCAGCAGCTTCGGAATGAAGTCCGGCGCCCAACCCTGCATCGGATGCGGCTTGAACGCGGGATGCGCCGTCGCCGGTGAGCCGTCCGGCTTGCGCTCCTGCCCGGTGCCGCTGGTCAGCATCGAGGCATCCGCCGGTTCGCAGACCACGATCTTGGTGTTGGGCATCTCCTTTGCCAGCACGCGCGCAACGCCTTTCAGCGTGCCGCCCGTGCCGTAGCCGGTGACCCAGTAGTCGAGCTGCGCGTCCTTGAAATCGTCGACGATCTCACGCGCCGTGGTGCGTGAGTGCATGTCGGCGTTGGCCTCGTTCTCGAACTGGCGCGTCAGGAACCAGCCGTGCGTCGCGGCGAGTTCGTTGGCCTTGTTGACCATGCCCATGCCGCGTTCGGCTGCCGGGGTCAGTACTACCTTGGCGCCGAGAAACCGCATAAGTTTGCGACGTTCGACGCTGAACGATTCGGCCATGGTGAGGACGAGTGGGTAGCCCTTCTGGGCGCATACCATCGCCAGGCCGATGCCGGTGTTGCCGCTGGTTGCCTCGACAACGGTCTGGCCGGGTTTCAGCAGGCCTTTGCGTTCGGCATCCTCGATGACGCCGAGGGCGAGGCGGTCCTTGACCGAGCCCAGCGGATTGAACGCCTCGATCTTCACGAATAGGTTCACATCGGCGGGCGCGAGCTTGTTGATCCGGACGACGGGGGTATTGCCGACTGTCTCCAGGATGTTGGCGTACCTGCGGCCCATGGCTTTGCTCCCTGATGGATGGCTGGCGCCGGTGGCGCTTGACGGCATTAAGGCATCAGTCCGCGGCTCCGGCCAGTGTGGGGTTGGCCTGGATGGGCTGGTCGCGCAAACGTGGATGCAGGCCTCGCCTTCGCAGGGGCAAGCTGCGTCGGCGTGACGGGGAGGCGAGGCTCAGGCTGGCTCGATCGCACCGCCGCCAGCCACCCAGTCCTTGAATCCGCCGAGGTTGCGGACATCGGTGAACCCCAGATCGCGCAGGGTCTTGCCGGCCAGTGCGGCGCGGCCGCCGCCGGCGCAGTATAGAATGATCGGGCGATCCTTGCGAAAGGCTGGATTGTGGTTGGGGGAGTCCGGATCCGCACGGGATTCGAGCGAGCCGCGGGCGACGGCGACGGCGCCTTTCGCCTTGCCGCTGGCGGCGACTTCAGTGCCGTCACGGACATCCACGATCAGGGCGCCGGACTTCTCGACCAGGCTGGCTGCGTCGGCAGCGCTGATCGCGGGCACTGCGGCGTGGGCTGCTGCCAGCATCTCCTTGTAGGTGGTAGGCATGCGGTGTCCTCCCGTGTGGTGTGTGGCGGATGGTGGCAGCTTCGGCCAAGAGCGGTTGCGCGTCCAGCGAGGGTTGCCAGCCTTTCGGGGTTATTCCGATCTCGTCATGAACCCCGGGATCGCCGCGTCGCTTTGATTCTAACAATGACAGGGCACGCCAAGCGTGCGACGCACTGGGGTTTCATTCAGGGCCGGTCGGCGAGCAGCCGGTGGGTAGCGTGCGGGACAGGGTACGGCGTCTTCGTCAGAAGCTTGCGTGACCGAAGGTGGCGCTGAGCAGCCAGTACAGCAGGCCGCCGACGAGGAAACCTACCAGCGTGCCGTTAACGCGGACATATTGCAGGTCTTTGCCGACGCGTAGTTCCAATCGCTCGACTATAGTGTTGGTATCCCAGTTGGCGACTACCTGGGCGATGAAGTCGGATAGGCGTGTCTGAGCCGTGGGCAGCAGGCTGGCCACGACTGCTTGCACCGCAGCGTGCAGGCGCGCTCGGGCGGCGGGGTCGGCCTCGAGCATGGCGCCCAGGTTGGACAGCGCGCCTTCGATGTAGGCGACGGTGTGGCCTGTGGGTTTGCCGGCATCGGCCTCCAGTGCCACGCGCAGACGGGCCCAGACGTCCCACAGCCAGGCTTGCACTGTCTCGTGCGCGACGACGCGACGGATCGCGGCACCTAGTTCGGCGGTGCGGGCCGGATCATCCTCGAGCCGGGTGATCTCCCGGCGGACCCATTCGTCGAATGCGGCGCGCAGTTCGGAGCCGTCCGGGCGCATTTTGTCGAGTTCGGTGTTCACGGTGGCCAGGACGCGGCGGGCGATGGAGGCGCCCAGAGCCCAGCCCACGAGGCGGCCGCCCTGTTCTCGGACGCGTTCCTCGATGGCGGCTTGGAGGGAGTCTTCCTTGCTGGCGAGCAGGGTGCGGAGCTGGGCCAGCACGAAGCCGAAGACTTCTTGGTGGCGGCCGCCTTCGACCAGGGTGTGGAGCGCGCGGGCCACCACGCGGCCGGCGCCGGGGCCGCCCAGGATGCGTGGAACGATGCGGGCGACCAGGCGGCGGGCTCGGCCATCTTCGACCGTTGAGAGGATGCGGGGCAACGCGGCCGCGAGCGCGATCGCAGCGGGGCGGGCGGAACCCGGGTCGGCGAGGAAGCGGTGGAGGATGCTGGGAAGGTCTAGGCGGGCAAGAACGCCGGCTACCTCGTCGGCGGTGAAGACGTGGGTGGCGACGAAGCGGCCGAGGGCGGCGCCGAGGCGTGCCTTCTGGTTGGGGATGATGGCGGTGTGGGGGATGGGGATGCCGAGGGGGTGGCGGAACAGGGCGGTGACAGCGAACCAGTCGGCGATGCCTCCGACGAAGCCGGCTTTGGCGGCGGCCTGGAGCAGGTCCGTCGCGGTGGACGCGGGGAGGGCGTAGGTGCCGAGGGTGAGTGCGGCCATCAGGACGAGCAGCGCGGTGGCGAATGCTTTGTGGCGGTGGAGGGTGCGCCGCGCTTCGGCGTCCGGATCTGGGTGTGAGTCTGGGTTATGGCAGGTGGGGGGCATGTGGGGGTTACGGGTCAGGATAAGTGGTGGAGCGGCAAAATTCTCCGCGTCCCTTGCGGGAGGGGGGTTCCTCGCAGGAGGGGAGAAGGAGGAAGGGGCAGGGGTTTGAACGTCCGATATCAGTGGTTACGCGCATCCCGCCCCTAACCCCTGTCGCATGGAGGAGGGAGAAAATGCTTCCAGCGCCTACACTGTTCTGACGTGCATGGACCATGCGGTGCCGGCGGTGTTTGGTGGATCGTTCGGCGCCGAACGATGTTTCACGTGAAACATATAGGGAACAGCGGCAACGTGTGCTTAGTATGCCATTTGTCTCGCGGGCGTCTCATTGCCCGGTGCTTGAGACGGTTGACCGCTATCTGCGACGATGGCGGTTTGACAGAGACTGCAAAACGGCAGGATGTGGCAGAGCGGCCGCGAAACCCATCGCCCCAGCCATCCCGGCCGTGCTCAAAGGGCGCCGACATGCTGCTTGCGCCAAACAGGTGGGCGTCCGCGCACCCCAGTTCGATCAGCCAGCCAAATAATCCATCGCCGCGTCGACGCCGCCCCTTGCATGGGGGATGTTGTTCATCCGGAGCGCCATCTCGACCGCGGTCAGCGCGCCCAGCAACATCGGTTCGTTCAGATCACCCAAATGGCCGATTCGGAATATCTTGCCTCCAAGCGCGCCCAACCCACCGCCGAGAGAAACGTTGAACCGGTTGCGCGCCGTGTTGCGCACCAGGTCTGAGCTGTAACCCTCCGGCATCAGGATAGCAGTCACAGAATCCGAATACCGGCTCGGATTTGTGCAATACAACTGCGGCCCGTTATTCCCAGCCCACACCTGTACCGCGCGCCGCGTAGCTTCCGCCAGCCGCGTATGACGCGAGTAGACATTCGCCAGCCCTTCCTCCTCCAGCAGCCGGATCGACTCGCGCAACCCGTAGAACATGTTCACCGGCAGCGTGCCGATGAAGCTTTTTTGCTGGCGCTTCGACATCAACGTCCAGTCGAAATAGAAGCGCGGCAACTTCGCGCGTGAATGCGCCTCCATCCCCTTGTCCGACACGCCGGTGAAGCTGACGCCGGTCGGCAGCATGAGCCCTTTCTGGCTGCCGCCGACGACGCAGTCGATCTTCCATTCATCCATGCGGAAATCGAGTGAACCGAGCGACGAAATAGTATCCACCAGGAATAGCGCCGGATGCGTGGCCGCATCGATCGCCCGGCGGATTTCATCCAGCGGCAGCATCATGCCGGTCGCGGTTTCGTTGTGCACCACACACACCGCCTTGATGGCATGGGCGGTATCCGCCGCCAGCGCCGCTTTCACCTGGGCGATTTCCACGCCATGGCGCCAGTCGCAGGACACGAGACGGACCTCGAGCCCGTGCGCGCGGGCCATGTTGGCCCACTCCTCCGAGAAATATCCCGATTCCAGCACCAGGATCGCATCGCCCGGCGAGAGCAGGTTGGTGAGCGAGGCCTCCCAGGCGCCATGCCCGGACGCGTTGTACATGAACAGATGATGCTGGGTTTGCAGCACGCGCCTCACGCCGGCGAACGCCGCGTCGTAGACCTCGACGAACTCCGGATCGTGGAAATCGATCGACGGCCGGTCCAGCGCGCGCAGCACGCTGTCGGGAATATTGGTCGGCCCCGGATTGGCGAAGAACTGGCGGCCGCGGGGCTTGGTGACAGTCGTGCTCATGCGCTGATCCTTATGGTGCCGGCCGGCGCATCCATCGCAGAACGGGACGGTTTGTAAAGCCGCAAGTTGTGCCGCCAGCCGTGCGATCGATAAGACCAAAGCTATCGGGTGAACAGCGGCTGTCGGGTTTGCCGGTCATTGCGAAGAGCGCCAGCGACGCGGCAACGCCGATCGAAGCGTCCAACTGGCGCGAGATTGCTTCGGTCTCGGCGGAACGCCCGGCGATCGCAAAAACCTCAGCCGTCGAGCTCAGCCCGCAACTTCACCGCCAGATCCTCCACCGTGAACGGCTTCCCCAGGAAACGCCGGCCGATCACCTCATCCGGCGCATGCCCCAGGCACCTCCGTCCAACAGGGGCTGATAGCGTGAAACACGCCATCGGCGCCGACAACCACCTGCAGGTCGCGCGAATTAGTCCAGACGCGATCGCGCTCCCGGGTGCGCGCCTCGACCGCGTGCTCCAGCGATTCGTTCAGGCTTCGCAGTGCCTCCTCGGCCGCCCGCAACTGGCGCTCGGTCTCGACGCGGGTAGTCGTCCCCGCCGCCGTGACGAACACCCCACCGATGCCGGTCGGCGCCGTCGGATTTCGCGTCGGGTCATGCTCAGCGGGATGCGACGACAGGCGTGCCAATCGCAGGCATGGTGCGGGCAATCACATGCTGGCAGCCGACCAGGGAACCGCTGGCGCCCGTCGGAGCAGAGGGCATGCAGCGGGGGGGGGACGGCGGCCATCTTCTGGCATCTGGCGCAGCTTCAGCAAGGTGGTAAACAGCCAGCAAGGTGGTAAACAGAATGGGGAATTCTGCTTACAAAAGTAAGCGAATTGTCGCGGTGATTGTCATGCTGGCGACAGCGAGATTCCGGCGAGTGGCCGGAGTAAAACGCGGGGCTGTTGATATGGTGGAGCTTCGCGAATCCGGGACACTCGCCTTCGTGAGGGCGACGACATGCGACGTCGGTACGCACTGAACGGCGGCGGGCACTGATCGCAACAGAGATGGGTCATCGGCGGGGCAGCAACCCGGATCATATTTGCGTTGATATGCGTGCACTTTCGGTTGGCAGCGTCGTGGGCAGATGAGCACGCTCACATACGTCGTGCTGATCGGAGCACTCGTCGCGGGATTCGTGCAGGGTCTCTCCGGGTTTGCATTCGGCCTGGTGGCGATGGCGTTCTGGGTGTGGGTTATCGCACCGCAGCTGGCCGGGCCGCTTGTGGTGTTTGGTTCGCTGGTCGGGCAAATGCTGTCACTCGGCTCGTTTCGTCGCAGTTTCGATGGGCGGCGGCTGCGGCCGTTTGTGCTGGGTGGATGTGTGGGCACACCGATCGGCGTCTGGATGCTGCATTATGTCGATCCGACCGAGTTCAAGCTGGCGGTGGGACTTATCCTTGTGGCGTATTGTCCGCTGATGCTGTGCATTCGCGCGATGCCGCGCGTGACAGCTGGTGGCCGGCTGGCCGATGGCGGCGTTGGCGTGATCGGCGGAGTGATGGGCGGTCTCGGCGGTCTCAATGGACCGGCGCCGACGTTGTGGTGCTCGCTGCGCGGTTGGAGCCGACACGAGCAGCGCGCGGTGTTCCAGACGTTCAGCCTGTGCATGCAGGCGTTGACGTTGGCGATCTATGCAGCGAGCGGGCTGATCACGCCGCAGACATTGCGGTTGTTCGCGATCGTCGCGCCGGCGATGGTGGTGCCGACGCTGCTCGGCGTTCGCATGTACGCCCGGTTCAGCGAGGCTGGGTTTCGGCAGCTTATTCTTGTGCTCCTCAGCATTTCCGGCGTGGTGTTGCTGGCCGCGTCGGTGCCTCGGTTGCTGATGCATTGAGCGGTGGTGGCAATCCTTGCCAGCGGACGTTCACCGTCCACGATCGATCGGCTAGGTTGCCGCGTAGTCATGGAGGAGCGGCCAATGATCATTCGAAGATTGCAGCCGGAGGGCCGGCTTTCCGGCGCCGTCGTGCACGGCAACACGGTGTATCTCGCTGGGCAGGTCGCCGATGATCCGTCGCTGGATGCCGAGGGTCAGACGGCTGACGTGTTGCGGCAGATCGATGCGCTGCTGGCGGAGGCTGGGACGGACAAATCGCGGCTGTTAGCGTGCCAGGTATTTCTGGCCGACATGGCGGATGTGGCGGCGATGAACCGCGCGTGGGACGCGTGGCTGGATCGTGCCAATGCGCCCGCGCGGGCGACAGTGGAGGCCAGGCTGGTCGATCCGCGCTGGCGGGTGGAGATCACGGCCATCGCCGCTTTGCCATGATCGGGCGGACGATCGGGGCGCAGCGCTGGCTGCGATCGATCGGTTTTATCCTGGTGCTGGTCGGGCTGGTGCCGAAGACCGATTAACCTTTCTCTTACTATAAGGGGGCTGATGATTGCTGCGAGTATAATCGCAGGTTCCAGGATATGCCCTTTAAGCAGCGGCAATTTCGCATGCCGAAAGCCAGCGGCGCCAGGCGGTGAGCGACGCTGTATACGCCGAGGCACTTCGCTATCACGAAGCCGGGCTGCTTGGTGAAGCTCGGGCTTTGTACCGGGACATTCTGGCGGCGGATCCGGAGCACCCCGACAGTCTGCATTTGCTCGGCCTGATCATTGCTCAGCAGGGCGACCCCGGGGCTGGAATGGCATTGATCGAGCGGGCGATTGCAAATTGTCCCGGGCGCGCGCCGTTCCACAATAGCCTCGGCCTGGTCTATCGCCTGCTTGGGCGCGGCGAGGATGCTTTGGGCCAATACCGCATTGCGGCCGTGCTGCGCCCGGAGTCGGCGGAGATCCAGAATAATATCGCGACGGCGTTGTGCGCGGTGGGGCGGCATGAAGATGCAGTGGTTCACTATCGCCATGCGGTCCAGTGCGCGGCGGGTGTGGCGGAGATCTGGTACAATCTGGCGAATGCACTCGTCGAATGCGGGGCAGGGGATGAAGTAGAGGACTGCTTCCGTCGCGCCATTGCGCTCAAGCCGGACTATGCCGATGCGCATGCGAATTACGGCCGGTGGCTGCTGACGCGCGCGCGTTGGATGGAAGCCGAGGCGGTGCTGGTCGAAGCCACTCGGCTGGCAGCCGCACGCGCGGGGACTTGGAACGATCTTGGAACTGCGCTGCAGGAACAGGGCCGCACGGTGCAGGCGATGGCCTGCTTCCAACGGGCAATCGCGCTGGCTCCTGAGTTTGCAGGTGCGCACTACAACCTTGGCTGTCTGTTGCTGGCACAGGGGCACACCGATGAAGCGGCTGGCTGCCAACAGGCCGCGATCGCCGCCGACCCGCATTACGGGGCTGCCCGATTGGCCTTCTGCATGGCGCAGTTGCCGATCCTGTACAGCACGCACGCGGAAATCGCGGTGCGACGCGGTCGTTATGGCGGTGCGCTTCAGGAACTTGTCGCCTGGGCGGAGAAGCCCGGAATGGTGCGTTCGTTGGGCGGCGCCATTGGTAGCGTTCAACCGTTCTTCCTGCCGTACCAAGGTGAGGACGACAGAGCGTTGCAGGCTACCTACGGGCGGTTGTCGTGCCGGGTGCTGGCCGAGACGGAATCGGTTGCGCCGCTCGCGCCGTGTCCTTTGGCAGGCGAGCGCATCCGGGTTGGCATCGTCAGTGGATTTTTCTGCGACCACACGCTGTTCAAGTTGTTCCTGGAAGGCTGGATGACGCAACTCGATCGCAGCCGGTTCGAGGTGATCGGCTGGCACACCGGCCGCATTGTCGATGCACAGACGGCGCTTTCGGCTGGGTGGTGCGATTGGTTTGTGCAGGGCGTGCGCTCCGCGGCGGCGTGGCGGGATGCGGTTTCCGAGGCGGCGCCGCATGTGCTGCTGTATCCGGAGGTCGGCATGGACCCGATTGCCGCGCGGTTGGCGGCGCAGCGTTTGGCTCCGGTGCAGTGCGTGGCTTGGGGCCAGCCGGAGACAACGGGATTTCCGTCGGTGGATTACTTCCTGTCGAGCGAGCTGATGGAGCCGTTGGATGGCGGGGCGCGCTACACCGAGCGATTGGTGCGTCTGCCGAATCTTGGGCTTTGGTATCGGCCGGATGCGCGTTCGGCGTTGCGGCTTGATCGTGCGGCGTTGGGATTACGTGCAGGCGAACCGGTGTACTGGTCGGGGCAGGCTGTGTACAAGTATCTGCCGCAGTATGATGAAGTATTCCCGCGTATTGCAGCTGCGGTAGGGAAGTGTCAGTTCGTTTTTATTGGCTTTGCGAAGAGTGCCGAGGTGACGGCGGCGTTTCGGGCTCGGCTGGGTCGGGCGTTCGCGGCAATGGGGCTGGATGCGGAGCATTATTGCGTGGTTCTGCCGCCGATGTCGCAGGAGCGGTTCGTGGCGGCTGTTGGGTTGGCTGATGTGGTGCTGGATACGCCTGGGTGGTCTGGGGGGAAGTCCACGCTGGATTGCCTGGTGCAGGATCCGGCGGTGGTGACGCTGCCGGGGTGTTTCATGCGCGGGCGCCATACCGCTGCGATTTTGCGGCGCATCGGGTGTGAGGCGACTGTTGCGGGGTCGATCGAGGAGTACGTAGCGATCGCAGCGCGGCTCGGATGCGATGCGGATTGGCGCGGGGAGGTGCGGCGGACGGTCGCGTCCGCGAAGGCTCGCGCGTTTATGGATGTGGATTATGTGCGGGGGCTGGAGGTTTTTTTGTCGGAGGCGGTGAAGGGAGCGTACCGGCCTGGCCGCTATCACGGCGAGCGCTAGCTAGACGGATCTGGTTAGATATTGCCGAATGGTTTTGCGCTCTATTCGAGCTCCTCCAGGCTGAACTGCTCGGCTTCCTCGTCGTAGCTGAACAACTCGGCATAGCGGCCCCAGGCAATGACAGTGCGCAGCGTGTCCTCTGCGTAATCGGGCGACATATGATCCTCCAGCTCGTCGCGAAAACGCACAGCGGAGGCACGGTGATTCCAGCGCTCCTCCAGCACCTGCCGAATCATCTTCACCAGCGGCACATGCGCCATCAGCGCCGCGGCGAACAGGCGTTTGCGCTCCTCGGTGTCGGCTGCGACGAAGCGCCGGCCCTCCTCGGTCAGATGGATATCACCCTCCTCCAGCACCGCGAAGTGCAGCAACTGCAAGGTCTCCCCCAGTGGCAGCAGTTCGTCGGCCTCATATTGCAGAGCTGCCGCGAGCGCAGGCAGGTCGGCGTGGCCGTTGTACGGCTGCCCAGCCAGTGCCTCCATCAGCCCCGCCATCTGGTTGGTCCCGACACGCAGCAATGGCGCGGCGACGCTCACCATTGGCGCCGCAGCAATCGCGCGCGGCACCGGGCGGCGGGTCATCAGTCCGTAAATATCGTCCACCAACTGCCGAAACGCCGGATCAAGCCGATTGCGCGGATGCGGGAACGGCACGCGCAACTCGCTTGCCACGCGCCCCGGGCTCGCCGCGAACACCAGGATGCGGTCGCACATCAGAACCGCTTCCTCAATGTTGTGCGTCACCATTAGCACCGCCCGCACCGGCAGCTTGCCCTCCGACCATAGATCGATCAGATCGGTGCGCAGCGTTTCCGCGGTCAGCACATCGAGCGCACTGAACGGTTCGTCCATCAGCAGCAGGTCGGGGTGTACCACCAGCGCGCGCGCCAGGCCGACGCGCTGACGCATGCCGCCGGACAATTCTTTCGGATACGCGCTTTCGAAACCGCCCAGGCCGATAAGGTCGATCGCCACCTCGGCGCGTTTCCTGCGCTCGTCGCGCGGCACACCACGCGCCTCCAGACCCAGTTCCACATTTTCCTGCACTGTCAGCCAGGGAAACAGCGCGAAACTCTGGAACACCATCGCCACGCCTTCGGCGGGCCCCACCACCGGCTTGTCACGCCACAGCACCTCACCGGCCGTGGGCGTCAGCAGGCCGGCAACGATGCGCAGCAAGGTTGACTTGCCGGAACCCGAACGGCCGAGCAGCGCCACCATTTCGCCTTCGCGCAAGACGAGGTTGACGTCTTCCAAAACGACCAGATCTGCACTGGCATCTTTGTGATAGGCCTGCTTGCAGCCGCGCACCTCGAGCAGGCACTGCTGACTGATATTGGTGTCCATGCGAGCCTCTTGTTCAGCCGAGCTTCAGGTGTCGTTCGGAATAGGCGTAGAGCGGCCGCCACAGCAGGCGGTTGAACAGCAGAACGAAGATCGACATCACCACCACGCCCAGCACAACGCGGGGCATGTCGCCACGTTCGGTCGCTTCGGCAATATAGGCACCCAGCCCGTGCGCGGTGAGTCTCGTGTTACCCCAGGACGCAACCTCGGCCACGATCGCGGCATTCCACGAACCGCCGGACGCGGTGATGGCACCGGTCACGTAGTAGGGGAAGATGCCGGGGATGATCACCTTGCGCCACCATAGCCAGCCACCGACGCGGAAGTTGCTGGCCACCTCTTGCAGATCGCCGGGAAATGCGGCTGCGCCGGCAACGACATTGAACAGGATGTACCACTGCGTCCCCAGCACCATCAGCGGTGTAAGCCAGATGTCGGCATTCAGTCCGTAATACACGATAAACAGCACGAACGGTGGAAACAGCAGGTTTGCCGGGAACGCGGCGAGGAACTGGGCCAGCGGCTGTGCTCGCCGAGCCCAGAGCGGGCGCAAGCCGAGCCAGACGCCGATCGGCACCCAGACCACGCTTGCGAGCACCATCAGGATCACCACGCGCGCCAGCGTGAACAAGCCGAGTACGACGGCCTGGCGCACATCGCTCCAGTGCAGTTCAGCCGACGCGAAGGCGACAATCTTCGTCAGTGCCCAGCCAACCACGACGGCCAGCGTGACCAGCCAGATCGCATCGACCAGACGCGATGGCCGCGCAACGCCTGCGCGCCGGCGCGGGACGATCGCCAGCCGCAAGCCGCCGAGCCACACAGCGGCATCGCCGACCGCATCGCCCATCCAGTTCAGCAACCTGGTGCGCCGCATCAGCCGCAGCAGCCACGGATCGGCGGCGGTTACACTGGCGGTCGTCTCGAAGCGGAATTTCGACGACCACGCGACCAGCGGACGGAACAGCAACTGGTCGTACGCCAGGATCACCAGCAGCATGGTGACGATCGCGTAGCACACCGCGCGAATGTCGCGCTGCTCCAACGCAAGCGCGACATAGGAGCCGATGCCCGGCAACTTCCAGTTGTTGTCGCCGACCGACACCGCTTCCGACGCGACGACGAAGAACCAGCCGCCGGACATCGACATCATGGTGTTCCACACCAGACCGGGCGTGGCGAACGGAACCTCCAGCCGCCAGAAGCGCTGCCACGGCGTAAGCTGGAAGCTGACCGCCGCTTCCATCAGATCGGCCGGTACCGTCTTGAGCGATTGGTACAGGCTGAACGCCATGTTCCACGCCTGGCTGGTGAAGATCGCAAAAATCGCTGCGAGTTCCAGACCCAGCACGCGGCCGGGGAACAGGTTCATGAAGAACACGACGGTGAACGTCAGAAATCCCAGGATCGGCACCGACTGGAGGATGTCGAGGATCGGGATGAGGACGAGAGCGGCGCGCCGGCTTTTCGCCGCGGCGGTGGCATAGGTGAAGGTGAACAGCAGCGAGGCAATCAGCGCGGCGAACATGCGCAGCGTGGTGCGCACGGCGTAATCCGGCAGATTGGCGGGATCCAGGCTGACCGCCAACGCGTTCGGGTTGTCGATGCGCACGAAGGTGCCACGCGCCACATGCGACACACCGATCAGCGCCGCGAACACCCAAAGGATGGCGGCGATGTCCCATGCGTTCGGCAGGCGCCTTCCCTGGGTGAGGGCGGGGTGGATCGTGACTGACATCTGGGCTCGGACGGGGTTGCCGCGCGCCGTGTTACCCCGGTCCGGTGCGCGAAGTCACCCCCCGACGGCGTGTCAATCGAATGACAGCGGCCGAATGACAGCGGCCGGTCGCCCGTCGTCAGTGGCCGGTGCTGCCGAACCCGCCTTCGTTGCGGGTGGTGGCATTGAGGCTGGCGACCTCCTGCCAGTGGGCGCGCATCACCGGCGCGATCACCGCCTGGGCGATGCGTGCGCCGCGCTCGATGGTGAACGGCGCATCGCCCGCGTTCAGCACGATCACCCGGATTTCTCCGCGATAGTCTTCGTCGATGGTGCCGGGGCTGTTCGGCAGGACGATACCGTGGCGCAGTGCCAGGCCGGAGCGGGGACGGATCTGCAGCTCGTACCCAGCCGGCAGGGCGATGGCGAGGCCGGTGGGGATCAGCGCGCGCTTGCCTGGTTCGATGGTGATCGGCGCATCGACGGCGGCCAGCAGGTCCATCCCTGCGGCACCGGCGGTCGCGTAGGCCGGCAGCGGCAGGTCGGTATTATGCGGCAGGCGTCGGACGGCGATCTGAACGGTCATGAGCGGATCATGCGGTCTGGCGTGCGGACGGGCAATCGCTGCAGGTCCGCCATCCGGCGCAGGGCGGCGACCGCCTGCGCTGCTTCACGCGGCCGACGCAACCGCAGCACCACGAGATGGGCGTATTCCGATCGTTCCACACGCTGCGCTGTTTCGATACGGCGCCGGGCCCAGGTGCTCCACGCCCAACGGATCGGATGACTGGCCCGCAACAGGTGATGCCACCTTTCGCGGTTGCCGGTCCCGACCCAAAGTTCTGTGCGCAGAACGACACGATAAAGCGAGCGGGCGATCACGCGAGCCATGACCACGTGGTGTGCATAGTCGAGCCAGACCAGATGGGTCGCGCGGCGCCAAAGGGTATCGCGCACCGAGCCGTAATTGCCGTCGGCAACCCACCGTTCTGCCTGGATCGCCGCCGTGACGCGGTGGATGAATGCGTCCCGATCATGCCGATCCAGGTCGCGCCAATCCGACTGCCAATTGATGGCATCGAGCTCGATATGCGGCAGTTCCAGCTCCACCGCGATGTTTCGTGCGAGCGTGGTCTTGCCGGCGCCCGATGTCCCGATCACCACAATCCGCATGCCCGCGTCCCGCATTGGCTTGCGGTATAAACCCGTCGTAGGTTCGATGCGAGCGTGGGGCTGGCTGCGAGCGCAGGGATACGGCGATGAGTTCAATCATGTCGGGTGTGGCAATCTATCCAATCAAGCGGCGCTTCGGCGCCGAGATCGTCGGCCTGGATCTGTCGGACGACCTGGCGGACGCGGAGTTTCGCCGGATCGAGCAGGCCTGGTTCGACGCGAGCCTTCTGGTGTTCCGCGACCTGGTGATGACGCCGGACCAGCATATCGGTTTCACCCGCCGGTTCGGTCCGCTGCACATCATGACGCCGCTGCACTACAACCTGCCGGACCATCCGGAAGTGATGGTGCTGACCAATCTGGAAGAGGGCGGCAAGCCGCTGGGCATTCGCCGCGCCGGCATGGGCTGGCACAGCGACGGCGAGGACAAGCGGCTGCCGAATGCCGGATCTTTCCTTTACGCGCACAGGATCCCTGCTGAGGGCGGCGACACGCTGTTCGCCGACATGTACGCCGCCTATGACGAACTGCCGGACGAGACGAAGCGTTGCATAGCTGGGCGCCGCGCGCGGTTTTCCCGGGCCGACATGCATCACGTGCATTATCCGCATGAGCCGGCGCTGACCGAACAGCAGAAGCGCGATCGGCCGGACGTGTTCCATCCGCTGGTGCGCACGCATCCGCGCAGCGGCCGCAAGGCATTGTACATCGGTCGCTGGGCGCGCGATGTCGAAGGCATGGATCCAGACGAAGGCCGCGCACTGATCGAGCAGTTGTTCGCATATGCGTCGAGTGAGCGGTTCGTGTACTGCCACAAATGGCGGGTGCACGATGCAGTGCTGTGGGACAATCGCTGCATGCTGCATTGCGCGACGGGGTTCGATGAGAGCCGGTACACGCGGTTGATGCATCGCACGACACTGGAAGGTGACGTTCCGGTCTGAATTCGGGACGCGGGTTCCGCGCTGATGCCGTGACGAGGTAGCCGCGTCGCTGCGCTGTCCGCGATGACTGTGGTTGCTGCGCTGCTCGCGGTGACAGTATGAGACTACGTCACTTCGAATCCTGCCTCTTGTGCCAGGGCGCGCAGGTTGCTGTGTCCCAGCCGCGCATAGGTCAGCGGATGCGCCTTGCGCGGATCCTGCTCCGCTTCCACGACCAGCCAGCCGGCGTACTCCGAGTCACGCAGCCGACGCAGCAGCGGCGTGAAGGCGATGCAGCCGTCACCGGGAACGGTGAAGACACCCTGCTGCACTGCATCCAGGAAACCCATGTCCTGCGCCAGCACGCGATCGAGCACCGCGCGACGCAGGTCCTTGCAATGCACGTGCACGACGCGGGCGATGTGTCGTTGCAGCAGCGCAGCCGGATTGCCGCCGGCGAACAGGCAATGGCCGGTGTCGAACAGCAGACCGGCTGCCTCGCCGGTGGTTGCCATCAGCCGGTCGATCTCTGCGTCGCTCTGCACGATGGTGCCCATGTGATGATGGAACGCCATGCGCACGCCGAACGCGGCCATGCGTTCCGACAACTCGGTGACCTTGCGGCCATACGCCGGCCAGTCGTCATCCGCCAGCGATGGCCGTTGCGAGATCGGCGGGAAGCCTTGTCGACCTGACGTATCGGCATAGACCACAACCTTGCAGCCCAGATCGCGCAACAACGTGAGATGCTGTTCGATCGCGGCAAATTCCGTGGCCACGTCGCGTTCGAAAATGCGCCCGTCGTACCAGCCGGAAACCAGCTTTAGGCGATGGCGTGCCAGGATCGGCGCAAGTTCGCCCGACACACGAGGAAACTTGCCGCCGAGTTCTGTACCGCTGTAACCAGCTTCGCGCGTTTCGGCCAGACAGGTCTCGAGCGGAATGTCGCCACCAAGTTCCGGCATGTCGTCGTTCGTCCAGGTGATCGGATTGATGCCGAGTTCCACTGCCATGCCGGTCTCCTGTTATCGCGCCGCGGCGCGTTCCGCCGCGTTCAACGCCGCAACCGCATCGTCCGCTGTCGCGCCTGCCGCCTGACCGCCGCGTACCCAGGCGGCGAAACCTTCGGCCTGCCGCTGCAACGCGTGCAGAAATACCTGCTCGCCATCCGGCGGCCACAGGAACCGGCAGTCCTCCGCTGCACGTGTGCCGAATGCTTCCACGCGGCAAACATCGCCGAGAGGATAGCGTTGTCCGAGTGAGACCAATGCGGTGCTGCCACCTGACAGCGTACACAGAACCTGTGCGCTTTCGGCATTGACCGCAGCGGTGGGGACCGCAGTGGTGGGGACCTGGGCAACAGCGGTGTCCAGGCGGGCAAACTCCTGGCCGCTCAGCCAGCGGATCTGGTCGAATTCGTGCACACCCATATCGACGAGAATGCCGCCGCTGCTGGCATGAAATTGTGCCGGCGGCGGTTCACCATCCCATTGGTAGCAGGCGAGGAAATACAGCGCTCCAAGCTCGCCATCGACAATGCGCTGGCGCAGGTGCTGAAGCGCCGGCACGAAGCGCCGCCAGTAGGCCACCTGAAGTTGCACGTTGTGCTGCGCGGCGATTTCGGCGGCCCGGCGCGTCTGGTTCGCCGTGACGCCGCATGGTTTCTCACACAGGATCGGCAGACCGGCTGCCGCGATCTGTGCCACGATGGCGAGATGCAGCGTACTCGGCGCCGCGACCAGTACGCCATCCAGCCCGCCGGCGCGCAGCATCGCGGCCACGTCGGCATGTACTGCAACCTGTGGGTTTTCCAGGGTACCGCGCGCTGCTTCCGAAGGTTCGGCCACCGCAACCACTCGCACCGTGTCGCTATCGGACAGCGCGCGCAGATGAACGCGTCCCATGCGCCCGGCACCGACCAGACCGAGGCGGAATTGCGCCACGTTCAGACCGCGGTCGGCATGTCTTGTGGCGCACGGCTGCGATGTGCGGCGATCACCGCCTGGCACAGCGCGATGTCGCGCACCGCATCAGCGCCCGACGTCACCGGCGTGCGTCCGGTGGTGACGCAATCATGGAAATGCAGCAGCTCCTGCCTGAAGCTTTCGGCATAAGACGAGGTCTCCTTGGTGTGCCAGGCACGCGGGCTGTCGGCGTCGCCCGCTTCGGTGGTCAGCATTGTCGGCATGCTGCGCAGGAACGGCGACGGGAACGATAGCGTCAGCCGCCGGTCCAACGCGTAGAATGCGAATTCCATCTGATAGCGCGCCATGCCCGGCAGATCGACCCAGGTGACGATGCACTGCGTTTCGCCGAACCGCAGGATGGCTGTCAATCCGTGTTCGCGAATGTCGGCGAATTCCAACCGGTCCGGCTCGCCCAGTACGCCGCGGATCGCGTTGAATTCGTGCACCATGGAATCGAGGAGCACCAGATGGTAGGCGTGGCGCGACAAGGGATCGGCCTCGCCGATCGCCGCGGTGATGCGCGCGGCGTTGTCGGCCTTGAAGCGTGCAGCGATATCGGCGGACGGTGGCATCGCCTGGTGCAACCGGTAATGTGCGACGTACGGCTGGGAGGGTGACTCGAGTGTCGTAACGCGCGCCAGCCGCAGATCGCGCAAGCTCTTCGCTGCATCTTGCAAGCGGCAGTACGCCGGGTCGTAGCGTTTGTTGTAGGCGACCATCAGGGTCACCCCGGCGCGTTCCGCGGCCGCGATCATGCTGCGGCCTTCCGTGACCGAGAAGCACATCGGCTTTTCCACCAGCATATGCCTACCAGCTTCTGCCGCGGCCACGGCAATCGGCGCATGACTTCCCGACGTGAGGATCAACACTGCATCAAGCGGCATTGCGATCAGATCGTGCCAATCGGCGCATGTCCGCGATACACCGTAATCGTGAGCGCACGCGGTGCGAACGTCGTCCGAGATATCGCACAACGCCGCGATTTCGAAGTGCTCGGCCAGTTCGCGCAGATAGTGGAGATGCATCACCTGCGCGATCAGCCCGCAGCCAATGACGCCAACGCTTAGCCGTTTCATCATCTGTTGGTCGCCATTCGTCGCCTCCGACCAGGACTGTCACACGAACGCCTTACTCCTTTGCAACCACCCAGGCGTCTTCCGGACGGAACCACGCCGTTGCCATATCGCCTGTGGACCACGTCGCACCGCCATCATTAACCGTCTCTGCCAGAAGTTGCGTACTGTCGGCAATGCGCAGGCGCAATTCGAGGCGCGCGCCGAGATACACCACGCGTTCCACGCGAGCCGGCCAGCATCGAACATCGGGCGGCTCCTGGCCCGGTGGGCACAGTTTCAGCCGCTCCGGACGTATGACGATGACGCCTTCGCGACTTTCGATCAGGTTGGCCGTGCCAATGAATCCGGCGACGAAGCGCGTGGTGGGTCGTTCATAGATATCGTTCGGCGTGCCGATCTGTTCGATGCGACCCTGGCGCATTACCGCGATCCGATCCGACATGGTCAGCGCTTCAGCCTGGTCGTGCGTGACGAACACGGTGGCGATACCCAAACGCTGCTGCAAGGCGGAAATCTCCATCCGCATTTCTTCGCGCAGCTTCAGGTCCAGGTTGGACAGCGGCTCATCCAGCAGCAGCATTGCCGGTTGGATCACCAGCGCACGCGCGAGTGCGACACGTTGTCGCTGTCCGCCGGAAAGTTGCGACGGACGCCGTTGATCCAGACCGGTAAGCTGCACGAGGTCGAGCGCCTGCGCGACGCGCTGGGCGATCTCTCCGCGCGGGACGCGGCGCATGCGCAGGCCGAAGCCGACATTCTCGGCCACCGTCATGTGCGGGAACAGCGCGTAGTCCTGGAACACCAGTCCGAGATCACGACGAAACGGCGGCAGCGGTTCCACTGCCTTGCCGTGCAATCGGATGCTTCCTGCATCGGGTGTGATGAAGCCGGCGATCATGTTCAGGGTCGTCGTCTTGCCACAACCACTTGGGCCGAGCAGCGTGACGAACTCGCCTTGCGCGACGGCGAGATCTATGGCGTCCACCGCGATCAGTGCGCCGAAGCGTTTGGTCAGCGCCGCGAGCCGCAGCGCCGGCTCAACCATTGCCGGCTTCCTGATACAGGAACTCGCCAATTCCCACGAAGCGGCCGAACAACGCGACCAACGCCAGCGGGATCAGCATCGACAGAATGGAAACCGCAGCCAGCGTCGGCGCAAAACCGAATTCGAGGAAGCTGAGGATTGCCACGGTCAGTGGTCGTTCGCCAGGTCGCGCGATGAAGAGCGACAGGTTGACATCGTCGAAGCTGTGGATGAACGCGAAGATCATGCCGGCGAACATGCCGGGGATGGCGAGCGGCAACGTGACGTGGCGCAACACGGCCAATGGCGTTGCGCCGAGGCTTGCGGCGGCTGGTTCGAGATTGCCCGGCATTGCGGCCAGACTGATCGCGACGGTGCGCACGGAGAATGGCAGGCAGATCACCACGTGGCCGATCAGCAGCGCCCAGAAGCCCATCCATCGTCCCAGGCCAACCAGTGAGAGGAACTGCAATAGCGCGATGCCGGTGACCAGGCTTGGCAGGATCAGCGGACCCAGCGTGATCGCGCGCACAAGCGACTTGCCGGGAAAATTGTAGCGCTGGAATGCGAATGCCAGGGGGACGCCGGCGGCCGCGGAGATCAGGGCGACGAGTGTCGCGAGTTCCAGGCTGAACACCAGGGGCTGCATCCACTGCGGGCCGAACGCGGCGTACCACCATCGCAATGAAAATCCGCGGGGCGGGAAGTAGGAACGATTGTCCTGATTGAACGCGACCGCCGCGGTGATCAGGATCGGACCCAGCATGAACAGATAGATGCAGGCGACCAGCAGCTTCAGTGCGCTCCATGGTGCCGGTTGCTTCACGCTCCACGGTGCCGGTCGCTTCATGCTCCACGGTGCCGGTCGCTTCATGCTCCACGATGCCGGTCGCTTCATGGTGTGCGCTGCCGGTTGCTCAGCATGCTGGTGAGCAGCAACAGGATCATGGCACTGACCAGCAGGATCGCGCCCATTGCCGAGCCCAGCGACCAGTCCAGCAGTTCCAGCATGAACTGGCGGATCATTGTCGCCATCACTTCAGTGCTGGGGCCGCCGAGGATTGCCGGTGTTGCGTAGGCGCTCATGGCGATTGCGAAGGTGAGCAGGAAGCCGCCGGCGATACCGGGCGCGGTCAACGGCAGCGTGACGGACAGGAAGGTTCGCACCTGGCTGGCGCCGAGGCTCATCGCGGCGCGTTCGAGACTGGGATTGAGCCCGTTGAGCGAGGCCATGATGGTGAGCACGCCGTATGGCAGCAGCGCGTGCGCCAGGCCGATGATGATGGCCAGCGTGGAGGGCAGCATGATCAGCGGCTGACTGATGAAGCCGAGTGAATGCAGTACGACGTTCAGTGCGCCCTCGCGATTCAGTATTACCCACCAGCCGTAGGTGCGCACGATCACACTTGCCAGCAGCGGGGCCAAGGACGCAGCGATCAGCAGGTTCTTCCATCGGCTGGTGGTGCGCACGAGGAAATAGGCGAGCGGATAGGCGAGCAGCACGACCATGGCGCCGGTAGAAATGCCGACGGTGAAGCTGCGCAGGATGGCGCTCAGGTATAGTCGGGTGGAGAGCAAGGTTGCGTAATTGTCGAGCGTGAGGTTGCCGGTGGGGATGGTGTCTTCGGACTGCATCACGCTCATCGAGAGCAGCACGGCGGAAGGGATGACGAAGAAGACCAGCAGAAAGCAGGCTGGCGCGGCGATCAGCAGGTACGGCGTGAGGCGACGTTCGTTCAATGGTAACGCCTCGACCCTCGGCTGCGCTGAGATGACAAATGTATCGTCATCTCAGCGCACTTGTCGCGATTGCCGCACAAGCCCGGATGCAGCGCATCGGCATCAGCTCATGATCTCCTGCCACTGACGCGTCCATTCGGCACGCTTGCTGCCGATCACAGCACTGTCGGGGAAATCCACGCTCGCCATCTTTCCCGCCGTAACGATCTGCGTCGCGGCGAAGTCGGCGGGCCAGTCGGCGATGTCGGGGCGGCCCGGGCTGGAGTGGTATGCCAGATTGAATGCGCGCTGCACGTCGCGGTCGAGGCGGAAGTTGATGAACTCGAACGCCAGCTTCTTGTTGGCGGCACCCACCGGCACGGACGCGCAGTTGGCAAGCCCGATCGTGCCCTCCTTGGGGATGGTGAAATCCACCGGATAGCTTTGCGCGACATAATAGCCGGCGCGCGCGCTCCAGAAAGGTGCAAGCCACACCTGGTCATTTTCGAAATATGGCGCCGCGGCGTCGGATGCCATCACGCTGACGCCGATCCAGGGTTTCTGCGCCTTCAGCAGGTCCCATGCGGGATGCATGTTGTCCAATCCGCCGCCTTTCAGCTTGGCCGCCATGATCAACGCGTACACCGACAGGAGGTTGGCCGGTTCAAACGCGATCAGATGTCCCTTGATCTTGTCGCCGTAAGCCGGGGCGGGGTCCCAGTAATTCGCCCAGGACGCGGGCTTTTCCAGATGCGTCTTGTTCCACAGCAGCGCGATATACTGGTAAGTGTGCACGACGCCGGTCGGCGGAATAATGGTGCGGCTGTTTGGCCAGACGTATTTCAGGTTCGGCACATCGGCTTCGCTGATCGTCTCCAGCAGTTTCTCCTTCTGACCCAGGATGACCTCGGGGGGCGTCAATTCGCCCGCGACATCGAAGCCTGGTGCACCGCGCGATGCACGGATCTTCGCATAATTCTGCGCCGCGCTGCCGGTGTTGTCGTAGGTCACCTGCACGCCGAATTTCTTCTCGAACGGCTCGATTGTCGTACGCATCAGGATGTCCTGGTACTCGGCGCCATAGCCGTTGACGACAAGCGTGTCGGCAGCACGCGCCGGAATGACGAATGGAGTCGCCAGTGCCCCGACGGAGGCGTGCAACAATCCGCGGCGTGACAGCGCTGATCTGTTCCGCGTCATTATCCCTCTCCAGCCCCCAACGTTGCGCGGAGTATGGCGGCGCGGAGTCGCCTGTCAAACCTTGGCGGGATGCGCTTTGTCGGCGCCGCCGAGTGGGGGGTGCGCTTTGTCGGCGGCGCCGACGGGGCGCCACGCGCGGCCATCCTGCTGCAGCAGCAGGTCGGCGGAATTCGGACCATCGGTGCCGGCGGCATAATTCGGAAAATGCCGCGGTGGCGTTGCAGCCCAAGCGTCCAGCACCGGCTGGACGACGCGCCAAGTCTCCTCCACCATATCGGCGCGCTGGAACAGCGTCTGATCGCCGATCATGCAGTCGTAGATCAGCGTTTCGTAGCCGACATTCGGCTCCTTCGGAAACCAGTCACTGTAGCGGAACGCCATCTGCACCGCGGCGAGATCCACCACCGGTCCCGGCCGCTTCACCTCGAATTGCAGCGAAATGCTTTCATCGGGCTGGATCTGCAACACCAGCCAGTTCGGTGGCAGCGCATCGACGTGCGTATCCTCGAACGGCGCATATGGCGCATGCCTGAAACGAATGGCGATCTCCGTGTAGCGGTGCGACATCCGCTTGCCGGTGCGCAGATAGAACGGCACGCCAGCCCAGCGCCAGTTGTCGATCGCCAGGCGCGTCGCCACGAAGGTTTCGATATTGGAAGCGGGCGCGACGTCGGGTTCCTCACGGTAACCCACCACCTTCTCGCCCAATGCGTTGCCTGGACCGTATTGCCCTCGCACCGCATTGTCTTCATTCAACGTGCGCAAGGCCGTGAACACATCAGCCTTGCGATTATGCACGGAGCGCGCATCGAACCCGACCGGCGGCTCCATCGCCACCATCGCCAGCAACTGGAGTACATGGTTGGGCACCATGTCGCGCAACGCGCCAGTGACCTCGTAGAACTTGCCGCGATGCTCGACACCCACGGTTTCCGCCACGGTGATCTGCACGTGGTCGATCCGGTCGCGGTTCCAAATCGGTTCGAACAATCCGTTGGCGAACCGGAAGGCCATGATGTTCTGCACGGTCTCCTTTCCGAGGAAATGGTCGATCCGATAGATCTGTTCTTCGCGCAGCGCGCGGAGAATGCGGGTATTCAGCGCGCGGGCGGACGCAAGGCTGTGGCCGAACGGCTTTTCGATCACCACGCGTCGCCAACGTTGCGGTTTGTCGTCCTGCAATTCCTCGTCCAGCAGACCGGCATGACCGAGTTGTTCGACGACCGGACCAAAGAAACGGTCCGCCACCGCCAGGTAGAACAGGCAGTTGCCGCCGGTCTGCTGCTGATGGGCGACGTCGTGCAGATGCTGATGCAGTTTCTCGTACAGTTCGCGATCGTTCAGGTCGCCCTGCACGTAGGACATGCAGTCGGCCAGCCGCTTCCAGGCGGTGTCGTCGATCGCGGTGATCTGACTTTCGCTATCCGGGTTGCCGACGAAGCTCTGCAGCATCTTGTGCAGACTGTCGCGCCAGGCATCCACGCCCTGGTCGGCGAGATCGACGCCGACGATGGCGAAATGCTCGGGGATCAGGCCGGTGTTCGACAGATTGTAGAGTGCGGGGAACAGCAGTCGCTTTGTAAGGTCGCCGCCGGCGCCAAAAATCACCATGGCGCACGGCCCGGGCGGCTGCGGCTGATGCCGCTGCGGTGCCTGCACGACCTTGGTGGCAGGAGCGGGTGTGGGGGCGTTTGCCATGGCGTCAGAGATGCCACAGCCATGGCACGGGGTCGAGCGGCTGCACGCGATGTTGACGCGACGGCGAGCGTATGGTGCTTTCGACATGGACTTGCGACCCCCTTCCGGGCCGATCCTGACCGCCTTTGCAGGGCGGCGGACTCCAAGATTACGGTTCCTTCAGGCGCGCCGTCGTCGCCATCGGTCTCCGGAGTGTCACGGATCGCCACGATGTCCTTTGCAAAGTCACCCGCTCCCGTCGCCCTTGGCCTGACCGCATCAAGCCGTCGGTTCCTGATCATGGCGCTGCTGTTCGTCACCGTCGTGATCAACTACCTGGACCGCAGCAATCTCTCGATCGCCGCGCCCAGCATCTCCAGCGAGTTCGGCCTCACGTCGATCCAGCTCGGTGTGGTGTTCTCGGCATTCGGCTGGACCTACACGCCGCTGCAGATTCCGGGCGGCTGGCTGGTCGATCGCGTGCACCCGCGGGTGCTCTACCCGCTGACCATCTTCTTTTGGTCCATCGCAACGCTCAGTCTTGGCCTGTCCACCGGCCTCGTCATGCTCATCATCCTGCGCATGACGGTCGGCTTGTTCGAAGTGCCCAGTTTCCTGATCAACAACCGCATTGCCACAACCTGGTTCGGTGAGCGCGAGCGGGCGAGCTGCATCGCGGTATATACGTCAGCGGAGTTCGTCGGCCTTGCGTTTCTTACGCCGCTGCTGGCGTGGCTGAAGGTGTCGTTCGGCTGGCCGGCGGTCTTCGTCTTCACCGGCGCGCTCGGGCTTGCCTGGTCGTTCGTGTTCCGGCGTGCCTACCACGATCCGGCGGAGTTTCCGGGCGTCAATCAGGCCGAGATCGAGCTGATCCGCTCCAGCGGCGGCATCCCCGATCTGTCGAACCGGATCGCCACGCGGCATGCGGCGCGCGACGGCTCGCTGTGGCGAGACTTCTCGGTCGTACTCGGTCGGCGGAAGCTCTGGGGCATCTATTTCGGCCATTTCGCATGGGGCACTACGTCAACGTTCTTCCTGACGTGGTTTCCAACGTACCTGGTCACCTACCGGCACCTCGACTTCATCAAGGCCGGATTTTATGCATCACTGCCGTTTCTCGGCGCGTTTGCAGGCGTGCTGTGTTCCGGAGCGTTGTCCGACTGGCTGTATCGCCGCGACTTCAGCCTGAGCTTCGCGCGCAAGACGCCGATCATCGGCGGCCTGGCGCTGTCGACCAGCATCGTCGGTGCGAATTTCGTGGACCGGCCGGCGCTGATCATCATGTTCCTATCGCTGGCGTTCTTTGCCAACGGGCTGGCCTCGATCCACTGGTCGCTGGTTTCGGCGACCGCGCCCGAGCGGCTGATCGGGCTGACCAGCGGCGTGTTCAACGGCGTTGGCGGGCTGGCCGGCATTACCGCACCGATCATCATCGGATTGCTGCTGCGGGGTGGCGACTTCACCCGCCCGCTGACCTTCATCGCCAGCATCGCGCTGCTGGGCGCTTGCTCCTACATCTTCGTGGTCGGCAAGCTTGAGCGGGTGGCGGGGTGAAGGGTCTGCATCGGCCCGATGATCATTGAGGCTTTGGTGGTACTTGCGGTGCACGGACCTTGAGGCGCGTCGCGCAACGCGCGCGGCCGGCCGTTCGCAATGCGGCGACCGACGAAGAAGCCGGCGAACACCGGATGCCGCGCGATGCCGCGAAGTTCATGGTGCAGATTATTGTGCCCATCGCCGATCAGACGACGTCAGGCACATACCTGTGCCATGACGGCATCTGCGGCAAAGGCGGCCCGCTGACGGTCGACGAAGTGCAGGCCGGAGTCGGTCGAAAGGACGCTTCAAGGGCTGCTGCTGAACTGGCCGGTCAGTTTTGGCCAACCACACCTGTTCCAGGGGCTGCGCCGATGGAGCCGGCGACAGTGAACGTCACGATGCCGCCCTTGGCCAAGGTTGCTGTGTCGGCCGCATAGTGCTTGCCGTCGTAATCGATCCCGCCGACGTAGAGTTTCTGCGCGGCTGTCCCGGTGTCGCCGGAAAAATCGATGGCGATGGTGTGGCTGCCCGGTCCGAATGACCCGGAGAAACTGAACGTCTCGGAGTGGCTCGTTGGTTGCGAGGCGGTAACGGTCTGTGCCGCGCCGAGCTGCTGGCCGCCGAGTTGCTTGCCATCGACGCTGACGATGAACTGTGCGTTGCCGGGAGCGATACTCTCCGACAGGTAGGCGACCAGTTGGTCCGGCGGCACCGTGCCCACCTGCCAGGGATGCGTCGTGTACAGCGGTGGCTCCGAGGTGAGCAACGTGGTTCCGGAAACGCTCGCCGGACCCTTGGCAATCTGGCTCGAGGTCAGGCCATACACGTCGTTGCCGGTGAGGGTGACCGGGATGGTCAGCTGGTTCAGCACAGCGACGGCACTGCTGCTGTGCAGGTCGTTGATGATGGTATTGTTGGTGATCTGTATATTCGTGCCGGGGTACGCGGGACCGCCGACGTGGATGATCGCTGGGTTCTGCGATTTCGGCCCTTGTTCGATGATGTTGTTCTTGATGATGACATTACCGCCGTCCGGCAGGTCTATGCTGTAGCTGGCGGTGCCGGTGGGACCGTCAAAGATGCGGCTGT
>DATKFJ010000283.1:0-9131 GCA_035511435.1 Acetobacteraceae bacterium | reverse complement strand
GGAAGACGCCGAGCGATTCCCCCCGGCACAGCATGTCATAGACCGGCTTCTGTTCCCTCGGCACCGTCGCCAGCTCCCAGCGCTCGCCCTTGTGCTGATCGATCAGGTCGAAGCATTTTCGGATGCAGGTCAGCATGCCTAACGCCAACACGTCGACCTTCATCATGTGCAGGGCGTCGACATCGTCCTTGTCCCATTCGATGAAGGTGCGTTTGTCCATCGCAGCCCGGCCGATCGGCACCGTCTCATCCAGCCGGCCGCGCGTCAGCACAAAGCCGCCAACATGCTGCGACAGATGGCGTGGCAGCCCGACCAACTGACGCGCCAGTTCGATCGTGCGGCGAACAACAAGGCTGTGCGGATCGAGGCCGATTTCCCGCAGACAATCATCCGACCAAAGCTCTTCGCCTGCATGCCATGACTGGGCGGACAGCGCCGCCGTCGCGTCTTCCGACAGACCCATGACCTTGCCCACTTCACGAATGGCACGCTTTGGCCGGTAGTGGATCACCGTGGCCGCAATCCCCGCACGCTCGCGGCCATAGCGCTGATAAATGTACTGGATGACTTCCTCGCGCCGCTCGTGCTCGAAATCCACGTCGATATCCGGCGGCTCGCGGCGTTCGGTGGAAATGAACCGTTCGAACAGCAAGCTTATCTGCGCCGGATCGACTGCCGTGATGTGCAGGCAGTAGCACACAGCGGAATTGGCCGCCGAACCACGCCCCTGGCAGAGAATGTCGTGGGCGACGGCATAGTGCACGATGTCATGCACCGTAAGAAAATAACGCGCGTAGTTGAGCTGTGCGATGATGCGCAGCTCTTTCTCGATGGTATCGCGGATATGCGACGGAACCCCATTGGGATAGCGCACCGACGCGCCTTGCCAGGTCAGCTTGGCCAGGTGTTCGTCCGGCGTCAGCCCAGGAGGGATCGGTTCGTCCGGATATTCGTAGCTCAACGCCTCGAGTGAAAAGCCGCAGCGCTCGACGATGTCCTGCGCACGCGCCACAGCGTCGGGATAATCGCGGAACAGGCGCGCCATCTCCTTCGGAGATTTGAGGTGACGCTCGGCATTGGGCTGCAAGGCAAGGCCCGCCTGACCAATGCGGCACCCAAGACGGATGCAGGTCATCACGTCCTGCAACGGGCGGCGATCCGGCAGGTGATAGAGCACGTCGTTGGTCGCCACCATCGGCAACGGCAGGTCGGCCAGCATACGCAGGCGGCTTGCATCATCGCCACGATAGCGCCGATTGGCGGCGATATAGGCCCGACCTCGGAAATCCTGCTTCAGGCGCTGGACATTGGCGCGAAATTCGCCATCCAGGCAGTCCGGTGCGACGACCAGCAGGATCTGTCCTTCACCGTGTTCCAGCAAATCGGCGTAGTGCAGGAAGCAACGGTTGGTGGCCTTGGCTGCATCGCTGGTATCGCCATGCGGCACACGTCCCTTGCCGACGGTAAGCAGACGCGTCAGCCGTCCCCAGGCGGCACGGTCCCGCGGATAGCAGAGCAAATCCGGTGTGGCGTCGCGGAATGACAGACGCGCCCCGACCACCAGTCGGATGCCGACCTCCTTCGCCGCATCGTACATCCGTACCACGCCGGCCACGCTGTTGAGATCGGTGATCCCGATGGCGGAAAGCCCCAGCACCGACGCAGTGGCGGCGAGTTCCTCTGGCGACGATGCGCCGCGCAGGAAGGAAAACGCGCTCGCCACCTGCAGTTCGGCATAGGCCACGATAGCCGCTCAGCCAAACAGCCCATGCAGATACCAGCGCGGCATCCGATCGTTGGCATGCAGGCCGGCGCGGAAGATCCAGAACCGGGCACCGTCGGAATCCTCCACCCGATAGTAGTCGCGAATCAGATCGGTCTCCGGCCGCTTATCCGCCTGCCGCTTATCCGATCCTCCGCCGCGCCACCATTCGGCGGCAATCCGTTCGGGGCCGGCGGCGCCACGCACCCGATGCGACACGCCGCGCCAGCGGAAACGGATGGGCGGATCATCTGGCACGGGAGCGATCACCTCGATCTCTTCCGGCCGACGCAACAGCCGGATTGGCCGCGGCGCGGCAGGATCGGCCGTCCATGATGGCTGCCTGACCGGCAGCGGCGGGACACGCCGCACCGCGCGTTCCGGCACATGGCTGGCGTGCGGTGCGACACGCGAAACCCGATCCAAGCCCAGGCGATTGGTCAGCGTATCGACCACACCGGCCAGCCGATCGGTGATATCAGCCGTGGCCAGATCGGTAAGCTGTGCCTGTGGTGCCTGCAATGGCGCCACGATCTCGGCTTCCAGTGCGATCACCTCGATGCCGAAGCCCGGATCGACGGTGTCCAGTTTCTCACGCAGCAGCTTGGTCAGATAAGCGGCATCGCGCACCGGCAGCGCAGTGGTCACCGCGATCTGCGGCACGTCCTCGTCGTCACGGAAAAAGCGCGTGACGAAACGCTGGCCGCCTTTGCTCTGTTCTGCCAGGCGTCCGCACAAACGTTCGGCCAACTGGGACAGTGCACGCGCCAGATCCTCCGGCGTACCGATCGGCTCGACGAATGCCAGACGCTCGTGCCAGGCGATCGGCGGACGAGGCCAATCGATGGCTTCTTCCATCCCACCAAGCGCCTGGTCCAGCCGCAATACCGGCAATGCCCCGAAGCGGGTGGTGATCTGCGCCCGCGGGATGCGCAGCAGATCGTGCACCGTGCGCAAGCCAAGGCGGCGCAATCCCGTCACGGTGCCGCCATCAAGCCTCAGACTGCTGACAGGCAGATCAGCCAAGGCAGCCTGCTCCTGCCCTGGCGGCAGAATGCTCCAGGCTTTCCCCCCCGCATGTGCCAGTGCCCAGGCGGCACCGGCGGAGCCGGCAATCGCCATGCGGCAGGCAATGCCATGCCGCTCCAGGCGACTGGCGAGATCCTGCACCAACGCTGCTTCGGTATCGAAAACCGCGATGCAACCGGCGATATCCAGCCACAGCCCATCCGGCTCATCCGCCGCGGCCATCGGCGTGTAGCGCTCGCACCAGGTGGCAAGTCTCGCCAATGCCGCTGCATCGGCCACCGGATCGGCCTCGACCGGGATCAGCGCGGGGCAGACGGCACGCGCATCCGTCAGCGTCTGGCCAGGACGCAATCCCTGCGCCTCGCCAGCCACCCCCACCGCGACCAAATGGCGGACGCCGCGAGTGGTCTCGACGGTGACCACCGGCCTATCCGACGAGGCGGAGGCGGTGCGTGTCAGGCGCGTGATCGGCCAGTGCGGCAACCACACGGAGAGGATGCGTCGCATCATCCGAAGCCTCCATGATCCATTCTCCCGGCCGGCCGCCGCGGACATGCGTCAACGCCACATGCCAGCGCGGCAGTCCGGGTTCCTTGCCATCCTTCACGCTCGGGACCGGGGTGAGATGCCAGCGTGTGACGGCAACACTGGCCTCCCGGTCGACGGTCTTGTGCCCGTGCGGCCAGCGGCGCAGCGCGAAGCCGGTCGAGCCATGACGCAGGCAGGCAAGCTGGAGCCGGCGCGAGGCAGTACGGTCGAGCTGCCCCACCTCTCCCACCACGGCGGCGGCAACCCCCTCCCGCAGCACCACCTCCATGGCGGCGAGCGTCTCGATATCCTTGATCGGGCGCACCAGGACCAGCCGGTTGGGATCCAAGCCGTAGGGCAGCAGGCCGGGTGGGTGCAGATCGCTCGATGGTGCGATCCAGAACACTGGCCGGGCTGGGGCAATGCGAGCCAGCAGGGCGGCGATGAAGGCCGTGGGCAGGGCGGCGGTTTCCGCGTCCAGCCCAGCCGCGCCGATCTCGTGCAACTGGCCCAATGGCAGGCCACCGCCGGGCAGGCAGGCAGCCAGCCGCGGATCGTTGAACGGCAGAGAACCACCAGGCGACCTGGCCGGGCGCAGCCTGTCCCGCAAGGCAGCCAGGTGCGCAGGCAACCCTGGGGGCCGGCTGAATCTGCCCGATCGGATGGGATCCCTGGCCGTGGAGAAGGCCGGGGTTTCGTCAGCAGGGCGTTCAGCAAGGTAGGATAAAGGGCGCATGGCTACGTTCATTATTTGTTCTGATCTTGCCCCAAGAGTCAACAACTCGAAAACTCGAATCAGCCCGCCGAACCAGTCCGCCAAATCAGCCCGCCAAATCAGCCTGGCCGAATCGGGCGGGTCAAATCAGGGGGTCAAATCGGGCAGTCAAATCGGGCTGGTCGAAATCAGGCTTCCTGATCCGTCAGCCCGGCTCGGATCAGGAACTCGCGCGCCGGTGGCACCAAGGTTTCCCCCGCCTCAGCCAGGAACGTCGCCAGTTGGTCCTCGGGCACGATCCGCAGTTCCTGATATTCCCCATTTCCATCCGCCCGGTGCGCGGCCAGCACCGCCTCGGCGGTCAAGTCCGTGGCCAAAACTAAGCCAACATCGGAAACGTGGCTGCCCGGATGCTCGACGATGCACAGCGGCCGAGGCTTACCCACCGTGTCGGTGGCAAGCCCCAGTTCCTCCTGAAGCTCGCTCAGCAACTGGCCATGCAGATCGGCAACCCCATCATCATTCACGGCGCCGGCGTCCACGCTGCCAGCCGGGGACAATTGCCACATCCCAGCCTGATAGAGCGCCGCTGAATGCCGTCGCCCCACCACCACGCCACCCGCGCAACGCAGCACCCCGCAGACCGCGAGCGGTCGCACCGCCAGATCGGCGAACAGTTCGGGGCACTCCATCTGCGCGACGACGCGGCGGTATTCGGTCAGATGGCCGATGACCAGGCGTGGCGTGATGGTATCAGCACTGAACACGCGGCCGTTGAATAACTGTCCTGCCCCGCCAGCGGCAATCCGTCGGCTGGCGGCCTGCCACAGCCGCTCAACCTCCTGGTCCGTAACCGGCGGCAATTCCGGCATGGCGCGCCCGATGCGCACCACGAGGTCAGCCGCCACCTCATGCACCACAAATCCGTCCACCGGCTTCCCTTCACACGTCGAGATGCCAATAGTATGCGGGATCAGTCGAAGGATGCAGGGCGATGAGCCACAATCACAATCACGACCATCATGACCATCATGACGAACCACCGGCGCCCGGCACGATCGACTGGCGGCACAATGGCGTGCGGGTGATCAAGGGCAACCAGCTCGACACCAACACCGCGCAGACGCCCGGCATGAACCGCGCCGCCGCGATCAACGCCGCCCGTGTCGGCGCGCAGAAGATCTGGGCCGGCACGGTGCATATCCACGCCAACGCCAAGACCGGCGCACACCATCACGGCGCGCTGGAGAGCGTGATCTACGTGGTGCGCGGCAAGGCCCGCATGCGCTGGGGCGATCATCTGGAATTCGTGGCCGAAGCCGAGGCGGGGGATTTCATCTTCGTGCCGCCCTACGTGCCGCACCAGGAGATCAACGCCAGTTCGGACGAAACGCTGGAATGCGTGCTGGTGCGCAGCGACAACGAGGCCGTGGTGGTGAACCTCGACATCGAACCGGTGGAGAAGCCCGAGTCGGTCTACTGGGTAGATCCGATCCACAAGCATCCGTAGTCGCTCACATCGCCCGCTTCTCGTATATCGTCGAGATCGCGCGCCCGTCCCACACGTAGCAGAGATGGCGTTCCTGCCTGGGGTTGCTCAGGCAACGCGGCCTGAACACTGCAACACAGGCGCCCTCGACGCGTCGCACACTGTCATAGACGATGCCGGACGATCCATCGGAACGCAGCCGTACCGCCAAAGCCTGGCCACCTGCGTAATCGTCCGCGTGGTAGACCAGCGGCAGCTCCGCCCGCCGGCCGGTTATGTCGTGCAGCTCGCCGTCCAGGTCCACGGTATAAACCCGCATATCCAGCTCCATGCGCGGTTGGCTGGTGGCTCGCATGAAGCACGCCCTGTGATGCGTGGTCTCGGCGATGGCGGTTGCCAGATCCACGCCCGCATAGAACACGCCGAAACTGCCATCGCTGAAGCGGCTGCCGTCGGGGTTGAGATGGGTGAACGCTGCCATGATGATGGACGTACCAGGGCCACTGATCCGCTCCGCCGCCGGGACCAGCGCAATATTGCCCGCCGCGTCCCTGATCCGGTCATTGGTCAGCGACTCAACAGCGATCAGCGCGTCCCAATCGGCTGGATCGGCTATCCGTTCAAACAGGTCGATCGGCGGGAACCTGCTCGGGACGATGCGCCAGCACGGTTGCCAGACGGTCCGCCGCAGTGGAATCGTCACGCCCATCCGCCGCGTTGCGCATCGAGGTAGCGTCGCACGACAAAGAGATCGGCAACCTGGCCGGACAGCATTCGCTGCAGCGCGGATTGGCCACCGAACAGGGGTGCATGATTCGGCTGCCGTACCCAGGCGTCCGCGGCCTGTGCGTCCGGCAGAAGGATCTGCAGCGCCTTGTATATACCAAGCAGATACGAAATCCGCTCCAGCGTGTCTTTCGGCAGTTCGACGCTGGTGTGCTTCTTCCATTGAAAAAAGGTCGATCGCGCCGTGATGCCGAGCAGGGTCATCTGCTCGGCGACGCTGAGTTTCCACAGCTCGGCGATGCGAAAGAACGACCGCAGCGCGGGCGGTGACAACACCTTTCGATCGGGCCCAAGCTTGGGCTCTATAGCGGTCTTCATGATCTATATATGGACTCGTCTCACGTCTTGTCCATGACTGGACGCGATGTTCTGCCCTGTGGCCCCATTCAGCGCCACGACGATCAGGTCGATCCCCTGGGCATGCCACCGCTGTACCGCCTTGTGGTCAGCACCGATCGCGGTGCCCAGGCGACGCCAGGGGAACAGGTGCCGCTCGGTGATCGGATGGACCAGGCTGCGGGCACCGACGATGCGTCGCAGCATGAAGCGATCGAGTGGGATCAGCGAAATCCACCCCATTGCCTCATCCATCCTGGTGATCTGCGCGGCCGAAGGGACAGGCGGCCGTATGCGCTTGGTGGTCCAGCCATAGTTCTCGATCGCGGACCGCGCAATCTCGAGCGACGAACTGCGCAGCTTGGTGGACCACCCGGTCCCTGGCAGAGCAAGCAAGGCGGCGCCGGCCTCCTCCAGGCGGCAGATCAGCAGCTCCGCGTCGAACCGCCGCGCCTCCGTAGCCTTGACCGTGCTCATCAATGGTTCCTTTGACGGGGTTCAGTGCGGGAAGATTGGCAGAGGATAGGGCTCGTCCTGCAGGACGGTGCCGGCATTGATCACACCCCAACTGCGCGGATGTCCGGCCGGCAGGGGATCGCGCGCTGGGTCGTCCGGGGGCAGGACAAATTCGCGCGGCGGACGCTGTGCACCGATGCGGCGGCCACGCTCGATGACCGTCCAGCGTGTCAGGCCAAGGATGGCGGCGATGCTGTCCCACGAGCCCCCTTCCACCCGGAGGCGCCTGATCTGCGCATCCTGTGCGTTGGTCCAAACGAACTTTCTGGGCATGTCGCTCACCTGAACAAAGTGCGAACCGCAGTAAGTTAGTAAAAACAACATTACCTGTCAATAAAAATAACCTAATAGCGGTTGGTCATATCCTGGCTCACAGCCATCCGGCGCTGCGGCTGGCCAATTATGCGCTCGACCGAGCACGTCGTGACTGGCCATACCCTGCGGCCATCTGCTCAACTTTGCTGTCCGAAACTCGCTCACTCGCAGCACCATGGCCAGGACACGCGCGTCCTCGTGGCATGCGAGACGCGGTGGCACGCAAGAAGTGCAGGATCGGACCGAACACTCCGATGACGAGATGGGCCACGGGCATCCACACGCCGGTTCGCATAATACTGCTGGTATCGTTAGGATAACTCACCTAGCCTGTTGCCATGAGCAGCAATCCTCGAGACATCGGCCCTCGCATCCGCACCGCGCGGGAAGATCAAGGCTGGACGCAGGATCAATTGGCCGCGGCGGTAGGCGTATCCCGCAGCGCGGTTGCTCAGTGGGAAACCGGGCGTGCGGGTCAGGTAACGACGAACCTGACGCGCATTGCCGCGGCCCTCGGTGTAGGCGTCGAACATCTGATGTACGGCCACGACAAAGCCGCGCCAGGTCAGGTCCAACGCGGCGATGAACTTGCGATATTGCGGCTATACCGCGAATGCGCGCCGGAAGACCGGCAGCTTCTGCTGCGAACGGCCAGGCGACTGGCCAAAACCACCCGCCGACGTTAGCCGGGCGTCAGCGTCGCTGCCAATCAGCGAGTCCGCCCGGCTGGTCAGGATGATCCGCACTCTCGCACCCAGCACGATACCGGCGGAGTCCGCACGCGCCAGGAACGGCAGGCTCTTGGCCAGCATGTTGCCAGCCTCCAGATCAGGCACCACCAGAACGTTGGCCCTGCCCGCGACCGGCGAGACAATACGCTTGATCGAGGCAGCCTCCGGGCTGATTGCATTGTCCAGCGCCAGCGGGCAGTCCAGCAACGCCCCGGTGATCTGACCGCGGTCGACCGCCTTGCAGCGCGGCCGCCTCAATCGCCGACAGTATTTTCGGATTGACCGTCTCCGTCGCCGACAGGATCGCCACCCGGGCTTCCGGGAAACCGACAGCATGCGCGAGATCGATCGCGTTCTGCACGATGTCGATCTTATCCTGCAGCGTCGGCGCGATGTTCACCGTCGCATCGGTGATGATCAGCGATCCAAATGACCAGGCACATCCATCACGAAGCAATGGCTGATCCGCCGTTCGGTCCTACTGCCGGTATCGTGCGCAACGACCGCAGCCATCAATTCGTCCGTGTGCAGACTGCCCTTCATCAAAACTCCAGCCTTCGCCTGCCGGACCAAGGCCACCGCCTTCGCGGCGGAACCATGACTGTGACTGTGCGCGGAGACTGTGCGCGGATTCAATGATCGGCAGGTCGGCGACGTCGATGCCGTGGCGCGCCGCCACGTCGCGAATGCATGCTGGTGGGCCCACCAACATCGGCTCGGTCAGACGAAGCCTCCGTGCCTCCATCACTCCCTCAAGTAAAACTTCGTCACAAGGGTGAGCAATTGCAGTGGTGACCGGTGAAAGTTTCCGCGCGGCATCGATCAGACGCAGATACTTGTCGTGTGGCCGCGCGCGGACGATCGGACCATGAGTACCCTGGCAGTCCATCGCGGGATGGTGCGGCAAGACTGCACGCATCGCAT
>DATKFJ010000282.1:0-2447 GCA_035511435.1 Acetobacteraceae bacterium | reverse complement strand
TCAACACCGTCTCTACCGACGACGCCTACGTAAATGGGCACGTGACGTTTGTTGCGCCCCGCGTGGCAGGACAGATTTCGCGCGTTCTGGTGGATGACAACAACCGTGTTCACAAGGGAGATCTGCTCGCCGCGTTGGATAAGGAGCCGTACCGGGTTGCGGTCGCCGAGAAGCAGGCAGCGGTCGACACTGCGAATGCAGACCTGCAGGCAGGCACCGCGGCGGCGCGCGCGATCGAAGCGGAGGCAGTGAGCCGACGCTGGGACCTGCAACACGCCGTGCAGGATGTCGACAACCAGGTCGCTCTGCTGCGCGCGCGGGTCGCCGCCGTTGACAAGAGCAAGGCCGCGCTAACGCTCGCGCAGCTCGATTTCGATCGGGCCAAGCAACTCGTCGTCAGGGACGATGTGCCGCGTGCGGAGTACGACCGGCGGCAAGCGGCGCTGACGACGGCTGGCGCGGAACTCACTCAGACGCTGGCCGAAGTTTACCAGATCCGCGTTTCGCTGGGGCTGCCGGCGCAACCTGACGGGGGCGGCGATCTCGGCCAGGTGCCGTCCAATTTAGACGAGACCTTTTCGTCCGTCCTCCAGGCGCAGGCGGCGCTCATTCAGAGTGCGGCTCAACTCGGCGTCGTGCACTCGTTCGACCAGGGTCCGAAAGCGATGCTCGATCAGTTCTATAAACTGGGCGACATCAACAGCACGTTCGCCCGTTACGCGGCCAATGCCCCGGCAGTCAAGCAGGCCGAGGCGAAACTTGAAGCCGCGAGGCGCGATCTGGCGCAGGCGGAACTGGATCTGCGTTATACCGACATCATCGCGGAGATCGACGGCGTCGTCACGCGGCGCAATGTCAATCCGGGCAATTTTGTTCAGGTCGGCCAGAACCTGATGGCGGTTCGCTCGCTGAGTGAGATCTGGGTTGACGCCAACTTCAAGGAAACGCAGTTGCGCGACCTGCGCATCGGGCAGCCCGTTGATCTGTACGTCGACATGTACGGCGGCAAGCATGTCTTCAAAGGCCGGGTCGCCGGCTTCACCGAGGGAACCGGATCGACTTTGGCATTGCTGCCACCGGAGAACGCCACGGGCAACTTCATCAAGGTGGTCCAGCGGTTGCCGGTCCGGATCGATCTGGTCGATTACAACGCCGATCAGACGCCGCTGTTCATCGGCACCTCGGTGGTTCCCGACGTCTATATCAACAAGCCGCCAACCGGACCCGATGCCGGGAAGTTTCTCCAAACCTATGTGCCGCAGCCTCCGAGCCGTGGTCCGACCGCCAGCGCGTCGGGCACCGGGCAATGACCGGCGCGATCGCGTCGTCGACACTGCCGAATTCCGGATCCCGTGCGGCAATAAACCCCTGGGTCGTCGCCGCTGTTGTCGTGGTGCCGACGTTCATGGAGGTGCTGGACACCACGATCGCGGTCGTGGCGCTGCGCTATATCGCTGGCGGGCTGTCGGCCACGGTCGATGACGGCGAGTGGGTCATCACCAGCTACCTTGCCGCAAACGCGATCATCCTGCCCATCACCGGCTGGCTGATCGCACATGTTGGGCGCCGCAACTACTTCCTGCTGTCTATCGCCATATTCACCCTCGCATCCGGACTGTGTGGAATGGCCACGAGTCTCGGCCAGCTGATCCTGTTCCGCGTGCTGCAGGGTCTTGCCGGCGGTGGTCTTCAGCCGTCGAGCCAGGGCGTGCTGCTGGATGCCTTCCCGATAGAGCGGCAAGGCACGGCCATGACGCTGTTCGGCCTGGCCGCGCTGATCGCGCCCGTCGTCGGTCCGACACTCGGCGGCTGGATAACCGACAGCTACTCCTGGCGGTGGGTGTTCTGGATCAACGTCCCCGTCGGCCTCCTGGCCCTGGGTGCGTGTGCCATCACACTCCGCGATCCCGAGTACCTCACGGCACAGCGCATGGAATTGCGGAGGCGACCGTTCAGCTTTGACGGCGTTGGCCTGTCGCTGCTGGTCATCGTCATCGTCTGTTGGGAGGTGACGCTCAGCAAGGGACAGGAATGGGACTGGCTGGGCGACCCGTTCTGGCGTGTGCAGACGCTGGTGATCCTGTTCGCAGGGGGCCTGGCCGGGCTGATCTTCTGGGAACTGCGCCATCCAAGCCCGGTGGTGAATTTCCGGCCGTTGCGCGAGCGGAATTTCGCTGCCTGCTGCATCATCATCTTTTGCGCCTTCGCGGTGCTGTATGCTGCCAGCACCTCGTTGCCCGCCTTGCTCCAGTCGCTGTTCGGCTACGATGCATTCAGCGCCGGACTGGTCATGTCGCCGGCCGGAATCTTCGCCGTTGTCACCATGCCGTTCGTGGGGCGCGCGCTTGGTCGTGGCACCGATGCGCTGTGAGTGATTGCGGCGGGTCTCCTGACCATGGCTGCGGGGAATTACTGGATGTCGCAGATGAACCTGGACATCAGTCCGG
>DATKFJ010000281.1:0-5843 GCA_035511435.1 Acetobacteraceae bacterium | reverse complement strand
ACAGGAAATTCGCCGGCGCCGCCGAGATCGGGCCGTTTATCGCGAACACCGCGATCTCGAATCGGTCGCCCGCGGCGACGGCATCGCGCAGCACCACCCGGTTGGGCATGTTGAACCCCTGGATCGTCGCCGGGCTGGGTCGGCCGGCCGCGCGGGGCAGCACTCCATCGACCCAGACTTCGGCATAGTCATCGACGTTCACCGTCAGCACCGCTTTCGCACCCGCGGCGGCGAACCCCGCGACGTTCGCCGGGATCGTCAGCGTCGTGCGAAACCACACGAACGATACCATGCCGCCGCCCCGCCGGGCGCCCAGATCCGTCGCGGCAACTTCCGCCCACTTCGCATCGTCGAAGCCGAGCAGTTCGGCGTGCGGCTCTACGTCATAGGTCGTCCGGTATTCGGGCATCGAATCGGACAATGCCGGGCACTCGACGAGTTTCGCCTCCTTCGTCTTCCACCGCGCGCCGAACGCCGCCGATCCGGCAGCGGTCATCAGATCGACCACATGCACCGGTGGCACCAATGGCGCGATCGCCGGCTGTGCGATGGGCACGGGAGGGTTCGCCGGAGGGATGGACGCTGTCGGTCGCGTGTAGGTGTTCGCGGGCATTGCTGGGGCCTTTGCAGCGGATCGCCCAGTGTAAGCGATGCCAGCGCGTAAGCGAAGCCAGCGCGTAGGCGCGAGTTCCACCAGGCTCGCACGCAGGGGCAATCGGATGAGCGTCACCAAAATCCGACGCGTGACCGAATTGCGAGCTGATTTCGATACAAGCTCAAAGCAAGGGTGGCGAATCTGCCTGAAGGGCGCCTTGTCCGGGCCACGGATTCCTATCCGCCGATTCTGGCAGCCGCGACTTTGTCCGCTTCGGGATCGGCCAGGGCTGCCCGCTCAACGCCGAACGAAGCACCGGTTTGGCTTAAGCCGATTTTCAGCCATCGCTCCGCCCACGCAAGCGCCCCTCGCAGCCTTGTCGCGACCGACAACAGGCGCTGCAGTGTGCGTTATCGCAAACACCCTTCAACGATACATGTACTAACCAAACACCCGCACGCACATCTCAAGCTGACCGTGTGAAAACTCGAATGCCCCTGAGCCGGCGCAATATTCTACCGTGGCGAAACCACATCAGGAATCATTGTTGCGGTGATGGCGCCGCGGACGAATCAATGCTGTGCAGCGGCGCGACTGCGGCGAGTTTTCACACAGTCTGCTTGATATGCACCGAAGGTCCGCAAGGGGTGATCAGCGGATATTCGAACCAGCGAGTCAGGACTGCTATAATTGGGAAGATGCCGATAGGCGACTTGGTGCGGGGTTGCTCGGCAACGTTGCGTCGTTGCACCTTTATTTCATTGATGCGTTCTTAAAATGACAACAACGCAGCTCAATGCCAGCTTGCCAGATTGATCGCAAACGAGAGAGCGCCCACCAGCATGAGGCTGAAGGCCCAAGTCGCATCCAGATTGAACCAGCTCCGCGCCACGAACTTGAGCCCCAGATAGCGGTAGACCAGCCATGCCAAGGCTCCGCCGGCTGCGATCATCACGACAGAGTGGACAACGGAAACCAGCACGGCCATGCCGAGATTATGATTGATGAGGACACCGGCCGCCTCGTGACGCGTGTCGGGATCGGCGGCGCGGCACAGACCGAGATAGATCGGCACCAGCATCAATCCCGCGCCGTGCGCGATCGCCACGGCAAAGGACCAGAGTCCCAGTTGCGTCGGTGGTATCCGCGCCAGCACGTGCGGATGGCGCCGGTTGGCCAATCGGAAGACGCCGAACCCGATCACCAGCAGACTGACACCGATCCGCGCCTGTAGCTGCCACTGGACGAGGGCGACCAGCAGAGAGAAGGGAAGGATCACCACGAGCATCGCCAGCAGATGGCCGACTGTGAGCGGCCAAAGTGCCGCCGCAACGGCGCGCGAACGCCGTTCCATCAGCCCGGCTGAAACCGCGAGCGGCCATCCCATCCCCGGGTTCACCCCGTGATAGAGGCCACTCGCGATAACAGCCAGCCAGAGTGCGGCAGGTGTCCAGTCCACCCAGGCTCAAACTGACGGATAGCAGAACGAATCCGTCGAGCAATCGCCGCCCTCGAGCCGGATCTGATGTGCCCGGTAGCCGTCGGGGAAGTTCACCCAGTAGTCCTTTGCCAGCGGAAGGCCGCCGCTTGCGTTCGCATTGGCCATGACCTGAGCGCCCGGCACGCCGTCGGGATAGAACTGCGTGTCCCACGTCGAGTAGAGCGAATTGGTCCAATAGACGCGCTTGCCGTCGCGGCTGATCTCGACCATTTGCGGACCGCCGGCATATACCTTGCCGTTCGGGTGCGTGGTACGGCGAGCGATGCCACCCAGGTGGACCGAGCCCGCAAGTTTCGGCTTCCTCGGGTCGGTGACGTCGTACTGACGCATCTCGCCGGTTCCCCAGCAGGCGACGTAGAGAAACCGGTCATCCATGGACAGGTCGATATCGGTCACCAGCGGCGGCACGGCGCCGAACCCCTGCAGCAGGGGCGGCAGCAGGTCCTTGGACGCCGGTTCGGGCGGGATCGTCGCCGTCTTCTCGATGTGGAACTTGCCGCCCTCGCGCCACCAGGTCCAGATCGAGCCTTCGAGGTTCATGGTGTCCACCACGACACCCAGGAACCCGTACTCGCGTACGGGATCGTGCGCGGGTCGCACCTCAAGCGCCATCTGGTGGTTGGCTCCAAGGTCGATCGTCTGGACGTTGCGCCGCGCCCGGAGATCCCAGAAGTGGATGCGATGGCCATACTTGTTCGAGAGCAGATCTTCCGGCACGATCCCGTTCTCGAATTGCGGCGGCAGCGCCCACTCGCTCGACACCATGTAGTCGCGCGGCAGGTTCCACCAGAAGTCATAGTGCAGGTTCTGAGGTCCGCGGTCGATCTCCCAGCGGCCCAGGATATCGAACGTTTCGCAGTCCATGATGAAGATGCCGGGCGGCCCGTCGGTGCCGTCCTTGCCGCCTCCGCCGAGCGTGCTGACGTATAATCCTTCCGGACCGCAATGGACCGTGTGGGGCCGTGAGTAGCCCGTCTTCTTGAACACCTCCTCGGGCTCGATGATCTTGTGAATCTTTGCCTTGGTGGGATCGGGCTTCGTATCTACGATATAAATGCGCGAGGAGCGTATCCCCGGGATGATCAGGTAGCGCCGATCGAGGAACGCGTGGCCGGCGAGCGGCGACAATGCCGATGAGCAAGCGTTCCAACCAAAGTGGTGGAACTCATCGCCCTTGTTCGGCATCGTCACCGTGTGGACGATCTGGCTGTATGTCGGCGAGCCGGGCCTTACATCGATCACCGCGAGCGCGTCGGGCTTTGCGAAGTCCGGACTGAGCAGCGCGGTGTAGGCGAAGTTTTCCACCGGAGCTTCCATCGCAAGCTTCGGCGATGCATGAAACGTCGGGTCAGGTCGTACCGGCATCGGATCGCCCCCCTGCTGTTATCGAGCCTGTTATTATCGAGGCGGACAGCGGCCACTGCGGGAGGAGCCCGTGCGCTCCTAATTGGCTCTATCCGGGATTTCCTCGTCAGACGGCTGGAAAGGTCGCGGTGACAGGCACCATGCGCTCCGAAGGGTGGGAGCCACAACGCTTATTTTGCCTGACGTTTGGATTGTCCTAGATTCCGTCTAGCTGTTTGGTTGTTGCATATCAAGACAGACCCCAAACAAACCCACACTAAACCCCGCACCCCTCATCGCGCAGCAGATCCACCACCGCCTCCATCGGCACATCCCCCGCGGTGAACGCCTGCCCAATCCCGCGCACCAGCACGAACTTCAGCGCCCCATCCCGCACCTTCTTGTCGCGCCCCATGTGCCCCATCAGCGTCGCCGCGGAGAACCGCCGGTTCAGCATCCGCAGCTCCGCCGGCATCCCCATCGCCGCCACATGCGACACCACGCGCTCTGCATCGCTCGTGGAGCAATGCCCCAACCGGGCCGACAGCCGAAACGCCAGCCCCAGCCCCACCGCCACACCCTCGCCATGCAGCAGCCCGCCGGTGTAGCCGTACTCTGCCTCCAGGGCGTGCCCGAACGTGTGCCCCAGGTTCAGCAGTGCCCGCCCATCGTTCGGCTTCTCCTCGCGCTCATCATCCCCCACCACCGCCGCCTTGAACGCACAGGCCCGCCGTATCGCCTCAGCCTGCGCCTCGCGATCGCCCCCCACCACCGCCGCGCCATGCGCTTCGCACCAGGCGAAGAACGCCGCATCGCCGATCAATCCAGCCTTGGCGATCTCCGCATAGCCCGCCCGCAACTCCCGAGGCGGCAGCGTCGCCAGTGTCCCCGTATCGGCCAGCACCATCCGAGGCTGGTAGAACGCCCCCACCAAATTCTTGCCGCGCGCGGTATTCACCCCGGTCTTCCCGCCCACCGACGAATCGACCTGCGACAGCAGCGTCGTCGGCATCTGCACGAACGGCAGCCCGCGCAGCGTGGTCGCCGCGGCAAACCCCGCCAGGTCGCCCACCACGCCCCCGCCCAGCGCAATCACCGTGGTCCGGCGTTCAACCCGAGCCTCCAGCAACTGATCCACCACGCCCTGCCAGGTCGCCAGGTTCTTCGAAGCCTCGCCCGCCGGCACCACGATCTGGCTGGCACTCACCGCGGTCTCCGCCAGCCCTCGCAGCAGCGTCGCCAGATGCAGCCCCGCCACCACCTCGTCGGTCACCACCACCACGCGCTTCTGCTCCAGCCGAGGCGCCAGCAGCGCGCCGGCCCGCGCCAGCAAATCCTCGCCGATCACCACGTCATAGCTGGAACTCGACAGCACGACAGACAGCCGCCGCGGCGCCCGCCAGTCCGCCAAGGCACTCAGCACGCGCCCCGTCGTCAGATCCGGGCTCTCATCGCGGCAATCCACGATCACATCCGCCTCGGCATAAACCGGATAACGCACATCGATCAGCCGTTGCAGCACATCCGCCGGGTCGCCATCCGCCAGCAGAGGCCGGTTGTCGCGCCCCGCAACCCGCCGCAGCAGCGTCGGCAGCGGACACCGCAGCCAAACCGTCACCGCCTCCTCGCGCGCCGCGGACCGGGTTTCCGCATCCATAAACGCGCCGCCGCCGAACGCCAGCACCAGCGGATCGCCGGCCAGCAGCCGCCGGATCACCCGCCGCTCGCCGGCCCGAAAATCGCTCTCCCCATAACGTGAAAACAGCTCCGGGATCGAGCATCCCGCCGCCAGCTCGATCTCCGCATCGGCGTCGCGGAACGGCAGCCCGAGTCGCGCCGCGATCCGCCGTCCGATCGACGTCTTGCCGGCGCCCATCAGCCCGACCAGGACGATCGACCGTCCCGCCAGTGCCTCGGGCAGCGGAACGATCTCTTTAAGGGCGGTGTTGCGTGTCATGCCGGCGAACGCTAGCACACCGCTCGCCTGACAGGCCAAGGTGATCCCCGCGCCGAGTCCCGTCGAACCAGAGCCGGTGAGCGTATGATGATCCGCATTTTCCTGTTTGTCGTGCTGGCGGGGCTCGTGGTGCTGGGCGCCGCGATGGTCATGCTGGGAGAGTACCCGCCCAATCCAACGACGCACTCGGTCGAGAAAGTGCTGCCCAACGACAAGTTCCCAGGCAACTGAGGCCCCCGCCCTGGACCGGCACCCCGCCCCGGACCGGCATATCGAGGCGTTTCTGGAAATGCTGGCCGCCGAACGAGGCGCCGCGCGCAACACCCTGCTGGCCTACCAGGCCGACCTGGACGATTTTTCCTCCTTTGCCGCCACCCACGGCCGCCCACCTGCCGGTTGCGACGCACCGCAATTGCAGTCCTACATGGCCGGCCTGCAGCGCGCCG
>DATKFJ010000280.1:0-2744 GCA_035511435.1 Acetobacteraceae bacterium | reverse complement strand
GGAGCGTGGCATTTTGCGCGAACCGCCGGCGCCGGTGCCCGGGGGAAATTCTCCCGATGCGCCGGGCAAGCAATACACCGTGCTGGTGCCGTCGGTGGATCGCGACGGCAACGATGTCCCCGGCGTGCGAGCGCCGATGGTAGCTGCACCGCTTGGCACCTACACCGGCTGGAATTTGCGCGTGCACGGCCACGGACATGGATCGCAGAATCGCTTCGAGGGCAGCTACATCCCGTTCCCGGAATCGCCCGAGGAGCGGCAGATGACCGGCGATCCGCGGCTGTCGATCCTGGAGCGCTATCCCGACAAGGCGGCCTATGTTGCGGCGATCACCGCTGCGGCGCGCGAACTCGTGGCGCAGGGGTTGATGCTGGAGGAGGATGTCGCACGTTGCGCGGCGGCCGCCGGCGATTGGGGACGGCCGCGGCATGACGTGGCGCTGGACTGACGTGCTGCGGTGCAGCCACGCCCTGCCGCTTCCCGTAAGAGAAGGGAAAAGGATATTGCGCCACCGGCCAATGTGGCACTCGCAATGATGGCGATGACCGCGAGAGGAATTCGCAATGCTTGATTCCGGCTACCTTTCCGGCCCGCAGCGTCCGCGTCGCCCCAACGTGATCGCACAGCGCCATGTGGTGGTGTCGGGGCACTACTATGCCTCGCTGGCCGGCTGGCAGATTCTGGAAGCCGGCGGGAACGCGATCGATGCGGGCGTGGCGACAGGATTGGCGATCGACGTGCTGGAGAGTCAGTTCGTCGGCTTTGGCGGCGTGGCGCCGATCATGATCCATCTCGCGGGTAGCGATGCACCGCATGTGATCAACGGCGTCGGGGTTTGGCCGAAGGCGGCGAACCTTGAACACTTCCATCGCAATTTCGGCGGGCGTATCCCGGACGGCATGCTGCAAACGGTGGTGCCGGCGGCGCCCGCCAACTGGATCACCGCGCTGGAACGCTTCGGCACCATGTCGTTCGGCGATGTTACGGCGTCGGCGATTCGTTTCGCGCGCGAGGGGTTTCCGACGTATCCGTTCTTTGCCGAGATCCTGACAGCGAAGCAGGCCGAGATTCGGCAGTATCCGAGCACCGCCGCGATCTTTCTGCCGAACGGCCGCGTGCCGGAGGTTGGCGAGATTTTCGTGCAGGCCGATCTGGGTCTCACACTGCAATACATGGCGGATCAAGAGGCGGCGCACGCGCGCGGCGATCGGATCGCGGGACTGCGTGCCGCGCACGATGCGTTCTATTGCGGCGACATCGCCGGCGCGATCGTGCGGCACCAGCGGGAGAACGACGGCTGGCTGGCGGCGGACGACCTGGCGGAATTTCGCAGCCGCGTCGAGCAGCCATGTCGCATCCGCTTCGGCGAATTCGATGTGTATGGCTGCGGCGCCTGGTCGCAGGGTCCGATGGTGCTGGAGGCGCTGAATATTTTGCAGGGCCTCGATCTGAAGTCGATGCGGCATAATTCGGCGGCCTACGTTCACGCCGTGACGGAGGCGTTGAAACTCGCCGCGGCGGATCGGGAAGTGTATTTCGGCGATCCGGATTTCGTTGAGGTGCCGGTCGGCACATTGTTGTCGCCGGAGTACGCGGCGCGCCGGCGGGCCTTGTTCGATCCGGCGAAGGCTTGGCCCGGCATGCCGCCGGCGGGCGAAGTTGGCGGTGTTTCCATTCCGCCATGGCGCCCGGACCCATCCGCCGGTGCGCCGCTGGCGATTGCCGACACCAAGCCTGAGACATCGTTTCTCTGTGTGGCGGATCGCCACGGCAATGTGTTCGCTGCTACGCCGAGTGATCCGACGATTGGTGGCGCTGTGGTGCCGGGCACCGGCATTGTGCCGTCGCTGTGGGGTTCACGCGGCTACACCGGGTTCGATCATCCTGCGCGGGTCGGCCCTGGGCGTCGGCCGCGCATGTCGGCCAATCCCGCGATCGCGATAAAGCCTGGTGAATTGGTTATGCCGTTCGGATCGCCTGGCAGCGAAGTGCTCGGCCAGGCGATGGTGCAGGTGTTTCTGAACCAGGTGGTGTTCGGGATGGATCCGCAATCGGCCTGCGAGGCACCGCGCTTCGCCAGTTACTCGTGGCCGGAATCAACGCTGCCGCATGCGTATCGGCCTGGGCATCTGTGCGTTGAACAGGACATCGGGTCGGCGACGGGTGAGGTGCTGACAGCACTGGGGCATCATGTTGAATGGTGGCCGGAGCGGAAGTACCTCGCGGGTTCGGTGTGCACCATCCAGTCCGATACGCGCAGCGGGGTGAAATGGGCTGGCGCCGATCCGCGTCGCACGGCGTATGCTGTGGGATGGTAGGGCCACGCCGGTGCGAGATTGCCGTGTGGCCTTGCACCTGACACGCAACGCCGCTCGCAGTTTTTTTCATGGCCGGGGTTGCCGCGGACATTGGCCGTGACTCGGTACCGCTGCCGATGCTCGGGACACGCGTGGTCATGACGACCGCGCATGGTCCGATCGGCTTGTTGAAGACGCGCCGCCTGTGGCCGCTTGCATTGGCGCAGTCGTGCGGCGCGCTGAACGACAATCTGGTGAAGAACGCGATGGTGGTGCTGGCGATCTTCCAGCTTGGCGTTGGCGGCACGGGGCTGTCGGCGCTGGCGGGTGCGTTGTTCATTGCTCCGTACATTCTGCTGTCGGCGACTGCGGGAGAGCTTGCCGACCGATTTCCCAAGCCGCGCGTGATCGTGGTCTGCAAAATAGCCGAGGTGCTGCTGATGATCG
>DATKFJ010000279.1:0-13300 GCA_035511435.1 Acetobacteraceae bacterium | reverse complement strand
TCGGCTACTGGTGCCAGTCGCTGAAGGCCTACAGCCACATGAAGTTCTGGCAGTCCGATCCGAAGCTGTTGCCGTATGCCTCCGCGATGGATACGCCATATTACGACGGCTACAAGGGACCGATCAGCGCATCGTCTGCCGCGGTGATTGCCAACTACACCGTGGTTGACATGTTCGCATCCGTGGTCACCGGCAACGCCACGCCGGAAGGTGCGGCAAAGCAGGCGGCAAAGGCAGCCGAGCGTTACTACAAGCGCGCCTGACACGTAACGAATGGGGCGCCGCCGATGCTGGCGGCGCCGCTGCCGAAGGGGCGGGACAATCCCGCGGAGAGACATGGACGCAACAGTAGAAGTCGCCACTCGACGTATCCGCTTCGAACGCCAGCCGGATGGCTGGGTGACGCGATTGTTCGACTATAAGCCGTTCCTGGTGTTCCTGTGTCTGTTGCCGACGATCGGCCTGCTGGTGGTGTTCCTGACCTATCCACTGGGCCTCGGCATCTGGCTGTCGCTCACCGATACGACGATCGGCCAGCCGGGCCATTTCATCGGGCTCGACAACTTCCGCGACCTGATGGACGACCCGGTGTTCTGGATGTCGGTGACCAACACGATCTTCTACACCGTGGTTGCCACCATCGGTAAGTTCGCACTCGGCTTGTGGTTGGCGCTGCTGCTGAACCATCACATCCCGTGGAAGGCATTCATTCGCGCTATCGTGCTGCTGCCGTGGATCGTGCCGACAGTCCTGTCGGCGATCGCCTGGTGGTGGATCTATTCGCCGCAGTTCTCCATCGTGTCCTACATCGTCGTCGACGTGCTGCATCTGCGCAGCACCTACATCAACTTCCTCGGCACGCCGTGGCCGGCGCGCTGGTCGCTGATCGTCGCCAATATCTGGCGCGGCATTCCGTTCGTGGCGATCACGTTGCTGGCGGGCCTGCAGACCATCTCGCCGTCGCTGTATGAGGCGGCGCTGCTCGACGGCGCAACCGGCTGGCAGCGATTTCGCCGCATCACCGTGCCGCTGCTGATGCCGATCCTGGCGGTGGCTCTGACACTGTCGGTGCTCTTCACCTTCTCCGACTTCCAACTGGTTTACGCGATCACACGCGGCGGCCCGTTCAACACCACGCATTTGATGGCCACGCTGGCGTTCCAGCGCGCCATCCCGGGCGCACAGCTTGGCGAGGGTGCGGCGATCGCGGTTTCCATGATTCCGTTCCTGATCTTTGCCACGCTGCTGTGCTTCTTCGGCGTCGGTCGGCGCAAGTGGCAGCAGGGCGAAGCGAATGACTGAGGCCTTCCTTCCCGACTCACCGCTCGAAGTGGAAGCCGTCGCCGGTCGCTCGATCGATGTGCCGGAGCGTCTGTCGTGGGACTCCGGGCTGCGCCGCACCGTGACGGTTTACATTCCGCTGGCGCTGTTCGTGATCATCCTGCTGTTCCCGTTCTACTGGATGGGAATCACCGCGTTCAAGCCCGACTACGAGATGTACGACTACAAGAAGTACAATCCGTTCTGGATCCATTCACCGACACTGCACAACATCGAAGTGCTGCTGTTCCAGACGGAGTATCCGCGTTGGCTGATGACCACGATGGGAATCGCCGTCGCGGCAACCTTCCTGTCGGTGACCTCCAGCGTGCTGGCTGCTTATGCGATCGAACGGCTGCGCTTCAGGGGCGCGCAGCATTTCGGCCTGGCGATCTACCTGGCCTATTTGGTGCCACCGTCGATCCTGTTCATTCCACTCGCCACGCTGATCTATCAGTTCGGCCTGTTCGACAATCCGGTGGCGTTGATCCTGACCTATCCGACGTTCCTGATACCGTTCTGCACCTGGCTGCTGATCGGCTACTTCAAGTCGATCCCATACGAGTTGGAGGAATGCGCGCTGATCGACGGCGCCTCGCGGTTGCAGATTCTTAGGCGCATCACGCTGCCGCTGGCAGTGCCGGGACTGATTTCCGCCGGCATCTTCGCATTCACGCTGTCCTGGAACGAGTTCATCTACGCACTGGCATTCATCCAATCGACCGACAAGAAGACGGTGCCGGTGGCGATCCTGACCGAACTGGTGACCGGTGACGTGTATCAGTGGGGTTCGCTGATGGCTGGCTCGCTGCTTGGCTCGGTGCCGGTCGCGCTGATCTATTCGTTCTTCGTCGAGTATTATGTGTCGTCGATGACCGGGGCGGTAAAGGAATAGCGGCATTTGCCAGCGCGCACGGGTGAGCAATTCCTTCGCGGACTGAAAGACGACCGCGAGGTTTGGCTCGGCGGCGAAAAGGTGACCGATCCAGCAGCGCACCCTGCCCTATCTGGCGGCGCGCATGCCATCGCCGCGGTGTTCGACCTGCAGCACGCGCAGGCCGAGTACTGCCTGATGCCGGACCCGGAAACCGGCGAGCCGATCAATGTCAGTCACATGATCCCGCACTCGCGCGCCGATCTCGAGCGGCGACATGCGGGGTTGCAGGCGATCGCTGAATTCTCTGTGGGTTTGATGGGCCGCACGCCCGACTACGTCAATGTGACGTATGCCGGATTTGCCGGGCGGCACGACGAGTGGTCGATCGGCGGCAACGAGGCCGGCGCGGCAAACCTGGTGCGCTACCAGAAGCACATGGCGCGCGCCGATCTGTCGCTGACCCACGCGATCATCCACTCGACGGTGGATCGCGCAAAAGGCGTGGTACCGGCAGGCCTGGATCCCGTCGCGCTGCACAAGGTGTGCGACACCGAGCACGGCATCCTGGTGCGCGGCGCACGCGTGCTCGCCACGCTGGCGCCGTTCGCCGACGAGATCGCGGTGTACCCGGCCGCCCCGATGCCGGACGCAAATCCCGCGCATGCGCTTAGCTTCTGCATTCCGATGGCGACACCAGGACTGAAGTTCCTGTGCCGCGACAGCGTCTCGGTGCCCGGTTCCGTGTTCGACCATCCGTTCTCCAGCCGGTTCGACGAGCAGGATGCGTTCGTGATCTTCGACAATGTCGAAATCCCGCGCGAGCGTGTGTTCATCGACGGCAGCCTGGCCGCCTACAACGGCGTCCTGAGGTCGAGTTGGTGGCCCAACATCATGCAGCAGTCGATGATTCGGGCGGAAACCAAGCTGACGTTTGCGTGGGGGATCGCCACGCGAATGGCTGCGGCAATCAATGCCTCGCTGCCGCAGGCGCAACAGATGCTGGGCGAAATCTGGACATTCGCCGAATTTGCCCGCGCCGCGATCCGCGCAGCCGAGAGAGATTCATACGAGTACGGCAACGGTGTTTGGTTTCCCGATGCACCGCCACTGATCGCCTTGCGCACCAGCCTGCCACGCTGGTTTCCACGGGTGAACGAGATCATCCGCGAACTTGGCTCGCACAATTTGTTGACCACGCCAACCGCTGCGCAGTTTGCCGACCCTGCATTGGGACCGGTGCTGGAAACTTACCTGCTCGGCGCTGATGGACTAACTGCGAAAGAGCGCGCGCGCATCTTCCGGCTGGCATGGGATTTCGCCGGAACGGCATTGGCCAGCCGCAACGAGCAGTACGAGCGCTTCTATCTGGGTTCAGCTTCGCGCAACCTGATGCATGCACAGCAACGGGCCGATCGCAGTCGCGCCGACCGCCTGGTCAACCGCTTTCTGCACGAGCCGATCTGACGAACGAGGAACCAGCGTTGGAGTTCGCGTCCCGCGTCTTGCTGATGAAGGTCTACGCCAGGATGATCGTCCCCGGGCCCGCTTCGGTAAACAGCTCCAGCAGACACGCATGCGGCACGCGGCCATCCAGTATAACGGCACCCTTTGCCCCGCGCCGCACCGCGTCAATGCAGTTTTCCACTTTGGGAATCATCCCGCCGGTTATCATGCCGCTGGCAATGCCAGCCTCGACATCGCCAATGCTCAGCTCCGGGATCAACCGCTTGTCGTTATCCAGCACGCCAGGCACGTCGGTCAGCATCAGCAGACGCGTCGCACCCAATGCACCGGCGATTGCGCCAGCTACGGCGTCGGCATTGATGTTATAGGTCTGCCCGTCCACCCCCACGCCGACCGGAGCGATCACCGGCACCAGCCCCGCGCCGGTCAGTGCATGGATCACCCGCACATCGACGTGCTCGGGCTCGCCGACAAAACCCAGATCCAGCACACGCTCGATGTTGCTGTCGGGGTCTTTCTTGGTTCGCATCAGCTTGCGCGCCCGGATCAGGCCGCCGTCCTTGCCGCACACGCCGACAGCGAGCGCACCGGCCCGTGTGATCAAGCTGGCGACGTGTTTGTTGACCGTGCCGGCGAGCACCATCTCCACCACTTCGACCGTCACCGAATCGGTGACGCGCAACCCATCCACGAAGCTCGATTGAACGCCGAGACGCTTCAGCATCGCGTTGATCTGTGGGCCGCCGCCGTGCACCACGACGGGGTTCACGCCAACCTGCTTCAGCAGTGCGATGTCGCTGCCGAACTGTTCCGCCAGGTGCTCCTCACCCATGGCGTGCCCGCCGTATTTCACCACGATGGTGGCGCCGGCGTATCGCCGCAGGAAAGGCAACGCCTGCGCGAGCACGTGGGCCCGTTCGGTGGGGTCGCTGGAATGGCCGTCCGAGGGAGCGTTCATGGCGCGCGTGTAAGGGTGCGCGGGCGGAGGGTCAAGCGACGTTCGGATTGCATTGGCAAGCATGGGTATGCGTCCTACAGTAAACAGGACGAACAAGCAGCCCATGGCCGAGACGGTGACCGCGCGCGATGTAAACCATCACTTCGCCCGCATCCTCGGCGAGGTACTGGCCGATGCAGCCGAACCTGCCCATGCGCCGAATAGGCCAATGCACCGGATCGAATCCGTGTCGTGGCGGCGTTCGGCGCGCATGGCGTAATCGCCGCGGATGCAATGGCGCTATTATGGGGAAACCAGAATGCAGAACCTGAAGGGCAAGACCGCCATCGTCACCGGCGCCGCATCAGGCATCGGCCTCGGCATCGCCAAAGCGCTCGCCGGAGCCGGAATGAACCTCGTCCTCGCCGACATCCAGAAAGCCTCGCTGGAGACCGCGCGCCGCGATATCGAAGCACTCGGTGTCAAGGCGATCGATGTGCTGGTGGACGTGTCCGACACAGCATCCGTCGCCGCCGCCGGACGCACGGCGGAGCAAACGTTCGGCAAGTTGCACGTCGCGGTGAACAACGCGGGCGTCGCGATGCACGGCACCCGCGTGGAAGAAGTTGGCGCAGACGAGTGGAACTGGGTGATCGGCGTCAACGTGCTGGGCGTGATCAACGGCATCCGCAATTTCGTGCCGCTGATCCGCCGCCACGGCGAAGGCGGCCATGTGGTGAACACCGCATCGATCTCCGGCTTCTTCATTCGCAAAGGCCGCAACCAGGGCGCCTATTCCATGACGAAATACGCCGTGGTGGCGTTGTCCGAAGCGTTGGAACAGGAGGTTGAGGACGCGGGAATCGGCGTGTCTGTGCTGTGCCCCGGCGCGGTGGAAACGCGGATCTTCGCCTCCGCCGCCACACGACCGGAGCGTTTCGGCGGCCCCTATGCGCGACCCCAGCAGGAAGCGCTGCGCGGTGCGATGGGCCGCGGCATAGCACCCGAGGCAGCGGGCCAGCGCGTGCTGCACGCCATCCAACACAACGAGTTCTATGTGCTGACCCATGCCGGCGAACGCGAAGCGGTGAAGGCGCGGCACGCGCGCATCGAGGCCGCGTTCGATCGCGCCGAAGCCTGGGAGAATGGCCGATGAGCGGCTCCGACATCGCCCCACTCGACAGCGCCGTGCTTCCCGCCGGCGTCCGCTCGCGTTTCGTCCCCGACATCAACGGATTGCGAATTCACCTGCTGGAAGCTGGGTTCGAACCCGCCGACCGGCCATGCGTACTGCTGCTGCACGGATTTCCGGAATTGGCGTATTCCTGGCGCAACCTGATGCCGCTGCTGGCTGCGGCCGGGTTCCATGTCGTGGCGCCCGACCTGCGGGGTTACGGCCGCACCACCGGCTGGCACGCCGACTACGACGTCGATGGCGACCTGCAATCGTTCCGCATGCTGAATGCGGTGCGCGACGCACTGGGGCTGGTCTCCGCGCTTGGCTATCGTTCCGTGGCCGCGGTGGTCGGGCACGACTTCGGCTCTCCGGTGGCGGCCTGGTGCGCGCTGGTGCGGCCCGACGTGTTCCGCTCCGTCGCCCTGATGAGCGCCCCGTTCGCGGGGCCGCCGGCATTGCCGTTCAACACAGCGAACAGTCCGCGCCAGACCGCGGCGTCCGCACCCAGCATTCATGATGCATTGGCCAAGCTGGACCGGCCGCGCAAGCACTACCAGTGGTATTATTCGACACGGCCGGCCAACGCCGACATGTGGCATTGCAGTCAGGGCGTGCATGCGTTCCTGCGCGCCTATTACCACCACAAGAGCGCCGACTGGCTGCGCAACAAACCGTTCCGGCTCCAGGGTTGGACCGCTGATGAACTGGCGAAGATGCCGACCTACTACATCATGGACCTCCATGAGACGATGGCAGAGACGGTGGCGCACGAGATGCCGACCGCCGCTGAGATCGCCGCGTGCCGCTGGCTGCCGGACAGCGAACTTTCCGTCTACGCCGGCGAATATCAGCGCACCGGTTTCCAGGGCGGTCTGCAATGGTATCGCCGCGGCACGAGCGAGCTCGACACGGCAGAGCTGCAACTGTTCTCCGGCAGAACGATCGATGTGCCGTCGATCTTCATTGCCGGCAGCAGCGACTGGGGCGTCTATCAGCGTCCCGGCGCAATCGAGCGCATGCAGGAAAGCGCGTGCACGAACATGCTGGGATGTCATTTGATCGACGGCGCCGGCCACTGGGTCCAGCAGGAGCAGCCCAAGCAAGTGAGCGAACTGCTGGTGCGGTTTCTGCGGCCGTAACATTTGTAAAGGTTGACGGGAACCGGGCTCGATTCCCACCCTGGACGCCCAAACACCGCCGCTTTACGAATGTGCCAGCTCGGAAAACCGGGCGCGGGAGGACTCCACAACATGCACGCCAAACTTCGTCGCCGCGCGTTCCTTGCAGGCACTGCCGCCGCGGCATTGCCGATGCCGGCCATCGCACAGAACACGCCGATTCGAATCGGCCTGCTCACCGTGAAGACTGGCCCACTTGCGCAGGGTGGCATCCAGATGGAGCAGGGAACCAATCTGTTCCTCAAGGACCGCAACAACATGCTGGCCGGCCGCAAGGTCGAACTGGTGGTCGCCGACACCGGCGGCAATCCCGCGGGCACCAAGACAAAGGCGCAGGAACTGATCGAGCGCGACAACGTCGACATGATTTTCGGCCCGCTCGCCGCGTTCGAACTGCTCGCCATCTCCGACTATGTCGCCGCGCACAAGACGCCTATCCTCAGTCTGGCCGCGGCCGAAGACATGACGCAGCGCAAGCCCAACCCGTATTTCGTGCGCGCATCCGGCACCTCGGCGCAGAACATGCATCCGCTGGCCGACTACGCCGCGAAGGAACTGAAATACAAATCCGTCATGACAATCAGCGAGGACTTCGCGTACGGCTACGAGCAGATGGGCGGTTTCCAGCGCGTGTTCGAAGACGATGGCGGTCGTGTCATGAAAAAGCTATGGCCGCCGATCGTCACGCCCGACTACACGCCCTACATCGCGCAGCTCAGCGGTGTCGATGCCGTTGTGCAGGGCTTCGCCGGCTCGAATCCACTGAAGTTCATGAAGCAGTACAAGGATGCCGGCATGACCTTGCCGGTACTCGGCGGCGGCACCGCTGGTGACGACGCACTGCTGAAGAGCTTCGGCGACGAGGCGATCGGGCTGATCTCGGCGTCGGCCTACACATCCGATCTCGACACACCGAGCAACAAGAAGTTTATCGCCGGTATGGTGCGCGACACCGGCGCCATTCCTGGCCTGTACGCAGCCGGCCTCTACATCAATGGCATGGTCACCGAGGCGGCACTGGAAAAGACCGGCGGCAAGACCGACGACAAGGCAGCACTGATCGCGGCGATGCGCGCGGTGTCGCTGACCGACTCACCGCGCGGGCCGTTCCACTTCGACCATTTCGGCAATGTCGTCGGCACAGTCTATATTCGCCGGCTGGAGCGCAAGGACGGCAAGCTGGTGCAGACCACAATCAAGACCTATCCGAACGTAAGCCAGTTCTGGACCTTCGACGAGAAATGGTTCCTCGCGCAACCAGTCTACTCGCGCGACTATCCCCCGCTGAAAAGCTGAGACCCCAGCACCGGACAAGCGATGCACCTGTGGCTGATCCTCGCCGTCAACAGCGTCACGCTGGGCGGTTTGCTGTTCCTGCTGTCTGCCGGCTTCTCGTTGATTTTCGGCCTGATGCGCATTCCCAATCTGACGCATGGATCGATGTTCATGCTCGGCGCCTATTTCGGCGTCAGCCTGATCGCTGCGGGCACCGGCTTTTGGCTCGCGGCGCTGCTCGCGGGTCTCGGTGTCGCACTGTTCGGCGCGATCATCGAGCGCTTCGTCCTGCGCCGCCTGATCGGCGCCGAACTCGCTCAGGTGCTGGTGACACTCGGCTTGTCGTTCATGGTCGCCGATGCCTGCCTGATGCTGTGGGGCGGCGATCCGATCTCTGTCGAAACGCCCGTCGCCTTGCGCGGCGCAACCGCCATGCTCGGCATGGCGTTCCCAACCTATCGGCTCGCGATCATCCTCATCGCCGTCGTCATCGCCGTCGCGCTCTGGGGACTATTGGACCGGACACGCCTGGGAGCAATGATCCGCGCCGCGGTCGACGATCCGGCAATGGCACGAGTCGTCGGCATCCGCGTGTCGCACCTGTTCACCATCGTGTTTTCACTGGGCGCAGGACTGGCCGGGTTCGCCGGCGTGATCGGCGCACCGATCCTTTCCGTCTATCCCGGTCTCGACCAGGACATGCTGCCGCTCGCACTGGTTGTCGTCATCCTCGGCGGCACCGGACGGCTGATGGGATCTCTGGTAGGCAGCTTCGTGGTCGGCTTCCTGTATAACTTCGGCCAGGCACTTTTCCCAGAGCTGGCCTACGTCGTTCTGTTCCTGCCGATGCTGGTCGTGCTGGTGGTACGGCCACAAGGACTGTTCGGCCGGGTTACCCTGTGAAGCGGCTCGCACTCGCCGTCGCACTGCTGGCACTGGCGACGGTGCCGTTCTGGGTCGGCAACAGCTACTACGTGAACATCGCAACACAGATTCTGATCTTCGCGGTCCTGGCGCTCGGGCTGAACGTGTTGGTGGGCTATGCCGGGTTGGTCACGCTCGGTCATGCCGCGCTGTTCGGTGTGTCCGCCTATGCCGCAGCGACGCTGATCAATGCCGGCCACGGGTCCGTCGTCGTGGCGATCGGCGCCAGTGTCGCGACACTGGTGGTGACGGCGATATTCGCAATACTGGCGTTACGTGGCACCGGCCTCGGCTTCGTCATGATCACCGTCGCACTCGGACAGATTGTCTGGGGCATCGCGTATCGCTGGATCAGCCTGACCAACGGCGATAACGGCATCTCGATCACCGCGCGTCCCGCGCCATTCGGCCTGTCGCTCACATCGGCACCCGCCTTCTACTGGGCAACGCTCGTCGTGTTCCTGGTCGCCGTCGGCGCGATGGCGATGTTCGTTGCGTCCCCGTTCGGAGCAGCGCTGCGCGGCACGCGCGACCAGGCTCGGCGCATGAGCGCGCTGGGCTATAATGTCTGGCTGACCCGCTTTCTCGCATTCCTGTTCTCGGGATTCTGGAGCGGCGTCGCGGGCCTGCTGTATCTCTACTACAACCAGTTCGTCAGTCCGCAGACCGTTGCGCTCAGCGCGTCAGCCGAAGCGCTGCTGATGGTGATCGCCGGCGGCACCGCAACATTGCTGGGACCGATCGCCGGCGCAGCACTCGTCATCATCATGAAGGATGTCGCCAGCGCCTACATCGAACGCTGGAATTTCGTACTAGGCGCAATCTTCGTGGTCATTGTCGTCTTCATGCCCGAAGGACTCGTGCCCGGCTCGGTACGCCTGTGGCGCTGGGCGATCGCATCGCTGCGTTCGCGCGCCACCGCGCCAGCACTCGGCCGCGAGAGCGAACCATGACCGCGCTCGAATTGCAGGACCTCAACAAGTCATTTGGCGGGTTGCGCGTCACCTCGACCGTGAACCTCGCTGTCGCGCCAGGCGAGCGCCGCCTGATCATCGGTCCGAACGGCGCTGGCAAGACCACGCTGTTCAATCTGGTCACCGGCGAACTGCGTGTCGACTCCGGACAAATCACACTGTTCGGCCGCGACATTACCAATGTGCCGACCAGGCGGCGTGCCCATCTTGGCCTGGCGCGGACCTATCAGATCATCACGCTGTTTCCCGGCGAGACTTTGCTGCGCAACGTCACACTGTCGCTGCTCGGCTTGTCACCCCTGCGCTGGAATCCGATCGTCCGGTTGGATCGGCAGCACGATCTGCTGGTCAGGGCGCGCGAAGCGCTGGCCCATGTTGGATTGGACGACCTTGCCGCGCGTCCAGTGGCGCAGACCTCGTATGGCGAGCGCAGACGCATCGAGATCGCCATGGCGCTGGCACAAAGACCGAAAGTGCTCCTGCTGGATGAACCGTTCGCGGGCCTCTCGGTCGAAGAACGACGCGATGTGCTCAGCCTCATCGGCAACATCCCGCGCGACGTGACCATTGTGATGATCGAGCACGACATGGACGTCGCACTGGAATTCGCCGAACGCATCACCGTGCTGCATTTCGGCCAGGTCATCGTGGAGGGCACGCGCACCGAGGTCGTCAACCATCCGCGTACCAAGGAGATCTACCTTGGCCAATGACGCGCTGCTGCTGAGCGACATCGATGCCTACTACGGCGACAGCCACGTGCTGCATCGCGTATCGCTGCACCTTGGCGAAGGCCGTCTGCTCGGATTGCTGGGCCGCAACGGCGCCGGCAAGTCGACCTGCATGAGCGTTGCGGTCGGCTGGCTGCCGCCGCGCCGCGGCACAGTCACTATCTACGGCAGCTCGGTTGCCGGCCGTTCGCCCGAGGCAATCGCAGCGCACGGCGTCGCACTGGTGCCGCAGGGCCGTCGCGTGTTCCGCAGCCTGACTGTCCGCGAAAATCTCACGGTCGCCGCCCGCAAGCCACGGAACCGGGCCGCCGCGCCCTGGAATTTCGACCGCGTGTTCGCAACCTTCCCCCGCCTCAGTGAGCGACGTGACCAGTACGCCGGCTATCTGTCCGGCGGCGAACAGCAAATGCTGGCGATCGCACGCGCCCTGGTGGCGAACCCGCGCGTCCTGCTGATGGATGAACCATCCGAAGGCCTGGCCCCGCAGATCGTTGCAGAGGTGATGGCGACGATACGACAACTCAAGCAGCATGGGCTGTCGATCCTGCTGGTCGAGCAGAATGCGAAGCTGGTGTTCGACGTCGCTGATGACATCGTGATCCTGAACAGTGGCCGCGTCGTGGTCGACGATACAGCGGCGACACTGAAACGCGATGGTGTCGATCTGCACCAGCACCTGGGGATTTACTGACACCGCTCAGCCACCAGGTGGCATCGCGAGAAGCATGGCGACGCGCCAATCTCGCGCCCGCGTGACACTGCCCGTGGGACAGATTGCCACGCACCTTCCAGTGACAGCGCCATCCTCAAGCTTGCGGTGATCGACCTAAAACCCCACCTCCCGATGCATTGATTTGCCACCGCGAGCACCTCGGCATTGCCCTGCTCGCCCGGGCCATCCGGTCCATTTTGGAAATGACGGACGCATGACAGAGCTCCCAACCGTCCCGCTACAGGATGACAAGCGTCCTCGCCCACGCGGCTCCATGCGCGCCTATTGGCGTTTGGCGGGCAATTATTGGAAAGGCCCCACAGCGTTTCAGGCGTGGGGCCTGACGTTCATCAGCCTGCTTCTCATCGTGGGCAACATCGTCGTCCAGTACGGCATCAACCTTTGGAACCGCGCGTTCTTCAACGCGTTGCAGCGACACGACCAGACATTCGCTTACCAGGCCATCGCGATCTTCCTGGCGTTGGCATTCGCCGCGGCACTCGTTGCTGTGCTGCAACTGGTTTTCCGCATGCGGCTGCAAATTCTCTGGCGACAATGGCTGACCCGTCGCCTGGTCGCACAGTGGCTTGGAGAACAGCGCTTCTACCGACTCAGCATCGCCGCCCCGGATCTCGACTCACCGGAATTCCGTATCGCAGAGGATGCGAAGGTTGCCACCGAACCGGTGGTCGATTTCGGTTACGGCATCGCCAATGCCGTGCTGACCGCGGCGGTGTTCTTTAGCGTGCTGTGGTCGGCCAGTGGTTCCGCAACCTTCTTCGGCTGGCGCATTCCCGGCTTCATGGTCTACGCCGCAATCATCTATTCGATTGTCATGTCGGCTTCCATGATGCTGTTCGGCCGGGCATTGATCAATCGGATCGAACAGCGCAACCGCACCGAGGCCCAGTTGCGTTATGAAATGGGCCGCGTCCGGGAGAATGCCGAGAGCATCGCCATGGTCGGTGGCGCCGAAGACGAGGTCAAAGGCCTTCGGGCAACGATGCAACTCGTCACCACGGCGTGGACCCAGGTGGTATCGCGTCAGGCCTGGCTCACCTGGCTGATGGGCGGCAACGGCGTGATGGCACCCGTGTTGCCGTTGTTGCTGGCCGCGCCGAATTACCTGAGCGGCGAAATTACCCTCGGCGAGCTGACGCAATCCGCCGCCGCGTTTGTACAGGTCCAGGTGGCGCTGAACTGGCTGGTCGACAACTATTCCCGAATCGCCGAATGGCTGGCATCGGCAGGCCGCGTGACCGGGCTGTGGACCGCGTTTTCCGATCTCGATGCATCGGTCGGCATCGTGGACAGCGAACGCATCACGATCGAGGATAGTCCCGACAGCGACATTCATCTCGACGACCTGGCCGTCGCGCAGCATGACGGCCGAATCATGATCGATGAGGCGGACACGGTGATCACCGCCGGACAAAAAGTGCTGCTGATGGGCGAGTCCGGTACCGGCAAGAGTACGTTGATCCGTGCCGTTGCCGGGTTATGGCCATGGGGTTCGGGCAGCGTGCGGCTACCCGCCGGCGCGAAGATCGCCTTCCTGCCGCAACGGCCGTACATGCCACTCGGCACGTTGCGCCAGGTGCTGTGCTATCCGGACGCCGGCGAAACCCACACCGATGACAGTTTGCGCCAGGCGCTGACGCGGTGCGGCCTGAAGCGTCTGATCCCGCGCATGAACGAAGAGGAGAAATGGGACAAGGTGCTGTCCGGTGG
>DATKFJ010000278.1:0-12383 GCA_035511435.1 Acetobacteraceae bacterium | reverse complement strand
CCGCTGCGTACCATGACGGGACGCGCGGAGTTCAACGAAGTGTTCTTCACCGATGTGCGCGTGCCGGAGACGCAGATCGTGCTGGGACGCGGCAAGGGCTGGTACGTTGCGAATGTCACGCTGAAGCATGAACGTTCAATGATCGGCGATGCTGGCAAGCTGACGCAGCGGCTGGAACAGCTTATCGCGTTGATGCGGTCTACCGAGATCGACGGCACGCCGCTGATCGCCATGGCGGAGTACCGCGACCGGCTGCTGCGTCTGCAAGGCGAGATGCTGGCATGGAAGGCGCACAGTCTGCGGCTGCTGACCGAAGCGGCGCAGGGCATCGATTCCGGCGTGAAGCGCATGATCATCAAGTATGGCGGCACGGTACTCGGCTTTCGTCTGGCCTCGCTTGCAATCGATACGCTGGGGGTTACGGGACTGCCGTTTGAAAGTGCCGGTGAGGATGCCGAAGATGACGACGCCACCACTTGGAACATCGATTACATGTACGATGTCGGGCTGATGATCGGCGGCGGTTCCAACAATATCCAGACGAACATCATCGCCGAGAGGGGTTTGGACCTGCCGCGGGAACCGAAGGTCGCGAGGGTGTAGCGGATGGAATTCGCACTCAACGAGGAGCAGCGGCTGTTTGCGGATTCACTCCGCGGGCTGCTGGCGGATCGGCTTTCGGTCGAGGCATTGCGCCGACATGCCGTGAGCGGCAGCGGGTTCGATGCGGAACTGTGGGACAGCCTGGTGGAGCTTGGTCTGCCGGGACTGCTGGTGCCGGAGCGTTTCGGCGGTGCGGGACTGGCAGTGCTGGATGCCGCGGTGGCAGCGGAAGTGCTGGGCTGTGCTGCCGCGTTCGCGCCATTTGCCGGCAGTGTGGTGATGGCGACGCTGGCGTTCGTGCATGGCGCCAGCGTGGCGTTGCAGGATGAGTGGTTGCCGCGGGTTGCCGCGGGAGAGGTTCGCTTCGGCGTGGCGTTTGCCGGATTGACGGGACAGACCGGTGCTGCCGCCGCGACGCTGCGCGATGGGCGGTTGTCCGGTCGTGTCACAGGCGCGCTCGATGCGGGTGCACCGACGCACCTGCTGGTGTATCTGGCCGATGGCACCGCGGTCGTCGTGGGCGCGGACGAACCGGGCGTGTCGCGACACATGCATCGCAGCGTCGATCGCACCAGGCCGGTAGTGGACCTGACCTTCGACGATGCACGCGCAGTGGTGCTGGACGCGGCGAATGCGCCGATTGCGACAGCACAACGGGTGCTGGATGCGGGACGGATTGTGCTGGCGGCGGATACGCTGGGTGCGGCGCAACATATGTTCGACCAGGCGCTGGGATACGTGAAGCAGCGCGCGCAGTTCGGCCGAACGATCGGCAGCTTCCAGGCGGTGAAGCATCAGTTCGCCGACATGGTGACGGTGCTGGAGCCGTGCCGGGCGATGGTGTGGTACGCAGCCTACGCGCAGGACGCGCTGCCCGATGAAGCGCGGCTGACCGCGCTGCATGCCAAGGCGCATCTGGGCGATGTTGGCCGCGATATCGCGCGCATGGCGACCGAGGCGCACGGCGGCATGGGCTTTACCGATCTCCTGGGACTGCACTACTGGTTCAAGCGCATCAGCTTCAACCGCCAGATGCTGGGCGGCCCGGAGCGTTGCCGCGAAGAAGCCGCGCGTTTGCAAGGATGGCTATGATGCAGGTTTTTACTGACTCGAGTGATCTCATGCACGACGGATCGGCGCTTGCCGACAGGATGCGTCGAGACGGATATCTGTTTCTTCCCGGCTTGCTGCCGGTCGCGGATGTTGCCGCCGTACAGCATCAGGTCGGCGAGATCGCGCGCGATGCGGGGTGGCTGCAACGGGATCTGCCGGTGGAATCCGCGATCGCGGATCCCTCGGGCTTCTGCGTCGATCCCGATCCCACGTATCTGCGGACACTGCGGCAGATCAACCGACTGGAGGATTACCACGCGCTGAAACACCATCCGGCACTGATCGACCTGTTCGAGCGCATACTCGGCGGCCCGATCCTGCCGCATCCCCGCGTGCTGATGCGCAACATCTTTCCGGCGTGCGATGAATTCACCACCAAGGCGCATCAGGATTTCCCCAATGTCCAGGGCACCGCGGAGGTCTACACCGCGTGGATGCCGCTGATCGACTGCCCGATGGACGTCGGGCCATTGCAGGTCGCGGTGGGATCGCATCTTGCTGGCGTCTACGACTTTGGCATTGCCGGGGGCGCCGGCGGCATCGAGATCAGCAATCCGTTGGCGGGACGCTGGGTGTCCGGTGCGTTCGCGGTGGGCGACGTGCTCCTGTTCCACAGCATGACCGTGCACAAGGGCGTGCCGAACCGCAGCAACCGGCTGCGGATGTCGATGGATGTGCGCTATCAGCTTGTCAGCGAGCCGTTCAACATCGGCAACGCGAATCCCGATGGGCAGCCGCTGTCGTGGGACGAGGTGTATGAAGGCTGGCGATTCGATACGCTGAAATATTACTGGCAGCGGATGCCGCTGACGCTGAAGCCGTTCGATCCGGTGTGGTTCGACAAGCGCGACGCGCTGGGTTTTGAACGCGGGGAGGCGGGTGATCCGCGCGCGCGTTCCGTGCTGCAACGCATCGTGGCACGTGACGCCGATCCAGAGAAGCGCACGCGGGCGCAGCGGCTGCTTGACGCACTGCCGTGATTGCGTTCGAAGTCCGGCATTACGACAGCATCGGTTCCACCAACGACGCAGCTATGCGCCTTGCGCGGGAAGGCGCGGCACACGGCACGGTGGTGCATGCAGACGAACAGACCGCCGGTCGCGGCCGCCTGTCGCGGCATTGGCAAAGTCCGCCCGGCAACCTTTATCTGTCGGTCGTGCTACGACCGGACGTGGCCGTGACTCGCTATGGCGAAATTGGCTTCGTCGCCGCGCTTGCGGTGGCCGATACCATCGAAACCATGTTGCCCAATCAGCTTCGCACAACGCTGAAATGGCCGAACGACGTTCTGCTGCGCGGTGGAAAGATCTCCGGCATACTGCTGGAAACAGATGATGGCATCTTGATCCTTGGCATTGGCGTGAACGTTCTGCATGCCCCTGCCGATGTTGCCTACAAGGTTTCGACCATTGTCGGCTGCGGCGGCCTGGCAACGGTGGACGGCACGCGCAAACAACTGCTGACGGCATTGGCGACCTGGTGGGAGATCTGGGAACGGGACGGATTCGCACCGATCCGCGCAGCCTGGCTCGCGCGCGCGCACCCCCCCGGCACAGTGCTTCGCCTTGCGGGCGGGGATGGCTCGATAGAGGGGCGTTTCGCCGACCTGGCGCCTGATGGCGCCCTGATCGTCGATACCGATGTTGGGCGCCAACGCTTTGTCGCCGGGGACGTCGCACAGGTTTAGCAGCGCTATCGGGCTGCCAGCGTTCTAGCCGGTCCCGGCAATACGATCGCGGCGGAACAGCGCCAGCGCATTGTCACGAAAGATCGCGCGCCGGTCGGCATCGTTCAGGAAATCGGCGTGGTTCCAAACGTAGGTGAACGTCTGCCGATAGGTGCAATAGCGCTCGACGTTCGGCATGTCGGAACCCCAGACGAATCGCCGCGGCCCGAAGCGGTCCAGCAGTTGTTGGAAGTGCACCAGCGCCTTCGGGTAGGGATATTCGAACCGGCCACCCCAGGAGATCGGGTAAAGCAGTTCGGCCGACACCGGCAATTCGGTCATCAGACGCTCGATCAGCGGCGGCAAGGTCAGGCGTTCGTTCGCATCGGCATAGCGCGACGTCGGCAGGCCATGCACCAGGACGCTGCGGATCGTGGGATGGCGCTGCAGGATGCGCGCAACATCGGCCAGTTCATCTTCGTAGCTGCCAACAGGGGAATTGTCGCGGTTGACCCAGAACACCGGCAGATCAAGACGAGTCACCTCGCGCCACAGGGGATCGTAGGTCGGATCACTCGGGTGCATCCGATAGCCATTGCGGAACAGGCCGCTGTAGGTGAAGTAAAGGCCAGCCATGCCAAGTCGTTCCACCTGATCGATGAGTCGGATAATTTGATCGTCGCGCCAGGCCCACGCTTCCTGAACCTGCGCCAGTCCGATGAAGCGGCCGGGATACCGCGCCATCGCGTCCGCGAAATCCTCTGCCGAATCGCCATAGATGTGATCGTTCTGCAATACCGCGGTGGCAATCCCCGCGTAGTCCATCTGCCTCGTCACCACATCGGCCGGCGCCGACATATCCGCCATGGTGGGCGGCAGGAACTGCACGTACTGCGCCTCACCGGCGATTTCCCATTCGAAGCGGCCGCAGCGTCCGACGCGAAAGCCGACCTCCCGTCGCCCGGCGACGGAAGAATCCTCGGCCGCCCAGAGCCCGCGCTCGGTAACAACAGCATTATCGCGCAGACGCCGATACGGCTGGTTGCCGTGTTCGTGCATCGCGCGCTGCTGGTGCAGCAGATGCGTCGCGACGTCGGGAAGGCCGCATGCGCCGGCGAGCGGTGGGAAGATGTGAGCATGACCGTCGATGATGCCGAACGCCATCTGCAAACTCCTCATGGTGTCGCGGTGGGATCGAGCCAATCGCGCAGCCCGTCGCCGAACAGGTTGAAGGCGAACACCAGCAGGCTGACCGCCAGGCCCGGCACCACCGCGACATGCGGTGCCACTTCCAGGAATTCCCGGCTTGCGCCGAGCATCGCACCCCACTCCGGTGCCGGCGGCTGCACGCCCAGACCGAGGAAACCGAGTGCGGTTCCCACCAGCACGGCCTGACCGGCCATCAGGCTGAGCTCGATGACGATGACGGACGCCGCGTTCGGCAGGATGTGACGCAGCAGGATGCGGGGCTGCCGCATGCCGATGGCGCGTGCGGCTTCGATGTAGTCCAGCTCTCGCAGTTCCAGAACGCGCGCGCGAACCAGGCGCGCCAGCGACGGCACGAAACTGATGGTGATCGCGGTTATCAGGCCCTCGGCGTTTGCGCCGATCGCGGATACGACGGCGATCGCCAGAACCAGACTCGGCACTGTCATCAGCAGATCCAGGCTGACTGTGATCACGCGATCCGCGGCGCCGCGCGAATGCCCCGCGATCAGGCCAAGGAAGATACCGGCCGCGCCAGCGAACAGCACCGATGCGCCGGCAATCGCCAGGGTGATACGCGTGCCGACAATAACCCGCGACAGGATGTCGCGGCCGATCTCATCGGTGCCGAACCAATGCGCGGCCGACGGCGGATCGAGTATTGCCAACAGGTCCTGCGCATTCGGGTCGTATGGCGCAATCACGTTGCCCAGCAGTGCGATCAGCAGGAACGCTGCCAACAACGTCGCTCCGACCGGCAGGAACAGACCCCTGGATCGCCTGCGCCGCACCACACGCGCGACGGCGGCGCTCATCGCAGCCTCGGGTTGATCAGGCGATACAACAGTTCCGTCAGCAGGTTGATCAGCAGGAAGCCGATGACGAACAGCACGGTGATGCCTTGCACCAGCGTGTAGTCGCGCAGTCCGACCGCGGTCAGCAGCAGGTCGCCGATGCCGGGCCAATCGAACAGCCGCTCGATCACGACCGAACCACCCAACAGGTAGCCGGTTTGCAGGCCGAGTACCGTGACGATGGGGATCAGTGCATTGCGCAGCACGTGACGATACAGCACACGCGGTCTTGCCAGCCCCTTGGCGTATGCGGTGCGCACGTAGTCCTTGCGCTGCTCCTCGATCACGATGCCGCGCACCAGGCGTCCCACCAGAGCGATCAGGCGCGCCGACAGGGCGATCGTCGGCATCACCAGTGAAGCCGGTCCGGTCAGGCCAAGGCTTGGCAGCCAGTGAAGCTGTACGGAGAACAACGCGATCAGCATCATGCCAAGCCAGAAGTTCGGCACGGCGAGCAGCGCCACTACACCAGTGGATACCGCGAAATCCGGCCAGCGGTGCTGGAACGCCGCCGCCAGAATGCCGGCGGGAATACCGGCGGCTACGGTCAACGCGATTGCCGATGCGGTCAGCAGCAGCGTCGCGGGCACGCGCTCCAGGATGCGCGGCATCGGATTGCCGCGGAAGGTGGCGGAATAGCCGAGATCACCGTGCAGCAGCCGTACGATGTGACCGGCGTATTGCACCGGCAGCGGCCGGTCGAGGCCAAGCTGGTTGCGGACGACATCGATCTCGGCCTGCGTGGCGGTGGCGCCGGCGATCATCGTGGCTTCATCACCGGGGACGGATCTGAAGATCACGAACAGGATCGTCACCACGCCCAGCACGGTCAGCGGGATCAGGGCGAGGCGCCAGGCGAGCAGCCGAAGCATCAGGCGCCGCTGGCGTTACAGGCCGTCAACGAAGCAATATCGGATTGCCGCGTCGCGACGCCGCTCGCACAGACCTCGCACTGATACGCCTCGCACTGACACGGAATCACGTTGCGGCGTGACGCACGTTAGTGAACAGGATCGGCCAGACCTGCACGCCATTCACCGGCTTGCGCACGGCCGACACATTCTCGTTGATCTGCAGCCAGATATACGGCGCATCGTGCCAGATGAGTGCCTGCGCCTTGGCGAGATCGGCCGCGGCCTGCTTGCGATCGGCTTCGGTGCCGGCTGCGGACAGCAGCCGATCGACCTCCGGATTGCGGTATCGCGCCATGTTCCACACATCGGGCCGCGCCGCATCGTCGGCATTCGACTTGAACAGCGACACAAGCTGATAAAGCCCCGATGCATTCGCCGGATTGAAGCCGAACATGGCGATGTCCCACTTGATATTGGCGCGATCCTGCCGCATCGCATCCCAGTAGGAACCCGCTTCGATCTTGGTGATAGCCACTTTCACGCCAACCTGGGTCAGCGCGTTTGCCACCACTTCGCCCACCGATACATCGCCGGGAAACAGCCCCTGCGAGACGAACATCGCCAGTTCCAGCGGATTGCCGGGACCGAAGCCGGCCTCTGCCAGCAACGCCTTCGCCTTCGCGGGGTCGTGCACCAGCTGGGACACCGGTGCGTAGCCGTCGGTGTTGAACGCCAGTGGCGAGTCCGGCGCGCGCGCGTAGCCGAAGAACACCTTCGAGGCGATGACATCGACCGGCACCGCAAGATTGAGTGCCTGGCGCACCCGCAGATCAGCCAGCTTGGGGCGCGTCAGATTGATCACGAAACCGATCGGCCGCAGCCCCGGGACGTGCATGATCGCGATGTTGGGATCCTGTTTCAATGGTGCGACCAGCGCAACGGGAACGCTATCGATGACGTCGACGGATCCCGTGCGCAATGCCGCGATCCGGGTGGATGGCTCCGCAATCGCCTTCAATGTCAGCTTCGCGGTTTTCGGTTTGCCGCCCCAATAGCCATCGAACGCCTGCAGCACCAATTGCTGGCCCGGATCGAAACTTGCCATGCGGTATGGCCCCGCGCCGACTGGATTCTTGGCGATGCCGTTGTCGCCGTATTTCTCGATCGCGGCCGGCGAAACCAGCGCGCCCGAGACATGCGCCAGCGAATTCGGCAACTCCGAGAACGGCTGCGACAGCCGAAGGATCACGGTGCCCGCATCCGGTGTTTCGACACCGGCCACCGGATCCCACAGCGGACGGTTGGTGGCATTGCGCTGCTTGTCCATCAGCCGCTCGATATTGACCTTCACCGCGGCGACATCGACCGGCGTGCCATCGTGGAACTTCGCACCGCTGCGCAGCTTCAGCGTGCAGGATTTCAGATCGTCCGCCATCTTCCAGCTTTCGGCGAGCTGCGGGATGATCTTCATATCGGATGCGAACGTCAGCAGCCCGTCGTAGATGCAAAGCGCGGCCTCGCTGCCTGCCGGGTACAGCGTGTACGAACCGTGCGCCGGATCCAGCGTCACCACGCCGACGCTTTGCCCGTAGGTCAGTTCGGCTGCCGGCGTGCCTTGCGCGTGCGCACGCAGCGCGCCCGCCGCGGCAAGCGGCGCGCCGGCCAGCGCGGTCAGAAAATCGCGACGTTGCATCGCGCCGGCCCTCCTCAAATCCCCGGCCGTTCTCAAATCCCCGCCCCTTCTCAAATCCCCAGCCCTTCTCAAACCCACAGAGTGTTCCAGGTGAAAATCGATGGCGTTCCACCGGTGTGTACGAATACCAGCACATCGTCCTTGCTGAAACGGCCGTCGCGAATGTGCGCGATCATGCCGGCCGCGGCCTTGCCGGTGTAGACCGGGTCCAGGATCACGCCCTCGGTCCGCGCGAACAGCTTTGTGGCTTCCACGGATGCTTCGCTCGGGATGCCGTAGCCGGCGCCGACGAATCCCATGTCGTTGGAAACCTCATCCTCGGTGACCCGGGTATCGAGGCCCAGCACTTGCAGCGTCTCATTGGCGATCGCCGCAGTGCGCGACGGCACGTGGAATTCGTCCGTCGCCGTGACACCGTGCACGGCGTGGCCGGAATTTGTCAGGCGCTTACCGAGTACCAGGCCCGCCTGCCCCTTGCCGCTGGATGACATGTATAATGCGTTGGGCCCCACACCGGCGTCCGCCATCTGCTCCAGCAGTTCCAGCGTGGTTTCCAGGTACGCCAGCGCCGATGCGACATCGAACATCGGGTTGTCGTTGAGGATGTGTGGCCGCCCACCCGCCTCCCGCACCCGTCGCGCATGGTCGTCCAGCGCGGCACGCTGCGCCTCACGCGTCGGCGCGAACACCACGTCCGCACCCAGCAGGTAGTCCACCAGCAGATTGCCCTGCACGATGTCGGGCCTCCGACCCTCCAGCACCAGGATGGTTTTCAAGCCAAGTTTATTGCAGGCACCGATCGTTTGCCGCGCCGAGTTGGATTGGATATCCAGGCCAACCACCACCGTGTCCGGCTGTTCCGCCATGGTGCGGGCCAGGCGGAACTCCAGATTGCGCAGCTTGTTGCCACCGAACGCCACGCCGGTCAGGTCGTCGCGCTTGATGAAAATGCGCGGGCCACCGAGAGCGCGAGTCAGGTTCGGCGCTTCCTCGATCGGTGTTGGTGTCAACGCCAGCTTAACGCGGGGTATCCGGCCGATACGCTCTCGTATCCATGTGTGCTGGGCAGCGCTCGTGCTGGCATCGTTCATCGGCAAACCTCTTGTCCACCCGGCCCCTCTTGTCCACCAGGCTCGGCGCATTGTCAGGCGGGCGCTGTTCGGATTCAAGCCTTGCCAGCACAATCAGCACGGCAATCGGGTGAACGGCGGACTGTCGGGCTGCCCAGTCATTGCAGTGACCATCGATGAACACTCACCGCGACGCGCGCATCACCAGTGGAATCCCTGACACAGGATTCAATCGAGTTCTGTCCAGATTGATCGCAGAAACAGCAGCCGCATGCCGACACGCTCCATATTGCGATGGCTGGTCGAGAGAAACTCCGCTCCGCTGCAAACAAAATCGACGCCTGCAGCTCTGGCGTCCTGTGCGCGGCGGCACAGCAAGGCCGCGTGAAGACCACGATTGCGGAACGCAGGGTCGGTTGCGGAGTCTGCGAAGTAGCCGACGCCTCCAGCGGTAAAGAGGATTGCGGTCGCGGCGGCCCGACCTTCCGCCCGGGCAAGATAAAGCGACCAGTCAGGTTGACCCAGCCAGGGTCGGACGTTCCTCTTGAATTGATCGTGGGCGGCCTCCGGAATGCCCCAACCCACGACATAAGCTGCCAGGAACTCGTCCACCTGCTCAGAAGTGGTGACCGCTTCGACCGAGATATCGTCCGCCATCGAGGCGTTGAGCACGGGTTGACCGATGAGCGCAGCGTGACAGGCCGACTGAAAAAACCCGCGTTTTGCCAGTTCCCTCCCAAGCGCGGGATCGTTGTCTCCCGACGTTATTTCGAACCGAGCTGCCACTTGATGCTCGCGATACCACTCGACCAGTGGCTGAATGTGATCAGCCTGACCCTGACGAAGCCCCACCACACTGTTAAAGGCGGGCGAGGGTAAATGTTCCGCCATCAGCGCGACCACATTGTCGATTGTCCGGTACGAGATGCCGATCGGATTGCCCGGGATGCTTTCGAGGATACGCATCCGCGCGATCGTGTAGGCGTTGGCTGCCTCCGTCACGCGATGCACCAGATCGAGCGACGGAACCAATTTGGTGGACGGCTCCATGTACGGCCTCCGGCTCCCGGGTGCGTCGGTTACTGATCGGCTCGATCGTATAGACCGAAGGCGTCGCGTGCCGATAACCGATTTGGCTCGCGTGCGGCGAGCATCAAGCATCAGATTTTATCGACTGGAACAGTTGGGTCAGCTCGATGCCCGGCGGGGCGAGCCGTATCGCCCAGTCGCGAATAATGCGTGTGGAAATACTCCCTGCACCGGTGCGTCGGTGGTGGATGATGGCACGGTTCGCAGTCGTGACAAGCAGGGAGTGGCGCACCGACGACAGACGGAAGTATCCCTCGGGCTTGCTGCCCGAAACCCGCTAGCCGGCTGATAGAGTCACTCCGGACAACCTGGCCGAGATGGTACGCCTGGGGCGCCATCTCGCGGTTTACGACGCCAAGACTGGCGAGGACATCACGCGCGGCGTGCTGACCCAGATGATCGTCGAACTATGATAATGGCAGCGATCGACAAACACACATCGCAGCGCGGGCGCAGCCAGAACACCCAGGTCAACTCGATTCCCGGAAGGTCGAGCCGTATCGCCCCCGCATCGGCTTCCCGTCTGACAAGCCCCATCGGACAAGCCCATCGGACCAGATTCAGAAGAATGCATGAAAGGGCTTTCGCAGGTGCGGCATACGCCGCATGCTAGGGCCCATTGAAGCCTCGAGGCATGCATGGCTGATCCCGTCCAGACCGAGCCGGCGCAGAAGGCCGGCGACAAGCCGCCGGTGGTGGTGAAGAAATACGCCAACCGGCGGCTCTACAACACGGAAAGCTCCAGCTACATCACGCTGGACAACCTGGCCGAGATGGTGCGGCTGGGCCGCGACTTCGTGGTTTACGACGCCAAGACCGGCGAGGACATCACGCGCGGCGTGCTGACCCAGATCATCGTCGAGGAAGAGGGCAAGGGCCGTTCGCTGTTGCCGACCGCGTTCCTGCGCCAGCTTATCGGTTTCTACGGCGACCAGATGCAGAGCCTGGTGCCGCGCTTCCTGGAACAGGCGATGTCGGCTCTGACGCAGCAGCAGGAGCAGATGCGGACGGCGATGCAGAAGACGATGGGGAATCTGTTCCCGTTCGGCAACATCGAAGAAGTCGGACGGCAGAACCTGGCGATGATGGAGCGGGCATTCAGCTTGTTCACGCCGTTCTATCGCGGCGGGGAAACCGGTGGTGCGGGTCAGGCGAAGGATGCCTGGGCCCCGGACCACGGTCCGGAGCAGTCAGAGGAGATTGCCGCGCTGCGCGCCGAGGTAGAGGCGCTGCGTCGGCAGCTGGAAGCGGCGAAGGCGCAGGCGGACTCAGCGGCGACCAAGGCGAAGGCCTGACAGTGTTCCGGTCAGTCGGTCCGGTTCATGCCACCCGTAAGCGATATTGCGGGCGGTGAACCCGCCGCGCTGTGCTTCCCTTCTGAGCGCTTCATTGCAGCCACGCCCGCGAAAATCGGGGGCCTGGCGTGTCCCCTTCCTCAACGGGAGGCGGAGGCATTGGTAACGCCGGCTGCCGACCTGGCGGCCTCGATGAAGGTGCGGATCAGGGCGGGATCCTTCACCCCGCGCGCACTCTCGACGCCCGAGGATACGTCGACCGCGCGGGCGCCGGTGGTGCGGATCGCCGCGGCGACATTGTCCACCGTCAGGCCGCCGGCGAGCATCCATGGCGCGGGCGCAGTCCAGCCGCGTAGCAGCGACCAGTCGAACCGCAAGGCATTGCCGCCGGGCCGGGTAGCCTCGGGTGGCGACTGGGCTTCCACCAACAGCATGTCGGCGCCTCCGGATGTCGCGGGCAGGTCCGCGGCGGACGCAACGCCGATCGGCCGCCAGATCGGCAGGCCGAACCGGGCGCGCAGCGCGGGCAAATCCAGCGCGCCGTAGAGCTGGAGAATGTCCAGCCGCACCTCGTCCAGCGTCGCGGCGATGGCCTCCTGCGTCGGATCGACGAACAGCCCGACGCGCGGCGGGCCGCCCGGTGAGCGCGCGGACAGTGCGGCCGCCTGCAATGGCTGGAGGTAACGCGGCGACGGCGGGAAGAACACGAAACCGACCCAGTCGGCGCCGGCGGCAATCGCGGTGTCGAACGCCACCGGATCATTGATGCCGCAGATCTTGACCCGGACGCTATCGGGCACGATGCGATGCGCTGCCGTCATAGCCGGCCTTGTCCCGGCCATGACAGTGCTCGGCCGTGACAATGCCCAGCCATGACAATGAATTGAAAACCGGGAATGGAAAACCGGCACGTCATGCCAACGGCGGCGGTAGTTGTGCC
>DATKFJ010000277.1:0-8402 GCA_035511435.1 Acetobacteraceae bacterium | reverse complement strand
AAGCGTGGGCACGGGGCGCGGGCCCGCTTTCTGCGTCGGTGACACAGGCAGCCTTCGTTGGCTCGAATGGGTCAACAGTCGGCCAGTCGGTCCTCACGTCGAGAGGGCCTGCCTTCGTCACGGGCCACCTCGGCTCAATGGAAACCACCACAATCCCGGGCAGCGGCGGACAAGGCTTTCTTATGAACAACGGTAACGGCACGAGCACGCTCATCGTACCGGGCGGCGTACCGCAAACGGTTGCGACGCCAAGGTGACCGGGCGAACATGATGTCCGTACCGACCCGATCGACTGCATCAGTGATCGCGCGGGCCATCGCGTCCGTGCGGATCACTGGGTCGAACCGCCGCCGACCATCATCTGTTGCGCTTGCGCTGGGGTTACTGATCAGTCCTGCAGCGTGCACTGGCTCACCTACGACACTTGCATTGCAGCCTGACTTTACCATGGCGACGCCGGTGGGGATCACCAGTGTCAGCGTCCGGGAGTCCTTGCCAGGCTTAACGGATCATGAGTTCGAGGAAATGGTTAGGACCGGTATGGAACGCGCGGAAACCGATGCCGTGCTTCCAGGTCCCGTTCAGCCCCCATTTCCTCAGTTTCGCATCGTCTGGCATGTGAACCCGGTTGGCCATGGCGGCACATCCAGATTGGTCGTGAATATCTTCAAGGAGTCGGTCCCGTTCGCATATGAGCAGGCGGTCGTGGATAACAGCGCGCCAACGGTCGCAATCGTGCGGACCATCGAATCAATGACCAGGCGGCTCAGCGCCTTTGATGCCCGTGCTCATGTGGATGCACCAGCCTAGATGCGTTCCACCAGGAGATGGGGCCCGACGGCGAGCGCAAGGACCTGCAGAGCGCGATCATCGATGCGGCAAACCGGATCGTCGTGCCGACGTTTGTTTCCACGCTCTGTGTCTGCATCGTTCGCACGGATCCTGCCGAGAATCGGCGCCCACATGGCGAATGCTTGACGCCATTGCTGGCGGGCGATCAAGCTTGGCTGGCCGAGGTTGTCATGCGCCTCGGTCCGCAAAAGGCCACAAGGGGGACGCGCTATGACATGGGTTACCCGCCGCTCCGTGATCCGTTTGACCGGTGCCGCTGCCGCCACGGGCATCATCCGTCCACATCGGGGTTTTGCTGCCGACAAAGCGGTCACCATAGGAATCGACCTGTCAATGACAGGGGCGGATGCCGAGACCGCAATTCGTATCCATGACGGGTTCATGCTGGGGATTGACGAAGCGAATGCCAAAGGCGGCGCCGCCGGCTACCATCTCAATGTGCTGATGCTGGATGATGGAACCGCCACCGCGGGGCAGTACGATCCGGCTCAGGGTGCGACCAATGCGCGGAAAATGGTCGCTGATCCGTCCGTCGTTGCGGCACTAGGTCCAATGAGCAGCACGCCCGGCAAAGCCATGGCGCCGATCTTCAGCCAGGGCAATCTGGCAACGATTACGCCAACCTCGACCAATCCAGACATCACGGATCCCAAGTTCGCGGCTATTTACCGTCCGGCCGGCAAGGCGGTCTACTTCCGCACCGTGACCACCGACGCGTACCAGGGGCCGAACATGGCGAATTATTTCGCCGACACGCTGAAGGTGAAGACGGTCTACGGCCTCGATGACAGCGGCGCCTACGGCATCGGTATTTCCACGGCTTTCGAGGGGCAGGCGAAGAAGCGCGGGATCGAGGTATTGGGTCACGACAGGCTTGACCCGAAGGCGCCCGACTACACGACGGCGCTGACCAAGATAAAGGGCCTCAATCCGCAGGCCATCTATTACGGCGGCGATGCCCAGGCCGGGGTGAAGCTTGCCAAGCAGTCGTACGATCTCGTTCCGAACATGATCAAGGCGGGCGGCGACGGCATGTATGGCCCTTCGATCCTACAGGGCGCAGGTTTCCCGGCCGCGGCGGGATGGTACGCGACCGTCGCATGTCCGCACATGATGGAGGAGGCCGCATTGCAGTCCTGGGTGAAGCGGTTCACCGCCAAGACTGGCCGGCAACCGTCCGACTATTCGATCACTGCATATGACGCCGTAATGGTGGTGATCGATGCGATCGAACGGGTCGCGAAATCTGGCAAACCGGTTGATCGGGTTAACGTGCGCGACGCTATGGCTACCACGCACCTGAAGACGCTTCAGGGAGACGTCAGCTTCGACGACAACGGCGATTTGAAGCAACGCGTGATTGCCGTGTTCCAGGTCAGGCACGATACAGCCTATCCCACCGACGATCTGGTCCACCAATACAAGTACGTCGGCGTCGCGCCGGAGAGTAGCGTATAGGTCGTGGTTGGGCGCGCCCTGGGGCGCGCTCCCGCCATCTCGGATTTGTAATGCTTCTTGCTCGTGAATCTGCCTGGAACCGATCGCGCGATCCGATCGATTCTTACCGGGGCACGAGCCGCTGACGTACGTCAAGCAGCACGACACCGATGCTGTTGAATGGCGAACCGTTGATCAGTTTCGTGCTGACGACCGTACAGACCAGCACGTGCTTGCTGGTCGGACCGCTGATGGTTGCCAATACGATCGATCCCGGCGCCATGGCCGCGGGTCTGCGCCGACCGGTCGATACTCAGTGATTCGCCATTGAGTCGGCATCACGGAAACGCAGTGGACTGTGGGTCGATACCCAGAACGCTTGGTACTACGCGGCCGGCGCCGCGGGGATGGTCAGGAATGCCTGCGCCACATGCCAGAACGCCTGACGGTTGTGGCTGGTCCCGATGGCATGGGCCGCGCCGGCGATGACCGAGAACTGCTTGTCGCCATTCGGCAACTGGCGAAAGAAGTCCCACAGGTCCTCCATCGTTGCGATGCCGTCGAACTCGCCGCGCAGCAGTGCGACCGGCGAGAGAACCTTCGTCGGATCAATCACCGGCAGATGCGCGGTCATGTCGAGATAGGTCCCGGTCGGCACTTGATCGCCGTACACCAGTTCCGCGTCCGCCAACGCTTTTGCCACAGCGGGGTCGGTGGTCCCCGGCTTGTCGCGAGTGAAGATGCTCTCGAGCATCGCACGGTCGCGCAGCCGCATGTTGTGGGTGCGGAAATACTCGACCTGCTCGCCGCGCTTGGCGAGTGTGGGCGAGCCCTTCCCGGTGTAGGTGTAAGCGGCCAGGATCAGGCGGTTGGCGCGAGTTGGTTCGGCTACCGCGAATGCCGCTGCGCGCAACGCGCCGGATGATTCGCCAAGGAAATGGTATCGCGTCTGTCCGGTATCCTTCGCAATGACAGCCGCGGCCGCCTTCAAATCCTCCACCCCGCTGGCAATATCTGAATTGCCGTCGGTGCGGTCGGATTTGCCATAGCCTTCGTGATCCATCGTCCAGACATCAAAGCCATAGCGGGCAAAAACATCCATGGACGAGTATTCGCCGCGGTCGGGCACCGTGAGATCGAAACTCGATCGTGCCGACATCGATGAACCGTGCACCAGGAACAATACCGGCCGTGCCGCCTCGCCTGGCTGTGGCGCACCCAGTCGCTTGCGATACATCGCGAGTCGAATGTCCTTGCCGTTGCGCTGCTTGGTTGCCCAGTACTCGTGAAACCAGATTGTGCCACCTGTCGGAACTGGGCTGTTCGCCATCCCCCCGGTCATCGCCGCGGCGGTGCCAGTCAGCGCCACCCGGCGGGTTAACCGCACTTTCTGCATGTGCTCCTCCCTAGTTCGCTGCCTGCCGCTCCACCAACCCAGCCATCTGATGCCCGACCAGACGCGCATAGAAACCGCGGCGCGCGGATAGTTCGCTGTGCGTGCCGGCCTCGATCACGCGGCCCGCGTTCAGTACCAGGATCACGTCGGCGGCCTGGATGGTGGACAGCCGGTGCGCCACCACGATGGTCGTACGATTCACCATCAGCTTGTCGAGCGCCGACCGCACAAGCTGCTCGCTGATCGTGTCGAGATGCGAGGTCGCTTCGTCGAGCACCAGGATCGGCGCATCCTTCAGGAATGCGCGCGCGATGGCGATGCGCTGGCGCTGGCCACCGGACAGCTGCACGCCACGTTCGCCCACGCGGGTCCGCAATCCATCTGGCAGACCGGCGACGAACTCCGCCAGCGCGGCCTGACGCAGTGCGGTCTCGATCTCTTCGCGCGTCGCATCCGGCTTGGCCAGCCGCACGTTCGCTTCGAGCGTGTCGTTGAACAGATAGGTATCCTGCGCGACCAGTGCGATGCGGCCGCGCAACCCGTCCAGTGTCAGTTCCCGCAGATCGACACCGTCCAGACGGATGTCGCCATGGTCCGGATCCCAGAAGCGCAGCAACAGATTGGCTATGGTGGTCTTGCCGGCACCGGACGGTCCAACCAGAGCCACCGTCGCGCCGGCCGGCACCGCGAAGTCGACATCCGCCAAAGCAGCGCGCTGCCGTCCCGGATAGGTGAAGCGGACATGATCGAACTGCACAGTCGATCCGGCGCGCGGCGCGGCCGGGACGCGCGGCCCATCGGTGATCAGCACCGGTTCCGAATGCACCACGTGCAACCGGCGTGTCGACGCAATCGTATCGGCAAGCTGCCGCCCGACCTGAGCGATCTCGGACACTGGCAGGAACGCGGCGATCGAGATCAGCACCAGCAGCGGCAACAGCGTCGGCGCGATCCAGCCATGTATGACCAGCGATGCACCGACCGCGGCGACCGCCAGTCCACCCAGGCCCGTGGCGATTTCCAGCCCGGCGCTCTGCCGCGTCAGATCGTGCAGCAGGGTCAACCGCATCGCCTGGTAGCGTCGCGCGTACGACATGAACTCGTCGCGTCGTCGCGTCGTGGCCGCGAAGGCGATCAGTTCCGACAGCCCCTGGATCGTCTCTGTCGCATGCGCGCCGAGTTCGCCCAAGGCACCGCGCGCGGCCGACGCGAGCCGGTCGATCCGCCGCCTGCCCAACACCGGCGAGCCCGCCGCATACGCCAGGAACGGCAGCAGCGCGAACGCCAGAGGCCAGGCGATCACGGCGAGCACAATCAACACGGCGCCCGGGATCAGCACGGCGACGAACGCCGGCGCAACCGTGTGGGCGTAAAAATATTCGACGGTCTCGATATCTTGCGTGGCCAGCGCGACCAGATCACCGGAGCGGCGCTTCAGCAGATAGGCCGGCGCCAGAGCGTCCAGCTTGTGGTACAGATCGACGCGCATCACGGCCAGAAGGCGGTACGCCATATCGTGTGCCAGGAACGACTCGAGCCAGTGCAGCAGTCCGGTTGCCGGCGCCGCAAGCAACAGCAGCACAACCAGCAGCGTCGTCGGCGAATGCGACCGCACGGCGGCGATGATCAGCGCGCCGAATACAGCCACGCCGATGAAGGTCACCACGCGTGCGATGCCGCAGCTGACCGTGATTGCCAGTTGCCGTCGCCACGGACGGATAAAGCCAAGCAGTGTGCGAATTGTATCGGGCCAGCCCACCTCTGCCGCATCCTGCGCGAGATCGCGCACCACGGCGCCGGTGTCTTCAACGGGGGCCGTGTCGGCGGCGGGAATGTCCAGCAGCGGCAGCGCGGGGTCCGCGGCGCGGTGCTCGCCAAGCTGCGGCCCCATCAGCGCGCGATACGGGCCATCTCGCACGATCAGCGCGGCGTGGCTGCCGCTTTGCGCCACGGCACCGTCCTGCAGCACCAGAATGCGGTCGGCGTTGATTACGCTGGACAGGCGATGCGCCAGGATCAGCGTGGTGCGGCCGGCCATCAGCCGCTCCAGTGCCTGCTGGATCACCGCCTCGTTCTCGGCGTCGACGGACGACAATGCTTCGTCCAGCACCAGAATTGGCGCATCGCGCAACAGGGCGCGGGCGATCGCGATGCGTTGACGCTGGCCGCCCGACAGTCGTGCGCCACGCTCACCGATCACTGTATGGTAGCCATCCGGCAGCGATTCGATGAAGTCGTGCGCGTTGGCTGCGCGCGCGGCGGCGACCAGGTCGGCCTCGCTGGCCTCGGGGCAACCGAGTCGCAGATTGTCTTCGATCGTGCCATGGAACAGGTAGGTGTCCTGTGCCACCACGGCGATCATCCGGCGCACCGCTTCCGGATCGAGCGCACGCAAGTCCTGGCCGCCGATGCAGATGGTGCCCGACTGCGGATCGTGCAATCGCAACAGCAGCCGGACGATGGTGGACTTGCCCGACCCGCTCGGTCCGACAATGCCGACACACTCGCCGGCGGCGATGCGGAATGACAGGTCTTGGTGCGCCGAGCGCCGGCCGCCCGAATAGGCGAAGCTTACCGAGTCGAATGCAATGCTCGTGTCGTTGGTCACGCGCGCCCCGTCGTCATGCCCGCGAAGGCGGGATGCGGGGACGCCAAGGGGGGACGCGGGCGTGATCAGGGCAGACGTGCCAGCGGCGCTCGCGCCCGGCGCGGTGCTTGGCGTGTCGAGCAGCGCATTGATGCCCGCCGCCGCTGCCTGGCCGGTCAGGCCCTGGTGCAGCACGGTACGCAGGTCGCGCAGCGGGCGGAAGATCTCCGTGCCGGCCATCAGCACTATCAGCAGCGCCTCCAGGCTCATTTCGCCGTGGCGCACGCGATAGGCGCCAAGCGCCAGCGCGGCCGCCGCGCCCAATGCGCAACCGAGGTCGGTGATGCCGCGGGTCAGAATGCTTGTGCCGAGTACCAGGAAAGTGCTGTCCGACAGCGCGCGCGCCTTGTCGGCCAGCATCCGTCCGTAGGCGCCGCTCTGGCCGAACGCCTTCAGCGTCGGCAGTCCCTGCATCGCATCAAGGAACTCCTCGCCGAACGCCTTGAACGCGGTCTGCCGCGTTTGCGATGCGCGGTTGGTGCGCTCGTGCACCACCGCCGGCGCCATCAATGTGAACAGCGCCGCACCCAGCATCACAGCGGCGACCGGCACGTCCCAGAACGCGATAAAGACGAAAATCGCCAGCGGCGCGCAAACGGCAATCGACACCTGCGGCAGGTACTGACCGAAGAACGTTTGAAGCTGCTCCACGCCATCGACGATCGACAGCATGACGCCGCCAGTGCGTTCCGCGCCGAACCACGCCGGACCCAGGGCGACGATCTTGTCATACAGGCGGCGGCGCAGCGTGTCTTGCACCCGCGCCGCGGTGCGGTGCGCGACCATTGTCCGCACGTGGTCGAGCCAGGGGCGCAGCAGGATGGCAGCCAGGGCGCCCACCAGCGGCAGCACCAGCTGGGCTGCCGGCGCGCCGCGGAACAGCCGGACGAGGAACTGGCCGAGGAAGACGAATCGGGTGATGCCGATGGCCAGCGCCAGCAGGCCAAGCAGGACGGCCAGCGCGATCCGTCCGCGAAGACCGCTTGTCAGACGCCAGAGTCTCAGATCGAAATGCAACTCCACCTCCTGCCCCGCGTCGTTATCCTGGGCGTCGTCATCCTGGGCGTCGCCATCCTGGGCGTCCTGGCCGGTGTTGCGCAAACGCGAGATTTTCAACCGCTGTTGAGCTATATCGAACGGTGATGGCCGACAGAATTCCCCCTCTGGCAGCGCTGCGCGCGTTCGCCGCCGTCGCGCGCCACGGCAGCTTCGCCCGCGCCGCCATGGCGCTGCACGTCAGCACCAGCGCGGTGAGCCACCAGATCCGCGGTCTCGAGGCGACCCTGGGGACACAACTGCTGACACGAGCGCGCAACGGTGCGGGCCACTCGCGCACCGCCGTGACGCGGGAGGGAGAATCGCTGCTGCGCGCCGTGGAAGCAACCTTCGCGCAGCTCGCCACGGCCTGCGAGGCGGTACGCGAGCACGCCCGCGGCACGCGGCCGATGCTGGCGATCTCGGCCAGCGGTTCGGTGGCCTCACTGTGGTTGGCGCCCCGACTGGCCGCCTTCGCCGCCCTGCATCCGTCCGTGCAGTGGCAGTTGCGCTCCATTGAGGACGAAGAGCCGGACATGGTGCGTGAGGGCCTCGATCTGGCGGTGCTGCGCGTCCGGCGCGGCACGATGGCGGCTGGCGACCGGTTGCTGTTCAGCGAAACCGTGTTCCCGGTATGCAGCCCGTCACTGAGATTGCTCAGCAGCCCCGAGGAGCTATCGCGGCATACGCTGTTGCAGGAGGATCACGTGGCCAGCCCCGAGAAAGACTGGTCTACGTGGCTCGAACTGCTGGGCTGCGGCGCGCGTGCAAAGGTGACGATTGTGCGGTTCTATACTTTCAGTGCCGCGCTCGCGGCCGCAGTGGCGGGAGCGGGTATCGCACTGGGACGCACACCGCTGATCGACTTTGAATTATCGGGTGGCCGCCTGACGCGGCCGTTCGCCGATACGGCGCTGCCCGGCTCGTCGGATTTTGTCATCCGCGGCCGCCCGGACGCGGCGCGCGACGTTCACGTGGAGCATTTATGCAGGTACTTGCTGCCGCAAGCGGCCGCATGCTTAGCCTGACTGTTAC
>DATKFJ010000276.1:0-15740 GCA_035511435.1 Acetobacteraceae bacterium | reverse complement strand
GGAAGTAGGCATCGAAAGACGGGAATGGAAATCGCCGAGTTTCTGTTGTGGTTTCGACGCGTTGAAATCCTGCTGTCTCGAGCAGATCGCGAAGGTGGCTGGCATCGCCGAGTGAGAAAAACTGCGCCGCTGCCGCAGTCTTCGATGGAACACGCCGCCCGATCGCGGCACTAACACGACTAACGAAAGAGCGATCTGGCGTTGTGTTGACAGAGACAGCTACGCGTCCGCTGTCGCGGAGTACCCTGCGAAATTCGGCCAATCCGCGTGCCGGATCCGGAAGCAACATGAGGCCCATACTGCATAAGACGGTATCAAAGCTGCCTGCCGGGAAGCTCATTCTCTCACCGTCCTCGTTTGCGAACGAGACGTTCGACAGTCCTCCCAGTCTCGCCCTCGCCTGATCCAGGATTGGCGCCGAAATGTCGGACGCGACTACATGCCCCGACGGTCCGACCATGGCTGCCGCGGCCTGAGCGGCGATGCCTGTCCCGGTGGCAACGTCAAGCACCCGCTGGCCTGGAGCCAGATCCGCCACCCGCAGTAGGGTCGGGATGAATTCGGCGGAGACGGCGCCGAAGCTTCGATCATACCCGCTGGCACCGGCATCGTAGTAGGACCGTCCCGACATCACCGCGCTCCCTATTGCCGATTTCATTCCGATATGTTTCCCCCGGCGTGCCAGGCCATGGGACCACGGACAAGATTGATTGCAGTTCGGCTACTGGGCGATTTTGGGCGGTGTCAGGCGTACGAAAACCTTCACTGAAGCTGTCGTTGCATCGGTCGCCTGGTATTACACCGCGCCTTCGCGTTGCAGGCCTGCCACCTCCGCGTCGTTCATGCCCAGCCACGCGCGCAGCACTTCGACCGTGTGCTCCCCCAGCACCGGGGAGGCTGCGATCTTCGACGGTTTGCCGTCCACCCGTACCGGCCACGCCGGCATCTTGAAGTCGCCGTGGATCGGGTGGTGCATCACCTGCATGATGCCGCGCTGCTCGAAGCTGGGATCGTTCTGCAGTTCCATGGTGTCGAGCACCGCGCCGGCGGGGATGCCGGCGGCGCCTATCAATTGCATGGCTTCGTGCTTTGTGTGATGCCGCGTCCATTCGGCGATGACGGCATCCACCTCGGGTTCGTGCTCCAGCCGGTCCATCGGCGTGGCATATCGGGGATTGCCGATCAGGTCCTCGCGTCCGATGAGTTTCAGCAGGCGGTCCCAGTGATCGGGGTTGGCGCGGCTGGTCATCAGGTAGACGTAGTCGTTGGGGCCGCCGGGCTTGCACGGATACAGGCCCATGGGCGCGTTGTTCACGCCGGGGACCTTGCTGCCGCCGCGTTGCGCGGGCTTGCCGGTGAGAGCCTGGGTGGCGAAGTTGATGCGCATGTAGTGCAGGATCGCGTCCTGCATGGCGACCTGCAGGCGGCGTCCCTGACCGGTCGCGTCGCGTTTGCGCAGCGCGCCCAGGATGGTGATCGCCATCAGCATGCCGGTGCCGGTGTCGCCGAGAGAGATGCCTGGTCGCGTCGGCGGGCCGTCCGGTGCGCCGGTTACGCTGAAGGTGCCGCCGCAGGCCTGGGCGATCATGTCGAAGGCGAGGTTGTGTTCGAACGGGCTGCCTTCGCCGAAGCCTTTAACCTGCGCGTATATGATGCGCGGGTTGAGTTCGCGCACGACGTCGTAGCCGAGGCCGAGGCGTTCGATGGTGCCGGGGGCGAAGTTCTCGACGCAGACATCGGCTTTGCGCAGCAGGTCTTTTACCAGGGCGAGGCCGCGCGGGGATTTCAGGTTGACGGTGATGGATTTCTTGTTGGCGTTGAAGACGTGGAAGTAATACGGGTCGGTGTCGGGTTGGTTGGGTCGCAGGCGGCGGCCTGGGTCGCCCATCTTCGGATTTTCGATTTTTACTACCTCGGCGCCAAGCCAGGCGAGGGCTTCGGTGCAGGATGGGCCTGCCTCGAACTGGGTGAAGTCGACAATGCGAACGCCGGACAGAAGGTCCAGTTCGACGGTGTTTTCTGGCATGGCGCGATTCCTATGGCCGCTGAGGGTTGGGAGGGTGCCATAAGGGGGCGGTGTCGCCAAACATTGTGCGTTCGCGATTTTGGCTGGGGGGGCGGCGATGGCGCCTATGCCACATCGTGGTTCATGGATCGGTGGCCTGTTGTCGGAGCGAAAGGACGGGCATGGAGATCAGGACAATCATAACCGGGGCGACGGGAATGGTCGGGGAAGGTGTCCTGCTCGAATGCCTGAACCATCCCGATGTAGCGGAGATATTGGTCATCAATCGAAAGCCTGGAGGCGTGTCGCACCCGAAACTCCGTGAGCTCATTCATGCCGATTTCTTCGATCTGACAGCAATAGAAGAGCAGTTGCTTGGATACAACGCTTGCTTTTTTTGTCTGGGTGTATCGTCCATCGGCATGTCCACCGAGGACTATAAGCATGTTACCTACGACATTACGCTGAACATGGCTCGCCTGTTGGCGAAATTGAATCCGGAGATGGCCTTTTGCTACGTGACTGGCGCGGGGACCGACAGTAGCGAACAGGGACGCATTGCCTGGGCGCGTGTGAAGGGTGCCACGGAAAATGCCCTGATACAGCTGTTCGGACGGGCGTATATGTTCCGTCCCGCCTTTATGAAAGCTACGCCGGGGCAGAAGAATGTGAACCGTTACTATAGGTTCTTTGCCTGGCTCTATCCCATTGGCAGGATGCTTTACCCTGCGGGTTTTTGTACTTTGCGGGAAGTGGCGCTGGCTATGATCAAGGCTGTCAGCATCGGTTATCCCAAGCAGGTTCTGGAGGTAAGGAACATCGTCAAGTTGGCGAGGGCGGGTTCGGCAATTTCTTTCGATGTATGATTGTTGAGTTGTGTGATTGTTGAGTTGTGCAATGGTCCGACTATAGATCGATGCCGCGATCAATACGGTGCAAGGTTGAGCCAGTGGCTCGTATGTGCGGTCATCTTGTCCGACTTTGACCAGTCCAAGTCAGCCATGTGCGCGGCTGCAATGAGCAGGAGTATCGGCGGAGGCGTTGTCGCGTTCGGTGACGCGATACCCCTCCCCCTATCCCGTCCCACAAGGGGAGGGGGAAACTTTGCACGGTCTGCGAGGGCCAGGTTCGATCCTTGGCAGCCATGCCGTCTCCGCGGCTGGACGTTGCCCTATGCGATCACGCTGTCGCTGCTCTGCCTTCCGGCCTTTATTAGGGACAGTAGTCCCAGTAACCCTGGGTCTGGGCAGGACTGGACCAGAACCAGCACAATTGAGGCGCCGGCGCGGGCGGCACAGTCGAGGCGGCGATAATCGTGCCGACCGTAACGCCTGCGACGACGGCGCCGTAATAGGGCAGCGGTGCCCATGGCCTGACGCCGCGAACATAGGCTGCGCCTCCGTAGGGCCCCCGATAGGCAGCGCCTCCGTAGGGGCCCCGGACCGCCGCAGCGCCATTTGGCCCGCGCGCGGCTCCGGCACCGTACGGACCGCGAACGGCTACACCACCGTTCGGACCGCGAACGGCCGCCCCACCCATGGGGCCGCGGTACGCTGCGCCACCGTACCGGCCACTCACGGCTCCCCAGCCGAATGCGTGCGATGTCGCCGCCAATCCAATTGAAACGGCGAGACAGAGCATTGCCATGCGGGTCATTGCGGCGCTCCTGCATGCGAGTCGTCAGTGGCTGCACCGAACTCCACCTGCTTTGCCCCTTCCGGTGGCTTGAATGCGAAGTCCGCGTCGGACGGATGGACTGTGAAGTTCCAGTCGGACATCTCGGCAACGAAATTCGGTTTGCCGGGAAGTGAGCTGTAGGTCACGATCAATCGCCGCGGCACCGCAGGGTCATTCTTCTGCAACCATAGCTCCAACTCGATGTCTGGCGGCTGCGAAAAGACCAGATGGCGGCATGGCACGCCGTCGATCATCACGGTGTTGACTTCGCGGCCGGCCGTTACGCCTGTCAGGAAGGCCTTGTCAGGTGTTTCGGTCAGGAAATCCGCGAGCGGAAAGTCAACGCCAAAGCGGCCCATGACCACCTGCATCATTCGCTCGATTGTATCCGGCACCGGGAGGCTTGCGTAGGTTTTGCCGTCGCCGAGGGCGAGCACGACAGTCTTGCCGTCATAGATCAGCTTTCTCGACCCGTCATCGCCTGTGGCGTCAATCAGCAGCCGGTCCGGCCGGCGTACAGTCACTGTAAATTCATGCTCGATATGCAGCAGCAAATCGGCTTTGTCCGAGTACACCCGGATCGTCCTGGCATGGAACGAGAATTCCTTGGCGAGCAGCGCGGTGCCCATCTGCGCCAGAGCGGTACGCGCGTCCTGGCTAATGGCCGATTTCTCTGGGCTGGCGGCGACAGCAGTCGAATCACAAACTGGCGCCAGGCCCACGAGCGTGCCCGCGCAGAGGCTTGCAAGAAGGGCCGCTGTCCTGCGTTTCATGATCCTTCTCCGCTGATTCCGCGATTATCTATTGCAGATCGCCGATAGCTTGCCTATGCAATATCGGCAAACACATCATCGCTGCTGTCGATCCTGTAGGGCTCAAGCCTTTCGCATGCTGCGCGCCAAGTGAAGCAATCGTCGTGACGCAGCCTCTTGCACCGATGTCGTGCTTCGAGAACTATTCCCGTTCCACCAACACGATGGAGACAAGGTCATGGGCAGCGAAGACAAAAAGCACCGGTCGCATCTGCCCATGGCCACGCCGGAGCGAACCGGCCTGGTAACCTATGATGCAAAGGATCCGGACAGCAAATTTCCGCCAATCGAGCAGCTACGTCCGCCGAAGGGCGCACCGAACGTGCTGATCATCCTGATCGATGACGCCGGGTTTGGTTCAGCGAGCGCGTTCGGCGGCCCGTGCCAAACGCCGAACGCGGAAAAGCTTGCGGCGGGCGGTCTGGAGTTCAACCGCTTCCACACCACGGCGCTCTGCTCGCCGACGCGGCAGGCGCTGTTGACCGGACGCAATCATCATTCCGCGGGCATGGGCGGCATCACCGAAATCGCCACCGGTGCGCCCGGGTACAACTCTGTACTGCCCAATACCATATCGCCGCTGGCGCGGACGCTGAAGCTCAACGGATATTCGACGGCGCAATTCGGCAAATGTCACGAAGTCCCGGTGTGGGAAACCAGCCCGGTCGGTCCGTTCGACGCGTGGCCCACGGGCGGCGGTGGCTTCGAGTATTTCTACGGCTTCATCGGCGGCGAGGCGAACCAGTGGTACCCGACGCTGTATGACGGCACCACGGCTGTGGAACCCAAGAAGACGCCTGAAGAGGGCTATCACTTCATGGAGGACATGACCGACAAGGCGATTGCATGGGTGTCGCAGCAGAAGGCACTGGCACCGGACAAGCCATTCTTCGTTTATTTCGCGCCCGGTGCGACCCATGCGCCGCATCATGTGCCGAAGGAGTGGGCCGACAAGTACAAGGGTAAATTCGACCAGGGCTGGGACAAGCTGCGCGAGGAAACCTTCGCGCGACAGAAGAAACTCGGCGTTATCCCGGAAGACACGCAACTTACCGCGCGGCACAAGGAAATCCCGGCGTGGGACGACATGCCGGAAGCGCTCAAGCCCGTGCTGCGCCGGCAGATGGAAGTGTACGCCGGCTTCATGGAGTACACCGACCACCATGTCGGACGAGTGCTCGACGGCCTGAAGAAGCTCGACATCCTCGACGATACGCTGGTCTATTACATCATCGGCGATAACGGTGCGTCGGCCGAGGGCACGCTGAATGGCGCGTACAACGAAATGGCCAACTTCAATGGCCTGGCGGCGCTGGAAACTCCGGAATTCCTGATGGCGCGAATTGAAAAGCTGGGCGGGCCGGAGTCGTACAACCACTATGCCGTGGGCTGGGCGCACGCGATGAACACGCCCTACCAGTGGACCAAGCAGGTTGCTTCGCATTGGGGCGGGACGCGCAACGGCACCATCGTGCACTGGCCGAACGGCATCAAGGCGAAGGGCGAAATCCGGTCGCAGTTCCACCACGTGATCGACGTGGCGCCGACGATACTGGAGGCGGCTGGGCTGCCCGAGCCGGTTTCAGTCAACGGCGTGCATCAGCGCCCGATCGAAGGCGTCAGCATGCTGTACTCGTTCAACGACGCGACCGCGGCGGAGCGGCACGAGACGCAGTACTTCGAGATGTTCGGCAACCGCGGCATCTACCACAAGGGCTGGACCGCGGTGACCAAGCACGCGACGCCCTGGGAGTTGTTCGGTCGCAAGACTGTGCCGCTCGACGATGACGTCTGGGAACTCTACGACACGACCAAGGACTGGAGCCAGGCGAACGACCTGTCCAAGCAGATGCCGGAGAAGCTGCATGAACTGCAGCGCCTGTGGCTGATCGAGGCGACGCGCTACAACGTGCTGCCGATCGACGATCGGACTGTCGAGAAAATGAATCCGGACACGGCCGGACGGCCGGTACTGATCAGGGGCACGACGCAGTTGCTGTTTGGCGGCATGGGACGCCTGTCGGAGAACTGCGTGCTGAGCATCAAGAACAAGTCCCACGCGGTCACCGCCGCGATCGAAGTGCCGGCGTCCGGCGCCGAGGGCGTGATCATTGCCCAGGGCGCGAACATCGGCGGCTGGAGCCTGTACGTGCACGGCGGCAAGCTCAAGTACTGTTACAACGTGGCCGGGGTGAATCACTACTACGTGGAAGCCACCAGCCCGCTGCCGGCGGGCGATCACCAGGTGCGCATGGAGTTCGCCTACGCCGGCGGTGGTCTCGGTAAGGGCGGTCAGGTGACGCTGTATGTCGATGGCACGAAGGTTGGCGAAGGCGCTATCCCAATGACGCAGGCCATCGTGTTTTCCGCGGACGATGGCTGTGATGTCGGTGAGGACACTGGTGCGCCGGTGTCGCCGGATTACGGCTCGCGCGGGAACGCGTTCAACGGGCGCGTGAAGGGCGTGCAGCTTGCGATCGCCGAGGCGGCCGAGAGTTCGGACCATCTGGTTTCGCCGGAGGATGCGATCCGCGTGGCGATGGCGCGGCAGTAGGGCGAGCGGAGTCGCGAGGGAACTACCGACGCGAATTGCCAGCAACGCGCTGGCAACCGGACTGTGCGAAAGGGATGTTCACGACGGCCGCTTGCGTCGTGACAATGGTCGAGATGACTGTTCCGGCCCACCGAAAGCGCTCGGTGTGTCGATCGCCTCCGCGTGGCGGCCAGGGGGAACGCCGCGCCACTTTGCCAACCGGCAGGTTGCACCATGGCAGTGTAGCGATGCAGATTGCCAGGCATGACCGACGCTTACGACGCCGCGATTCTTATGATTGCCCTGATGGCAAGCGCCGCGGTCGGAATGCTGGTCAGGCGGCTTCTGCCGGAAACCCATAGAAGCCGCGAATCATTCGAAATCGTGCAGCTTGTCATTACGATGCTGCTGACCTTCGCGGCCCTGGTGATGGGACTGCTGACCGTCTCGGTGAAGAACTCATTCGATACGGCCAACAACGATATGGCGAACCTGGCGGCTCAAATAGTACAGATCGACCAATTGCTGCGCGAGTATGGCCCGGAAACCGATCCGGTGCGCGGCATGCTGCGCAGCTACACCGCGTCTGTCATTGCGACCACCTGGCCAGGCGAGACGCCGCCAGCCGGCGACTATTATCTCAGGGACGCACCACCAAACATCGTGAACGGAATGGAGAGCAAGAGTCTCGGGGATTCTCTTGAGCGTATCGGCAACGCCCTGCTTCGACTGGACCCTTCGGACGGGTATCATCGCAATCTGGCAGCGGACTGTCGCAGCCACTTCGATGCGCTCATGATGGCGCGGTGGGCGGTGATCGAGCAGGCTCGACCAATTATCTCCGGTCCATTCTACCTTGTCATGACCCTTTGGCTGATCGTTATTTTCGCCTGCTTCGGCCTGACCGGTCCGCGCAATGGCCTGGTCATTGTGATGATCGCCCTCTGTGCAGTATCGATAGCGTCAGCGATTTTCGTCATCCTCGACATGGACAACCCGTTCAATGGATTCATCATGATTTCCAGTGAACCCATGCGAAGCGCGTTGGCTGACGTCAGCCGCTAGGCGGCAGTTCTGACGTCAGCCGCTAGGCGGAAGTTTTGGCGTCGCTGCGTCAGTGCGAGATTTCCTCCAGCGCCAGGCCGCGGGTGCGTGGGCCGAAGCCGCCGATCGCGATCACCACCACCAGCATCGCCGCGCAGATGAAACCGAATACGCCGCCCGAGCCGAAGCTCTGCAGGAAGAACGCGATGATGAAGCTCGTGAACACGGTCGACAGCCGGCTGAACGAATAGACGAACCCTATTGCGCGGGCGCGAATGCGGGTCGGGAACAACTCCGCCTGATAGGCGTGATAGGCGTACGACAGCAGATTGTTGGAACCGGTGATCATGATGCCGCACAGGATCAGCGGCAGCGCGTTGCTCTGCCGCGAGAACAGCACGCCGAACACCGCGACGCCGATTGCCGCGGCGCAGATCTGCCATTTGCGCTCGATCTTGTCGGCGAACAACAGGAACAGCAGCGGCATGGTCGGGCTGGCGAGCGCGATGATGAAGGAATACTGCAGGCTCTTGGTGAAACCGGCACCTTGCGCGGCGAGCAGTTGCGGCACCCAGTTGCCGAAGCCGTAGAAGCCGATGGTCTGGAAGATGTTGAACACCACGAACATGATGGCGCGGCGGCGATACGGCGGTTGCCAGATCTCGCTGAAGCCCGCGCTGCCTTGCTCCTCGGCAACCGTCGGCAGGGGCGGCGGCAGCGGGCCTGTTTCCGCTGCGACCCGTGCCTCGATCGCGGTGGTGACGCGGTCGGCTTCGGCCAGTCGCCCATGTTGTGCCAGCCAGCGGGGGCTTTCCGGCACGATGCGGATGATGAAGAACACCAGCACCGCCGCAATGGCGGGGAATGCTGCGACGAAGCGCCAGCCGGCGATGCCGAAGGGATCGATCGGCACCAGCAGCCAGCTCAGCAGCGCCACCGTCGGCACCGAGCAGAACTGGATCACCTGGTTGACCGTAAAGGCGCGGCCGCGCATCTGTTTCGGCACCAGTTCGGCGATGTAGGTGTCGATGGTGACCAGTTCGACGCCGACGCCGACGCCGGCGATGAAGCGCCAGAGGTCGATGCCGAACACCGAGTTCTGGCACGCCATGATGACGGTGAAGATCGAGTACCAGAGCAGCGCCCAGGTGAACACGTTGCGTCGGCCGAACCGGTCGGCGACGTAGCCGAAGCCGATGGTGCCTACGAACAGGCCGGCGAAGGTGATAGAGGCGAAGGCCGCCTGGTCGGGCAGTCCGAACAGGCCGGTATGGCCGGGGCTGAAGATGCCGCTGCGCACCAGGCCCGGCGCGACGTAGCCGGTCATCAGCAGGTCGTACAACTCGAACATGCCACCCAGCGACAGCAGGATGACGAGTTTCCAGATGTGCCGCGAGGCGGGCAGCCGATCGAGCCGCGCGGTGATCATCGCGGCGGTGGGTGTTGTTGTTGCTGACATGGACGTCCTTGGGTTGTCAGGGTTTCCAGTGGGCGATTTCCTTCGGTGTATAATCGTGCATGTGGCGGCACCGAAAGCTTTCGCGTTCCCGATGGCGGGCCAGCCGGCGTCGGGCGGCTGCCTCGGAGAGGGAGACGGCGCGTGGACCATATCGACCGGACAAGACGGGAGTTCGCACGGCAGGCCGATCAGTTCGCGGCATCGGCCGCCATCGCCGACGACCAGCTCACGGCCCGCCTCGTCGGTGCCCTTGGGCCTGGCGCGAAAGGACGCACCCTCGATGTCGCCTGCGGCCCGGGCATCGTGACGGCGGCGCTGGCCGCGAGAGCGCGCGAAGTCGTGGCGTTCGATCTCACGCCGGAGATGCTGGACAAAGCCCGGCAACGGTGCGAGCGGGCGGGGTTGAGCAACGTGGCATTCCGGGAAGGCAGCGCGACCGACCTGCCGTTCCCCGACGACACATTCGACGCGGTCGTGACACGCCTCTCGGTGCATCATTTCGCGGACCCGGAACGGGTCTTTGCCGAGGTATTCCGCGTTCTCGCGCCGGGTGGAACGTTCGTCGTCGCCGATGTGGTCAGCTCGGAGGACGGTGCGGAATCGGCCCTGCAAAACGCGATCGAGGTGTTGCGCGATCCGTCCCACGTTCGAATGCTGCCCGCCACCGAACTGGCCTCTGTCGTGCAACGCGCTGAATTTGAGATCGCGGCGCAGGACACCTGGGACAAGGCCCGCGCGTTCGAGGAATGGGCGGACATTGTTGCCGATCCGGAGCGGGTGGCCCCGCTACGGACGATCGTGCATGCATTGGCCGAGGCGGGGTTGGACGCCGGGATGGGACTGGCAATCAGCGGTGGCGAGATCGTGTTTGCTCACCGTTGGCACCTGATCGTCGCGCGCAAACCACCCTCATAAGCCAGGACTTATCGGGGCGGTCCGCCCGTCACGTGATCATGCGGGGCGTGACCATGCGGCGCGTGCCAATGCGACGCGTGCCAATGCGGCGCGTGACAATGCGGTGGGGCGGCAGCGACATGCCGGGTCATTGCCAGAACGGCGCCGCGCGGTGGAACTTCTGCCAGGCTCGCGCGAATCGTGCGTGCCCCCGACTGCCATGCGCTCCAACGAAGCCCATCACGAGGCCGCTGGCGAATGCCAGGCTGCCGCTGGTGCCCGCCAACTCGTGCAACAGTATTCTGGCCACCGCGCCGTCGTTCAGTACGCCCAGCCGCGTCTGCAATGTGGCCAGCCGGCGGATGAAGCGGCTGGCTGGTTTGCCGGCATGGAGCGGGGCGAATATCTCCGCCGCATAGCGCAGCCGCTTGGCGCGCAGGCGTAGCGCGTGCAATTCGGCTGGCGCCAATCCGGCGAGGTCGTCATCCGCCGGCGACAGGCGTTTCAAGCGTCGGTTCAGCACCCCGGCGGTGAACTCTTCGAGCGGCATGCCGAGTTCGAAATGCTCGGTCTCGCCCAGGTTCGCCTGCCATTCGTGGCCGCCGGCGAGGCAGGCCAATTCGATTGCCAGCCGACGGAATTCGGCGGCGTGCAGGAATGCGCGCAACCCGTCGTGACAGTGCTGTCGCCGCCTTTCGGCCACCGTCGACAAGCGCTGCAATCGCGTCTCGGCTGGAAACGCATCGATGACCGCGGCGAGGGTTTCGGTCACGAAGACATCCCAATCGCGCGTGGGTGCAAGCTTGGCGGCCAGTGCCTTCAGGCCGGCGTCCACCGCATCGACCGCCGGGCTGCGCACCGCCGGGCGGAACACCTTGATCGCCGAACGCAGCCGGCGAACCGCGACGCGCATCTGGTGCACGGGCTCCGTGCTGTCGCGATCGGCGGCGGCAATTGGGGCAAAGTACAGGATCACGTCGGTCAGATGGCCGACCACATGGGAAAATGCCGCGGCCACCGAAAGCCCGGCGGGCAATTCCGCGGCACCCTGGCGCCGAGGCGGCGGCGGGACGCCAGAGGCGATCGCGAGCGCTTCGGCGGCCAGGCTGGCGCGCGGCACCTGCAGGCGAAGCTCGCCTGACAGCGCCACGGCCAGCGCCTGTACCGAGGTTTCCGCGCCAGCGAGCGCCAGGCGGCTGATGCGGTGGCCGCCGGCGACAGTGTGCACGGTGCCCGTCAACAGGGTCAGCGTCATCGGCCCCTGCTGGTCGGCCAACGCGAGGTGCAGCGACCGTCCGTCGAATGCGGCCGCGGGCACCAGCGGGTCGGGCAGCGCATGTCCGAGCGTGGCCGGATCGCGCGCGGTTGCCAGCACCGGGGGTGGCAGACCGGGCGGCCAGCTTTGCGTATCGGGATGTAGTTGCTCCAACCGCCATCCGGGACGCTGTTCGGCGAGTGCCAGCCCGTGTCGGGCCAGCGCGCGGTCAGGGCTGTCGTGCCAGACGATGCGGATGGCGCGGCTGCGTGCTCTGGCGGTTTTCAGCGGTGCCAGAAGCGCAAGCCGAGGCAGGCGATCGGCATCGTCCGGATCCAGGCCGAGGTCCAGTTCCATGCGTTCAGGTCGCCGTCTCCGACGTATCGCCGTCGCGCAGGTCGCGCGGCGTCAGAAAGCGCAGCAGTCGGCCGCCGCCGGTATCGAGTCGCCACCATGGCCCGGCGATGGCGAATTCGGCGAGGCCCGCCGTGGGGAAGCCAGCGGTGAGGCGGCGAGCCGCCTGGTTCTGGGCGGGGCTTGGGGCGGTTTGCGGCTGGTGTCCGGCCAGCCTGACGGCGAGTTCGTGCATGCCCGGATTGTGGCCGATCAGCAACACGCTGCGAACCGTCTCGCTGATGCCGCGCAGGATCGCGAGCAATTGCTGAGCGTTGGCGAGGTAGAGCGTCTCCACGGTATCCACCAGCGGCGTGTCATCCCATGGTTCCAGCGCCGCCAGGGTTTCCTGGGTGCGGCGGGCGGGCGAGAGCAGCACGACATCGGGGACGAGGCCGAGTTCGCGCATTGCATCACGCATTGCGGCGGCAGATCGGCGTCCGCGCTTGTTTAGCGTCCGATCGCGGTCCGGCAGCGTCGCGTCGTCCCACGAAGACTTGGCGTGCCGCAGGAGCAGAAGCTGGTGCATGCTGCGAATGATCCGGCGCTGACAAGGGCCGAGTCTGCCACGGTGCCGGGGACTTGTCGTGTCTCGTATTCAGAGGCAGAATCATAATCCTGTAAACGTGCGGGGCGATTCGTTTCAGGATGCTGACCCGGCGTGACCTTCTGGTTGCCTGCGCCGCCACTGCGGCAGCGGGCAACGCGCGCGCAGCACTGCCCGTGCCACCGAGCGACAGCCTGGCATTTCGCCTGATGCGCTACGGTTCGGCGATCGGCACGCATGCCCTCGCGTTCCATCGCGAAGGTGACACGCTGCAGGTCGAAATCGTGGTTGACGTGTTGGTCAAGTTCGGTCCGATTCCGTTCGTCCGCTACACCCATCGCAATCACGAATCCTGGCTGGGCGACCGGCTGGTGGGGTTGAGCGCGCGCACCGACCGCAACGGCACGGCGCTGCAAATGGCAGCGTCCTGGACCGATAGGGGCCTGCGGGTCGAGGGCAGCGGTACGCAGCCGTACATCGCGCCCAACAATGCGTTCGCCACGACCTATTGGCGACAGGCGTCGATATTCGGGCCACTGATCGGCACGCAGGATGGCATGCTGGTGCATCCCCTCATTTCGCAGCAGCAGGCGGAGCCGATTCGGCTGGCGTCGGGCCAGGAAACCTCGGCGAAGCATTACGTGCTGAGCGGCGATCTGAAGCTTGAGCTGTGGTACGATGCGAGCGACACCTGGGCGGGGATGCGGTTTGCGGTCGCTGATGGCTCGGAGATCAGCTACGAACGGCTGTGAGACGCTTGGTTGCGCAGCGACGCGGTGGATCTTGATTGAGGTGCCAACCCGCCCGATTGATTCGCTCCGCTCTCATAACGACAACCAAAAGAGCCGGACCCTGTGGGCCGGCCTCAACGACGGGTCGCGCCGGCCTGGGCGGTGCGGGTCGGAAGCGGGCAGGCCACGATGTCGACCGGTTGCGGCAGCGACTTGGCGGCGGCGTAGTTGGCGAGGTCGGCGCCGTTCCGCAATGCCAGAACCTCATCGAAGATGCCGACGTTCATCTGGCAGAACCACGTGCCCTGCTGGACGCCGGATTCCGAATGCGTGTTGGCCAGGCTGGTGATGTAATCGTCGTGCTCCTGCTGTGCGCGGCCGCCACCGAATGCGCGGGCAAAGTAGGCGTGCAGGGCGTGTTCCTGCGTCATCAGGTTGCCGCGGAAGTGCTGAACGAAATCGTTGTAGCGGTCCTGCTGATTGCAGGTGAGCGCGGTCACCATCAGTTTGGATTTCAGGCTGGCGACGGCGAACGCAAACACGTCCGGAGGCTTCGCACATGGCTGCGCGGCGGCGATACCGGCGCACAGGAGGCCGGAGGCGAGCAGGCCGGAAAACATGACGCGCATGCGATGGGCTCCCAGTCTCCAGAAGGATCGGCACAGGGCAGTCGGGCGGACGCGCTCAGGGCCTTTGCGAGCGGAGCGAGGCAATCTTGGGCGAATCGGGCGCGCACACCGTGACCGAGATTGTCGCGTCGTTGCGCTGCTGACAAGAAAGAATTGCCACCGACAGGATCGGGAAACCGCGGAAGTCCCTGGTGTTTCATCCAGGGCCGTTCAGCCGGCGGCCGGTACGGAACTCCCAATGCCAGGCGAATGAGACTGTCCGCCGTTGGCCCGATTGTCCTGGGGGGCGGTTGTGGAGGTCGGCTGCAAGCGGTTATTGCGCGAGTCAGCGCAATGCGCGGATGGCGGGCCGCGGCGCGCACACCCACTATACCGCCCATGAAAGACACACACATGATCGATCGTCTGTCGCACGATCAGCTCTGGGACCAGGTCATCCGCCGGGAGCCCGGAGATTTCCTGTATGCCGTTACTACAATGGGCATCTATTGCCGGGCCGGTTGTCCGTCGCCGCGGCCGCTGCGCAAGAACGTCCGCTTCTTCCGCAACTGCGGTGAGGCGGAAGCGGAGGGCTTTCGGGCCTGCCGGCGCTGCGATCCGAAAGGCGACCGGGCGCGGCTTGCGCAGGCTGTGGTGCAGGATGCGTGCGCCAGCATCGAGGCGGCGGAGGATATTCCGTCACTCGATGCGTTGGCGGCTCGTTCGGGTTATTCCCGCTTTCACTTCCTGCGGATGTTCCGCGACCATACCGGGCTGACGCCGCGCAGCTATGCCGAAGGCGTGCGGGCGAAGCGGCTGCATGCGGCGCTGGCGGGCGGTGCCCGTGTTGCGGATGCGGTTGCCGATGCCGGCTTCGGGTCAGAGAGCCGGGTCTATGAAAAAACCGGCGAACTGCTGGGCATGACGCCTGGGGCCGCACGTCGGGGCGGTGAGGGCGAGCTGATCCGCACCGCTTTCGCCGACTGCCCGTTTGGGCGGTTGCTGGTCGGCGCCACGGACAAGGGAGTCTGCTTCATCGGTTTCGCCGAACCGGATGATGCGCTGCTGGGCGATCTGCGCCGGCGTTTTCCTCGGGCGCGGATCGTTGCGGATGATACCAGTCTGGCGGATGCGGTCCGCGCGGTGCTGGCATTCCTGCAGGAACCCAGGCAGTCGTTGGACCTGCCGCTCGACTTGCGCGGCACTGCCTTCCAGCAGCGTGTCTGGCGGACGCTGTGCCGCATTCCGCCTGGCGAGACGCGGACTTACAGCGAGCTGGCCGGCATGGTCGGCAATCCGCGCGCGGTGCGGGCGGTTGCCAGCGGTTGCGCACGCAATCCGGTGTCACTGGCTGTGCCGTGCCATCGCGTCATCGGCAGTGACGGGAGCCTGACCGGTTACCGCTGGGGCGTGCCTCGCAAACGCGCGCTCCTGGAGAAGGAGAAACTTTGTCTGACTACATAGCAATTCCAATTAGTTAGTCTAGCGGTTTGCCCCGGTTTGTCTCTGCTTGTCCCCGAGCCTGAAAATGGCTGCGTTGGCCAACGTCTCTTACCGGGCTGACCGTGTGTAAAGTCGGACCATGGCCAGCGTGCCATGCACCGTGATGGCCGCGATCTCATGCTCGCTGCACCCAGCCTCTGCGAGCGTGGTCGCGGCCAGCTTGCGTAAGCCGTGCGCGTTGAGGCCGGCGAATGCCGGGCCAATGGCGGCAACTGTCTTGCGGATGCGCGTGGTCAGGCGTTGCGCGGAGCACGGTTGCCCTCGGGCCGTGATCAGGAT
>DATKFJ010000275.1:0-9486 GCA_035511435.1 Acetobacteraceae bacterium | reverse complement strand
CGCGCAACGCCGGCGACATGATCAAGCGCCTGACCCTGAACTACAACCGCGCGCGACAGGCGAACATCACCAAGGAACTGATCGAAATCCTCTCCGGCGCCGAAGCCGTTTGATACGCGAAGGATACAGCAAGATGGCAAGCAACATCGTCGGCCGCGTGACCCAGGTGATGGGCGCCGTCATCGACGTGCAGTTCGACGGCGAGCTGCCGTTCATCCAGAACGCGCTGCACACCAAACTCGGCGACCACACGCTGGTGCTGGAAGTGGCGCAGGAACTCGGCGAGCGCACCGTGCGCACCATCGCCATGGACAGCACCGACGGCGTCGTGCGCGGCCAGGAGGTCGTCGATACCGGCGGCCCGATCACCGTCCCCGTCGGACCCGAGACACTCGGCCGCATTCTCAACGTGATCGGCGAACCGATCGACGAGCGCGGACCGGTCAACACGACGAAGCGCTACCCGATCCACCGCGATGCGCCGACCTTCGAGGAACAGGCGACATCGGCCGAAATCCTGATCACCGGCATCAAGGTTGTCGATCTGCTGGCGCCATACCTGAAGGGCGGCAAGGTCGGCTTGTTCGGCGGCGCCGGCGTCGGCAAGACCGTCATCATCCAGGAGCTGATCAACAACATCGCCAAGGCGCACGGCGGCGTATCGGTGTTTGCCGGCGTCGGCGAGCGGACCCGTGAGGGCAACGACCTGTACCACGAGATGGTCGATGCCGGCGTGATCAAGCTCGGCGAGAACGGTTCCACCGAAGGCTCCAAGGTGGCGCTGATGTATGGCCAGATGAACGAACCGCCAGGTGCGCGGGCGCGCGTTGGCTTGTCGGGCCTGTGCATGGCCGAATACTTCCGCGACGAAGAAGGCCAGGACGTGCTGTTCTTCGTGGACAACATCTTCCGTTTCACCCAGGCGGGTGCAGAGGTGTCCGCGCTGTTGGGCCGCATCCCCTCGGCGGTGGGCTATCAGCCTACGCTGTCCACCGACATGGGCGCGCTGCAGGAGCGCATCACGTCGACCAACAAGGGCTCCATCACGTCGGTGCAGGCGATCTTCGTGCCAGCCGACGACTTGACCGATCCGGCGCCCGCCACGTCGTTCGCGCATCTGGACGCCACCACGGTGCTGTCGCGACAGATCGCCGAACTCGGCATCTATCCGGCGGTGGACCCGCTGGATTCAACATCGCGCTCGCTCGATCCGCGCATCGTGGGCGACGAGCATTACCAGGTGGCACGCGAGACGCAGCGCATCCTGCAGACCTACAAGTCGCTGCAGGACATCATCGCCATTCTGGGCATGGACGAGTTGTCGGAAGAGGACAAGCTGGTGGTGGCGCGAGCCCGCAAGATCCAGCGTTTCCTGTCGCAGCCGTTCCACGTGGCCGAAGTGTTCACCGGCTTCCCCGGCATCTTCGTTCCCGTTGCCGACACGATCCGCAGCTTCAAGGCGATCTGCGCCGGCGAATACGACCACCTGCCGGAGGCCGCGTTCTACATGGTCGGCACGATCGAGGATGCGGTGAAGAAAGGCGAAAGCCTGAAGGCCAACGCCTGATGCCGGTGAACCTGGAAATCGTCACCCCGGAGAAGCTGCTGCTGTCCCGCCCGGTAGACATGGTGGTGATACCCGCCAGCGAAGGCGACATGGGTGTGCTGGAAGGCCACGCGCCGATGATCGTCATGCTGCGCGGCGGCGTGATCGCGCTGTACGACGGTGAGCAGATCAGCGATCAGATGTACGTCGCCGGCGGCTTCGCGGAAGTCACGCCGGAGCGCTGCACCGTGTTGGCGAATGAAGTGATGCCGACCGGTGAACTAACCCGGGAAGAAGGCGAACGCCGCCTGGCCGAAGCCGAAGCGACGCTGGCGCAGATCGACGCTGCGGATATCGTCGCCGAGGAATTGGCGCTGGAACGTACGCAGTCCGCGCGGGCGTTGATCGAAGCGGTGGATGGGCTGCTGACCGGGCGGTAGGCGCGCGCGATTACGGCGGCCCGACCATTTGTCGCAAAAGCGGGTACAGTTCGGCGATTTCGATCGTGATCCCAGGCGGATCGAGCTCGATCGCGCCGACATCTACAACACGGGCCACGATCGCATCGCCCTCACGCCGATGATGAACGACCGCACGCCGGCGGGTGGTGACGATCCGTGAGTGCTGGATGCTGTACTCGGTCCCGCTCACGCCCCTCTGAACCGGCTGCCCTTCCGGAACCCCTCAATCAGTGGCACCGTCGCGCCGCTGCGTCGGGCAGTGCGGACCCAACAATGAAGCATTGGCATATCGATGAAGTGGCCTGGGATCGGTTCGACCCCGCCAAGGCGGACCCCGAACTCATCCCGCTGGTAAAGGCCGCGGCCATGGTGGAACGGAACGGCACGGACTACGCCATCTATCTCAACCGCGTGTTCGGTGACGACCCCGCGTTCCAGCAGGCCGCCGACCATTGGGCCGAGGAAGAGGTGCAGCACGGCGACGCTCTCGGTCGATGGGCGATGCTCGCGGACCCCGCCTGGGACTACCAGGCCGCTTTCTCCCGCTACCGTGCCGGCTACACTCTGCCGCTCGACGCGCAATCCTCGATCCGCGGTTCGCGCACCGGCGAGCTGATCGCGCGCTGCATGGTCGAAACCGGCACCTCCAGCTATTACACCGCCCTGGCTGAGGCGACTGACGAACCGGTGCTCCAGCAGATATGCCGCCACATCGCGGCCGACGAATACCGCCACTTCAAGCTGTTCTACGACCACATGCGCCGCTATCTCGCGCGCGAGAACATCGGCCTGCTGCGGCGCCTGCGCATCGCCGCAGGCCGCATCACCGAAAGCGAGGACGACGAACTCGCCTATGCCTGGCACTGTGGCAACGAGTCCGAATATCAGGCGTACGAGCACGCGCGCTGCACTGCCGCCTATATGGGTCGCGCGATGTCATTCTATCGTTTCCGTCATATCGAGCGCGGCATGGGCATGATCTTCAAGGCGCTGGGACTGCCACCACGCGGCCGCCTGTCCGATGTCTCCGCCAAGGCGGCCTGGCGCCTGATGCAATGGCGCCGCCGGCGTTTCGCCGCGCGCCTGGCCGCGTAACGCCCGCTAGAACCGGCTTACTGCAAACGCCACCGCACCCACCACGATTGCAAACACGATCAGCGCCCGCACCGGATGCGCCATCTCGGGTTGCGCCAACCCATGCGGCAGCTGTTTCGTGCCGGTGATCATCGGCCAAAACAGGTCGTGCCGCTTCACCACGGCGTAGACGAAGATCGCAACGATATGTGCCGCGACCGCGATCTTGATGAGGGTGAAGTTCACCGCGTGGATATGCGACAGCCAGTCGCTCCACTCCTTGCCGGCATAGTCGAACAGCGGTCCCTCGGTGTCGCCATCGTCGTTGGCGAAAAGTCCCGTCGACACCTGCACGACCAACAGCGCCAGCATCAGCAGTACCATCCAGCCGCCCGCGGCATTATGGCCAACGGCCCTGTCCGGCGTGCGCCTGTGGAAATGCATCAGATAACGCAGCGTCTCCAGTGGGCCCTTCAGGAAGGCCGAGAACCGCGCGGTGTCGCTGCCGACGAACCCCCACACCAGACGGAACAGCAGCAGCGCGATGATGCTGTAGCCGGACAGGAAGTGCAGTTCCATCCAGCCGCGGCTTTCGGTCAGCCAGCTCGTGCACAGCAGAACGACGATGCCCCAGTGGAACAGGCGTGTTGGCGCGTCCCATACCCGCACCGGCGTCGTCCGTTCACTCACTTGCACGACCTCGCCCCGGTGTTGGCAACAGCAGTTTGAAGCACATCCCGCGTCGCGTCACCCTAGCGCAAATGGACCCGGCTTGAACGGTAGCTTGAACGGTACAACGGTACATTGAGTGGCACGGCCCAGGCTCCTTGATTGTCAGCAGTCTTGCCCCACCGGGATGAAGCATCCATAAACCGTCATCTGCATGCCTCTTGTCGACGACATCGGCCACGTGCTCGCGCCGCCTCACCAGGCCGGGCGACCCTTTCTTCTCGGTGGCCTGGTCGCGGTGATGCTTGGCCTCGCGCTGGGGCCGTGGCTCGCCTGGATCGGCGTGCTGTTCACCCTGTTCTGTCTGTTCTTCTTCCGCGATCCGGAACGTGTGCCGCCCGGCCGGCCCGGCGTCCTGCTCGCCCCGGGGGATGGCCGCGTGGTCTCGATCGTCCCGGCCGTGCCGCCGGCAGAACTCGGCCTTGGCGCCACGCCACGCTGGCGGGTCAGCACGTTTCTGTCGGTGCTGAACGTCCACGTAAACCGCGTTCCGGCAGACGGCATCATCACCAGGATCGCCTACCGCCACGGCAGCTTCGTCAACGCCAGCATGGACAAGGCGAGCGAGGCGAACGAGCGCAACGCCATCGCCCTTCGCCTGTCGGACGGACGCGAGATCGCCGTGGTGCAGATCGCCGGCCTGATCGCCCGCCGCATCGTTTGCAGCCTGCGCGAGGGCGATGCCGTGCAGGCCGGCCAGCGATTTGGTATCATCCGCTTCGGCAGCCGGGCGGATCTCTACCTGCCGGAAGGCGTGCGCCCGCTGGTGGCCGTCGGCCAGACCATGATCGGCGGTGAAACGGTGATCGCGGAGTTGGCGGCATGAGCGGTTCGCAACGCCCCGACTGGCCCGGCAATCCTAACCGGGTATCGCCGATCAATCGGCTCCGCCGTCTGCGCCCGCGCGATCGGCCGCGCTTCAAGGGGCAATCGTTCAACCGGATCATCCCCAATCTGATGACCTTGATCGGCCTGTGCGCCGGCCTGACGTCGATGCGCTTCGCGCTGGAGGGCCGCTTCGGGTCCGCGGCCGTGGCCATCGTGGTCGCCGGCGCGATCGACGGGCTGGACGGCCGGCTGGCCCGGCTGCTGAAGGCCACATCGCGCTTCGGCGCGGAGTTCGACAGCCTGGCCGACTTCCTGTGCTTCGGCGTCGCTCCGGCCTTCACGCTGTACATCTGGTCGCTGCAACGTGCCGGCGGCTTCGGCTACACGCCGTGCCTGATGTTCGCCGTGTGCATGGCGCTGCGGCTGGCGCGCTTCAATGCGGCGATGGACGGTGCACCGGGCCCTGCCTACGCCTATAACTTCTTCACCGGCGTACCCGCTCCGGCCGGCGCCGGGCTTGTCCTATTTCCGCTGTTCCTTGGGTTGGAGGCGAAGTCTCTCGGCCTGAATTGGCTGCTGGCGGCCGCGCAGTACCCGCTGTTCTGCGCGTTCGTGCTGATCGGCACCGCGCTACTGCTGGTGTCCACACTGCCGGTATGGAGTTTCAAGAACTTCAAGGTGCCGCATGAATACGTGCTGCCGTTGCTTCTTGGCACCGGCACGTTCGTCGCGGTGCTGATCGCCGATCCTTGGGCTGCGCTTGCCGGCGGCGGCCTGATCTATCTTGGCATGCTGCCATTCAGCGTGCGCAGTTTCCGGCGATTGCGACGCGAGGCCCTGGCCAGGCGAGAGGCCGTGGCGTCTGACCCATCGTAGCCTTGTTGCGATCGCCCCGCGGCGACCCGGGCCTAATCCATCGCCGCCGCGAAACTCGCGCGCAATCCCGCCGCCGACAGGCCCCGCGTGATCAGCACAATCCGTGTGGCGCCTTCCGGTTGCATCCGGCGTTCCAGAAACACCGGCGGATGCAGCACGTGATGCACGCCCTGCAACACGACCGGACGCGTTTCGCCTTGCAGCCAGACCAGGCCTTTCAGCCGCAGGACACCGTCGCCGCGCAGCGACAGCACCGACTCCAGCCAACGTTGCAATGACCGCCACGCAACCGGCCGATCAAGCCGCAGAACCACGGACCCAATCTCCTCGGCATGGCGGAACGGCAGATGATGATGGCCCTGGTGTCCGCCGGTTTCCAGCGGCCGCAGCCATTGTTCCATGCGGGCGTCGGGGGCGCCGGCATCGGGTCCAAGATCGAAGACATCCCCCGCATCGACATTGCCGGCAACGACAAGTCGCCGCGGCGCGCCGGCGTTCAATGCAGCAATACGCGCCTCGGATTCCGCAATCTGTGCGGCACTGGCGAGGTCGGTCTTGGTCAGCAGGATTCGATCTGCCATCGCCACCTGCCGGCGCGCCTCCGGCTGCCGGTCGAGTTGCAGCGTGCCATGCAGTGCGTCGACTGTCGTGACGATGCCGTCGAGCCGGCAGGCATAGCGCGCGCCAGGTTCCGCCAGCAGTGCGTGCGCCACCGGTGCGGGATCGGCCAGGCCGGTCGTCTCAATTGCTATGCGCCTGAATGGCGGCAATTCGCCGGCTTCGCGACGCTGCCACAGCGTGTCCAGCGTGTCGGCGATGTCGCCCCGCACAGTGCAGCAGATGCAGCCGTTCTTCAGCAGCACGGCATCCTCGATCGCCTGCTCGATCAGCAGGTGGTCAAGCCCTACAGCGCCAAATTCGTTGACGATAACCACCGTGTCGGCAAGCGACGGCAGACGCAGCAGATGGTTCAGCACGGTGGTCTTGCCGCTGCCCAGGAACCCGGTGATGATCGTCACCGGCACAGTATTAGCTGCGTGGTCCATCAATGCGCAGCATCAGGGAGAAACCTCTATGGCGCAACCGGAAGCCCACAATTTCCGCCTGATATCGCACGATACATTGAGTGGGTTCGGCAATGTCGGCGAGGGCATGAGCCTGCAATTGGCATCCGGCGGCCGGCGCATCATGTGGCTGGCGCACGAATGCGCACCCAAGAATTTCACCGCCGTCGATGTGACGGATCCGAAGAAGCCGCGCGTCATCGTGCAGACCGACCTGCCGCATCGCAACGTGCGATCGAACTCGCTGGAGGTGTGCGGCGACATCATGGCGGTGGCGTACCAGACCGGCACCCATGGCGCGACGCCGGCTGGGATCGAGCTGTTCGACATCGCCACACCGGAGCAGCCACGCAGCATCAGCTTCATTGACCGGTCGGGGCCACGGTCGCGCGGCGTGCATCAGTTGTGGTTCGTCGATGGCAAGACGATCCATTGTTCCAGCGGCGCCGCCGATTTCATGCCGCGCAACCTGAAGGACGATCAGGCCTACACCGCGTTCGACGTAAGCGATCCGACCAAGCCGCGCGAGCTTGGGCGGTGGTGGTATCCGGGAACCGAGGAACGCGACGAAGCACCGCCGGTGCCTCGGCATCCGAAGTTCGACACGGGATGGCGCGCGCACAATACGAACGTATATCCAGAGCGGCCGGACCGTGCCTATGTCGGCTACATCGACGGCGGCGCCTGCGTGCTGGACATTTCCGACATCGGGCGGCCGAAGCTGGTGGGGCACTGGAATCCGCATCCGCCGTTTCCCGGTTTCACGCACACCGTGATGCCGCTGTTCGATCGCGACCTGCTGGTGGTCAGCGACGAATGCGTGCGCACGGAAGGCGCCGACTGGCCCAAGCTGGTGTGGCTGCTGGATGCACGGCGGGAAGACAATCTGGTGTCGGTGGCGACGCTGCCGTTGCCGCCGATGGAGGATTACGCGATCGGCGGGCGCTACGGCGCGCACAATCTGCACGAAAACCGCCCCGGTCCGTCGTTCCATTCAAGCACGCTGGTATTCGGCACATATTTCGGTGGCGGTCTGCGCGTGCACGACATCACCGACCCGCTGCAGCCGAAAGAAGTCGCGTCGTTCATTCCGGATCCACCCGAGGGCTCGCCGATGAAGGCCGCCATGATCAATGATGTGCACGTTGACGAAAACCGCCTGGTGTACGCGGTCGATCGGTTTTCCGGTGGGCTCTATGTACTGGAATTGACGCTGTAGCGGGATCTGAAGGCGGCCTGACATTCAGCCGGCTTGGCATCCAGGCGGCCTGACATTCGGGACGTGGCGTGACCTGTCATTGCGAGCAGCAAAGCGCCGAAGCAATCTTGTGCCCAGACGGGCCGAGACTTGCTTCGCTCCGCTCGCAGTAACAGGGATGGCACGCCGCACCATCGGTTTCATCACAGATCAGTGCCGATAACACCGCGCGGCATCACGCGGCGGAACGGGCTGGACGGCAGCGTCTGGGCGTCCCAGAAATTCTGAAAACTCTCCGGCAGAATCTGACCCAACTGCATCGGGTCGCTGCCGAGTACACCCGGTTCGATGCGGCACACCATGACACCCGCCTGTCGCAGAGCCTTCTGTCGATCGGTCTCTCGCGCTGCAAGTTCAACCGCGACAGGCTGCGTCCCATCCCAAAACACCATGTCCGCGGACAGCAGTTGGTCCTGCACAGGCACCCACCCGCGTGGCAACGGGCGCAGTGCCGACCATAGCCAGTCTTCCGGTGCATAAAGCCCATCATACGGCTTCGCACGTTCGGCCAGTTCGTCTCGATGCGCGTTCAAGTGGCCCGCGATAAACCCGAAGTAGCACTTGATGAATTGCTGCCGCAGCGGCGCGTAATCGCCGCACAGCCGCACCAGCCAATCGATCGCCGCCGCAACGCGGGCAGCGTGGTCGCCGATCGCCAAGGGCATCGCATCCGGCGGCACCGGTTCGCTGTTGAACCGCAGCTTGTCGTCGCCCACCACCGCGCAAGGCAGCCTCGGGTCGTCCAACGCAATGGTCCGCGGCAGACGTTCAAGGCCGAATGGGATGCGCGGCAAACTCAGCCGTTGACCTGGCGCATCAGCGCGGCCCAACTGTCGATCACCGGCAGCACCGTGTCGGCCTTTTCCGATTCCGCGTTGAACACCACGCGCGCAACGCCGAGGTCCTGGTAGCGCTTCATCAGGTCGGCATCCTGTTTCGGGAACCACACCGTGATCTCGATCGACGTCGGATCACGTCCGGCCTCTGTCGCCATCTTGCGGAATTCCGGGATCATGTCGGCGATCTCTGAATATGCGCCGCGCGAGGCCTGCGGAATCCAGCCGTCGCCATAGCGGATCGCGCGCCGTGCCGAATACGGGAACGCGCCGCCGACGATCACCGGCGGATGCGGCTTCTGCACCGGCTTGGGCCAGGTCATCATCGGATCGAAGTTCACGAACTCGCCGTGGTACTCTGCCTTCGATTTGGTCCAGATCGCCTTCATCGCCTCGACCTTCTCGCGCGCCATCTTGTGGCGTTCCTTGAAGGGCGTGCCGTGGTCCTCCATCTCGTCCTGGTTCCAGCCGTTGCCGATACCGAACAGGAAGCGCCCGCCGGACACCGTGTCGATCGATGCCACCAGCTTCGCGGTCTGGATCGGATCGCGCTGCGCCACTAGGCAAACGCCAGTCCCAACCTTCAGAGTCCTGGTTGCCGCGGCCGCCATGGTCAACGTCACGAACGGATCCATCGCATCGTAGTATTTCTTCGGCAGGTCGCCGCCGGCAGGAAATGGCGTCTTGCGCGAAACCGGAATATGCGAATGCTCCGGCGCCCAGACAGACTCGAAGCCGCGCTCTTCCAAAGCCTTGCCGAGTTCGCCTGGCGTCATGGAATAGTCGGTGAAGAACATTGACGCGCCGAAATTCA
>DATKFJ010000274.1:0-17497 GCA_035511435.1 Acetobacteraceae bacterium | reverse complement strand
GATCGATCAGCAGACACCGCCACGTCCGCGTGCAGTCCGGCCTCGGCATGCAGCCAGCCTGATCGTCTATCGGGGTGACGGCGACAAGCTGTCGATACTGATGGGCATGCGTGGCGCGAAGCACCGGTTCATGCCGAACCGGTTGGTGTTTCCGGGCGGTGCTGTCGATCGCGCTGACCTCGACGCGGTCTCCGCCACGAAGCTGTCGTCGCAGACCGTACGCCTGGTGCGCAAGAATGCCAATGCCCGCCTGGCGCATGGCCTCGGCATCGCCGCCGCGCGCGAACTCGACGAGGAGACCGGGCTTTCGCTCGGTACGCCGCCGTGGCTCGATGTGCTGCACTTGCTGGCGCGCGCCGTCACGCCGCCACCCAGTCCGATCCGCTTCAACGCGCGGTTCTTCGTGGTTGATGCATGCCATGTCGCAGGCATTCTCGGTGGTGACGGCGAACTCGAAGGTCTGCGCTACTATGCCATGCAGGAGGCGCTGGCGCTCGATCTTGCCATGCCGACGCGGATGGTGCTCGAACGGCTGCGCCTCTGGCTCAACACCAGTGAAGCGGACCGTGCGGCGGTGACGCACACGCCGGTTCTGCTGCGGCATGAATGGCGCATGGAGTAGGCAGCACTTCATTGTCCGCCCGGCGGCGGTTATTGCTCACCGATTGCCCGTGGCGGGTCTCACTGGTGCAGACGCTTCCCGGTCCATAACCGGCCAACGAATGCGTCGGCGGATGCCGTCCGTCAGCGCGAGCACGGGAAAATCGAGTACCAGACCTATCCGGCATCCACTGAGGCATCGCCAGGCCAATGATACGTTGGATCCGGTTGCTGTCGTCGGGAGCCGAACAGCAATGCGCGCGTCGGACAACAAACGATTACCGCCGGGCGGATTCTCGATCTGAGCCCTTCCGGTTCAGCTACGCCGCACTCCATATCTCGCCGTCGCGCTGCACTTTCCCCTCCGATTCCAGCTTCAAGAGATGCGCCAGCACGTTGCGTTCGGCGGCGCGGCGCAGCCGTGGATGCACCTGCGAGTAGAGCGTGTTCATCAGCGCAAAGGTGCCCGCCGATCCACCAGCCAGCGCCGTCTCGATCGCGCGTTCGCGCGCTGTGCGATGGGTCAGCATCTCGTGCACCAGTTTACGCGGTTCCGGCAGCTTGGGCCCATGGCCAGGCAGGAACACGTCGTCGGTGCGATCCAGCAGCAGGCGCAGGCTGGCGAAGTAGTCAGCCATGTTGCCGCCCGGCGGGCTGACCACGCTGGTCGACCACGACATCACGTGATCGGCGCTGAACAGCACCGCGGTGCCGTCCTTGGCCGGCAATGCAAAGCACAGATGGTCCGATGCGTGGCCCGGTGTGTGGATCGCCTGCATGCCGGCGATCATGTCGCCGTCGGCCAGCTTGATGTCCGCCATGAAGCTGTCGACGCCGCTGTCACGGAAACCGACCGTCGGCGCGCCAGTAGCTGCCTGCAATGCGGGAACCGCACCGATGTGGTCGTGATGCGTGTGGCTGACCAGGATCAGCGCGATGTTGGGACCGGTGGCGCGCAGGATTGCCTCGACATGCTCCGGGTGTTCCTCCGGCCCCGGGTCCAGCACGACGATGCCGTCCGGCGTCTCGATCAGATACGTGTTGGTGCCGTAATAGGTCATTGGTCCCGGATTTGCGGCGACGATCCGGGAGATGCCGGACATCACCGGCTGGATTTCGTCGCGCTGCGGCTCGGGTTCGGTCAGGAAGGGCATCGCATCCTCGCTGCGGTCGGTGCGCGTACATGCAGCAAAGCGCCGGGGCTGGCAACGTGGCGCCGCGACATGGCAGGATCGCCGCAAGTGAAACCGGGAAGGAGCGTGCCATGGCCAAGGGGCTGCTGTTCGCGTCGTTCGATTTCTCCACCGCGCATGAGGATGAATTCCACGACTGGTACGACCTGGAGCATATTCCGGAACGGCTGCGCGTGCCGGGCTTCATCAACGCCGAACGCTGGATCAGCGACGAGAACCCGCAGGTTGCGGTGGCGACTTATGATCTGGATACACTGGGCGTGCTGCAGAGCGCGCCGTATCGCGCCATCGGCTACCAGAATGCGTCGGTCTGGACCAAGCGCGTCACCGCGCGGGCACATCGCATCCTGCGTTTTACGGGTGAGCAGATGGTGCCGGGCGATGTTGCGGCGCCGCCCGGCGCGGGTGGCTTGCTGGTTGCGTCAATGAATGTCGATCCGGCAGCGGAGCCCGAATTCAACGAGTGGTACAACGCGGAGCACCTGCCGCAGTTGGCCGCGGTGCCGGGCGTGCTATGCGCTCGGCGCTATCAGTCCACCGAAGCGGATCGCGAGCGCAAGTATCTCGCGCTGTATCACATGACCGGGCCGGAGGTGGCGCGATCGGCGGCTTGGACCAAGGCGGCGGACACTGAATGGACCCGCCGCGTGCGCCCGCATTTCCGCGACCTGCTGATCTTGCGCTGCAAGCGTTATCAGCGGGCGTAGTGCAGCAGCGCCGCAGCTGCTTGACGCTGGTGCGGCACTGGACCGGGATTGCCGCCTCGCTGCGCCGCCAACAAGAAAGAGTTGCCACCGCCAGGGTCGGAAAACCGCGGAAGTCCTAGGTCTTTCGTCCAGGGCCGGTCGACCAGCGGCCGGTACGGAACTCGCAATGACCCTGGGACGGTGACACTAGGACGGTGACCCTCGGAACTCACACCATTGCGGCCGCACGTTCCTCGGCCCGGCGCACGCGCTCGCGATAGATGTTGTAGGTGCCTGCTGCCGCCACCACGAGGGCACCGACCACCGTGCTCCACGACGGCAGATCGCCGAACAACAGGAAGCCGAACAGGATGCCAAACGGCAGCATCGTGTATTCGTACGGCGCCAGCGCGGAGATCGGCGCCAGCGCGTAGCTGCGCGCGAACACGCAGTGCGCCAGACCGCTCGATACCCCGAGGAACAACAGTGCCAGCCACACCATCGGCCCGAGCGGACCAGGCGCCGGCCAGCTTCGCAGCATCAGGACGCCAGTCAGCATGTGACAGATCAGCAGCCAGAACGCCTGACATTCGGGCGTCTCGGTGGTAGTCAATTGGCGCGTCATGATTCGGGTCAGCGCCATCACCAGCGTGCCGACCAGCAGCAACACGACGACCGGCGTCCATAGGTCCCCACCGGGGCGCACCATGATCAGCACTCCGGCGAACCCAACCAGCGTGGACAGCGCGCGACGCCAGCGAATGCGCTCGCCCAGCATCGGTACCGCCAGCACTGTCATGATCAACGGTGCTGTAAAGCCGATGGCGTAGGTGTCCGCAAGGCTCATCGACTCCCAGGAGATGTACCAGGTCACCGACACAAACGATGACAGCACACTGCGCAGCAGTACCTTGCACCAACGCACCGGAATGATCAGCCGCCAGCCGGCCCGACCCGGTTGCGCCATGGTCACAACCAGCACCGTCAGCGCACCGAATACACCGCGCCACAGCATCGCGCCGGCAACACCGGCGGTCGGCAGGGTCAGCTTTGCGGTCGCGTCACCCATCGTCCAGATCAGGTAGGCCAGCAGCGCAAGCGCAATGCCGCGCACCGTGTCGGACGCATTGTCGGTAAGCACTCGCGGCGCAGCCACGGCCCGCGGCACGACGTCAGCCAACCTCCGTTCCCCCCAGTGTATTGATGCAGAGGCAGCAGCCGCCCCACTTCACAGTCACCATACCCGCGAACGGCGGATGGTGCTGCAATTATCCTTGCGATCAAGCCGACGGCAAGGCAAGCAGCACCGACAATTCGGCGGATCTGCAACGAACCTGCGGAATACGTGCTGTTGGACGCCAGGCCCGCTCGCGCACGACAGGCAAGGCGACGACGCGGCCCGCTTCACGACGCACCGGCTCGCCATCCTGCTGATCCTCGTCAGGATTTCGCCAGGTGCGCGCACGACCGGAACGGTCTGCTGTTGCCGGTGATTGTGGTGCGGGTCGAAGCGCTGGCGCGCGACGGAGCCCCCCGCGACTGTACATCGTTTCAGTCATGCGGCCCCGTTTCTGCCATGGCCGGATATAGCTCAGCATGGCATGACAGAGTTCGAACGCCGCTGCCATTCGCCCTGCGGGCAGTCCGGCGCCGGCCAACACGGAGCGAACATGAACCACCACGGCAATCTGCCGGACCATCTGCCCGATGCGCAGACGACGCCAGCTTCGCCGACGTGCAAGCCACAAGGCGCGATGCGCTCGATCGAGCGCACCGCCGCGACGCAGTGGGCCGGCATATGACGCTCTACTGGGTTATGTTGTTTGCGGCGATCGCCACCAGCATGGCTGGCCAGACCCTGCTGAAGGCGGGTGCGGGAGCGGTCGATTTCGTCACGCAGCTGCTGGATTGGCGGACGCTGGTGGGGTTCGGTTTGTACGGCGGCGCGGCGGTGCTTTATATCGTTGCGCTGCGCCGGATCCCGATGTCGCGCGCGTTGCCCTGCACAGCTGTGTCATATGTCGCCGCGGCGCTGATCGGGCATTACGCGTTCGCTGAACCAATGGGAATCATGCACATCGGCGCGATCGCTTTGATCTGCTGTGGCGTGGTACTGCTGGCGTTTGCCTGATGGCAGAAAGCAAGGGTTCGCATTGCTTCAGCGGTGGCGCTCCGTGACCCTCAGCGTTCTTGTTGTGAGCCCCTGTTTGCTGTCGGCGGCGCCACACCGAACAAGCCCAACCGATCGGCACGTACCCTCCGTTCGTCCCCGATGCGCACGGTCACACCCGCTCGATCGAAGAATTCCAGGACCTGAATTGCGACCTTCCTGCCATTCTCCAGCCGGTCGCGGAACACTGCCGCGGTGAGCGTTCCCGCCGGATCGGCATCGGCAATAGCAAACGCAATGGCCGCCATCTCGGCCACCGTCTCGCTCAAGAAGAACTGATCGGGCGCGATCTCGATCAACCGTCCCATTCGTTGCACGCGCTTGAGCGTGGTGCGCATCGCCGTCTCCGGTGCCGACATTTCACGCGCCAGATCGCGTACGCGCGGCGGACGGAAACGATCGGCTATAATCAGCTCGCGCGCTTGCAGCCACATACTCTCGTCCTGAGCCGACAGCGTGGCACGATGTGTCGCCAGACGTAGCCATGGTCCATCCTGTTCCAGCCTGCCGCTGCGAAACAGCGATTCGACGATGGCGCGAAATGCACTGACCGATGGACGGCCCTGTGTCACCAGACGCAGACGTTCGAACTGAAGTCCCGGCTGGTCAGGCGCCGCCGCGTGATGTGCGGCCAGACGATTCACCACGCCGGATCGCAGCCCTTCCAAGGTGGCCGGTGTCATCAGCAATTCCGCGACAGCAACGGCGGGCGCCGTCGACATCACCACTTGCTGTACCGCCGGCGGCATGTTGCGGGACCGGAACAGACCGGCGCGGTCGGTCCAACCTGGCGGCAGCGCCAGCAGACCGCGCAAGGCGGTAGCCGTATCGGGCTGCTCCAGCGCCACCAATTGAGCGAGTCGTTCCGCTGTGCGTCGCCCACGGCGTGGCGGGAACGGATCAATCAACATGCCGCCACCGACTGTGCGCGTGGCGGTCGCGTCGCGCAGCACAAACCGATCGCCCACGAGCGCGCCGATCGCGTGGTCCAACGTCAATCGCGCCAGTACGCTGGCACCCGGTTCGATCCTGTCGGCGGTCAGTGGCGCAACGCGCGCCATGACATGGGCCGCACCCAAATGCAGATGGGCCGGCGCATCGGTGCGCATCGCCCGCGCTTCCTCCGCGAGCAACCGAAGACGGATGTCGAAGCGCGCGGTCGGCGCGTGCACATCGGGATGCAGTACCCAGTCGCCGCGTGTCACGGTATCCTTCGACAGCCGCGGCCCGACGACGTTCAGAGCAACGCGCTGCCCCGCCGCCGCCTGATTGGCCGGCCGGTTCTGCGCATGCAATCCGCGAACGCGGAGTTCGATGCCCGGTGGCGACAGCATCAGCCTGTCGTCGACATGGATGCGTCCGGCAACCAGTGTGCCGGTCACCACCAGACCGGCACCTGCAAGCGTGAAGGCTCGGTCCACCGCCAGCCGGGGATATCCGTCGCTGTCGCGCCGGCGCGGACCGAGTGACAGCAACGATTCGCGCAATTCCTCGATCCCTTCGCCGGTCATCGCGGATACCGGCAATAACGGCGCGGATGCCAGACTGGTACTTGCCAGCAGTGTGCGCACCTGCGCGCTGACTTCTGCCACGCGCTCCGGCGCGAGATCGGCCTTGGTCAGCACCACCACACCGCGATCGATACTGAGCAGTTCGAGGATCTGCACGTGCTCGCGTGTCTGGGGCATTACGCCATCGTCGAGTGCCACGACCAGCAGCGCCGCATCGATGCCGCTGGCACCGGCGAGCATCGTGTGCACGAAGCGCTCATGCCCAGGCACATCCACAAAGCCAAGTGTGCCGTTGGGTGTATCGGTATAGGCGTACCCCAGATCGATGGTGATGCCGCGCCGCTTCTCTTCGGCCAGGCGGTCGGCATCGATACCGGTCAGCGCCTTCACCAGCGCGGTCTTGCCATGGTCGACATGGCCGGCTGTGCCAATGATCATGGTGGTCGGTGAGCCATGGCTGAATTCCAGCCATGATTAGACCGCTCGCGAAGGACCATCAAGAACCGGTCGGTTCCGTCGGCCGAACAGTCGCGTTGGTCATTTGCTGTGTTGTCGGACTCGGCGACAATCTCCGGGGCGTAGTAACCACGCGTTCGCTGCGTCGCTTCGATTCGAACAAGCAGGCGACGCATTATTTCCGTGGTCACGGCCGGACTTGGCCCGGTGATCTATCGTGAAATGGCGTCGCTGCTGATGGCCGTGACAAGATCCTATGCGCGCCAGGAATGCGGAGTGCGCGGAAGGATTAACTGCTGTCCCTCCCGCACCACCGCTGCTTAACCCGTCGCCGACGGGGACGAGCCCAGCCACGACGGCAGCACGACGGTGTCATCCAGGGTGGGTCAGTCATCGGCCGGCAGAGGACTGGCAATGACAGGCGCGTTCCGCCGCGCCCCGCGCTAAACCACCAGCGCCGACCGCTCGCTCGCAGCGCGTGCCCACGCCGCATCCATGTCCTCGTCGAACAGCTCCGTCAGCTTCTTCATCATCGTGCCGCCCAACTCCTCAGCATCGACGATCGTTACCGCGCGGCGATAGTACCGTGTCACATCGTGACCGATCCCAATAGCAATCAGCTCCACCTGATCGCGCGCCTCGACATCGCGGATCACCTCGCGCAAGTGCTTTTCCAGGTAATTCCCCGGGTTCACCGACAGCGTCGAATCATCCACTGGTGCGCCGTCGCTGATCACCATCAGGATGCGACGATGCTCCGGCCGCACCAGCAAGCGCCGATACGCCCACAACAGCGCCTCGCCGTCGATGTTCTCCTTCAGCAGCCCCTCGCGCAGCATCAATCCAAGGTTCTTGCGCGCCCGCCGCCACGGCGTATCGGCCGACTTGTAGATAATGTGCCGCAGATCGTTCAGCCGCCCGGGATTGCGCGGCTTGCCGTCCTGCACCCATTTCTCCCGGCTCTGCCCGCCCTTCCATGCGCGCGTGGTAAACCCAAGCACCTCAACTTTCACCGCGCAGCGCTCCAGCGTGCGCGCCAGGATATCGCCGCACATCGCCGCCACGGTAATCGGACGCCCGCGCATCGACCCCGAGTTGTCGATCAGCATCGTCACCACGGTGTCGCGGAACTCCATATCGAGCTCGCGCTTGTACGACAGCGCCTGCATCGGATTCACCACCACGCGCGACAACCGCCCCGCATCCAGCAACCCCTCGTCCAGATCAAACTCCCAGGCGCGCGTCTGCTGCGCCAGCAACCGCCGCTGCAAACGATTCGCCAACTTCGAGATCACCCCTTGCAGATGCTGCAACTGCTGATCCAACTGCTGCCGCAGCCGCGATAACTCATCCGGATCGCACAGCTCCTCCGCCTCGATCTCCTCGTCGTGTAGACGCGTGTATGCACGATAGACCGCCTCGTTGTCCGGATTGGGCCGCTCCCGCCGAGGCTGCGGGCCGCCAGGCCGATCGTCGCCCTCCGCGACCGCGGCTTCTTCGTCCGATTCAGTGCCCTCGTCGTCCGCTGCCTCGCCTTCCATCTCGTCCGGATTGGCACCCAGCATGCTGTCCTGCTCGGACTCGCTCTGCCCCGAACCGTCCTGCTGATCGTCCTGCTCGCCCGACTGTTCGCCGCCTTCCTCGCCTTCCTCGGTCTGATCCTCGGGGTCGGCGTCACTTTCCGCTTCCGCCAGATCCAGCGCCGCCAGCAGCTTCCGCGCCGCGCGCGCAAATGCCATCTGGTCGTCCTGTGAGCGATTCATCTCCGCCAGCGCCAGATCGGCCGTCTCGCCCAACGTATCGCGCCACATGTCCAGAATGCCCTGCGCTGCCGGCGGCGACTTTTCACCCGACATCTGCTCGCGCGCCAGCAACGACAGCGCCGCCTGAATCGGCAGCTGGTCCTTGCGCGTCATCCGGTCGTAGCCCTCGGCCTCGCATTCCTCGGTCAGCTTCGAATGCAGATTCGCAGCCACGCCAGCCATGTGCCGCGAGCCCACCACTTCCACGCGCGCCTGCTCCAACGCGTCGTAGACATCCTTCGCCTCGCGCCGCACCGGCATCCGCGCCGCGTGGACCGCATCGTCGTGATGCCGCAACCGCAGCGCGATCGCATCGGACGAACCGCGCAGCCGAGCCATCTCCGCGGGCGGCAACGCACGCGTCGGCAACGGCAGCCGCGCCCGCTTGCCGGACAGCCCGGACGGCCCCGGCTGAAATGCCACTTGCACATCAGGAACTTCCGCGATCGCACGCAGCACGCCCGCGGTGGCGCGCTTGAATTCTTCTGCCCGAGTGTTGTCCTTGTTGGTTGTGCTGCTCATCGTCTCATGTCCGCGAACCCCTCCGCCTACCGCCTCCCCCAAGGGGAGCCGGCGTAACCGGAACCAAACTCCCCCTCCCCTTGCGGGAGGCGGTAGCCGGAGGTGTGTGCCTCAATTGAATTTCCGCGTCGTGAACCCGCCCGTCGGGATCTCCTCGTTGAAGCAGCGCTGATAGTACTCGCCCACCGTCGCTCGCTCCGCCTCGTCGCACTTGTTCAGGAATGTGACGCGGAACGCGAATCCGACATCGCCGAAGATGCGCGTGTTCTCCGCCCAGGTGATCACCGTCCGCGGCGACATGACGGTCGAGATATCGCCGTTGATGAACCCCGCGCGAGTCAGGTCGGCCAGCGCCACCATCGCCTCGATGCGCTTCTTCACCGCCGAGTCCTTTCCGTCGGCGCCCAGCTTGGCGATGACGATCGACGTCTCCATGGCGTGCGGCAGATAGTTCAGCGTGGCGACGATGTTCCAGCGGTCCATCTGGCCCTGATTGATCTGCTGCGTGCCGTGATACAGGCCCGTGGTATCGCCCAGGCCTACCGTGTTCGCAGTCGAGAACAATCGGAACGACGGATGCGGCCGGATCACCCGGTTCTGGTCAAGTAGAGTAAGCTTGCCCTCGACCTCCAGCACGCGCTGGATCACGAACATCACGTCCGGCCGCCCCGCGTCGTATTCGTCGAACACCAGCGCGCAGGCGTGCTGCAGGCACCATGGCAGGATGCCCTCGCGGAATTCGGTGATCTGCTTGCCATCCTTCAGCACGATCGCGTCCTTGCCGATCAGGTCGATCCGGCTGATGTGGCTGTCCAGATTCACCCGAATGCACGGCCAGTTCAGCCGCGCCGCCACCTGCTCGATGTGCGTCGACTTGCCGGTGCCATGATAGCCCTGGATCATCGTGCGTCGGTTGAAGGAAAACCCCGCCAGGATCGCCAGCGTCGTCTCGCGATCGAACTTGTAGGCAGTGTCCACGTCCGGGACATGCTCGGTACGCACAGAGAACGCCGGCACGACCATGTCGGTCTCGATATCAAATGCCTCGCGCGCGTTCACCTTGGTGTCAGGCGAGTCGATCGCGGAGGTGGGGCGCATTTCGGCGAGGGCGGCAACGTTGTTCATCGGCCAAGGTGTCCTGTCTGAGTCTTGGAAAAGTCTACCCCCGGCACAGTCGCGCGCAAGTGCAAGGGCGGGAGAGAGGGCGGATTCGGTTCACTCGGCTGCTGCCACGCTGGGCGCAGCGACCAGGCGCGAGCGCACCGCGGCATAGGCCAGGTTGATCGTCTTCAGGCGTTCCTCGGCGGCGCGGTCGCCGCCATTGGCATCCGGATGGTGGCGCTTGGCCAGCTCTTTGTAGCGGCTTTTCACCGCATCCAGCGTGGTCGGCCAGGACAAACCCAGCGTCGCCAGCGGCTCACGCAGCTCCGGCGGGGTCTGCTGCGGTGTGCGAGCCGACCCGCGCTTCACCCGCCCGGCAGCAAGCAGATGCAGCGGGTCGCGCACCAGCTCCTCATCCCAGGCGGATGCGCTGCCCAGCCGCCCGAGAGGCCAGGACGGCCTTTGCCACGAGGTGTCGAAGCGAAGCTGCGCCTCGATCTGCGCCGGCGACATGCCCTTGTAATAGTCCCAGGTGGAGTTGTAGGCCCGCACGTGCTCTAGGCAGAACCACCAGTAGTCGTTGAGATTGCGGGCTGATTTCGGTGCGCGGTATTCGCCCATCGACTTGCAGCCGGGCATCTCACAGGTCCGCCCCGGTGCGGCCGGGTCGGGCGCGTAGTGCCTCGGTCTGGGCATACGTCGGGTCATGGTGCCGTTATGGGCAGCTTGTCGGGTGCTTTGCAACTGGCTCTTGGCGGTAACAGAGAGGTAGCCGATATGTCGGCAATGCAGTCGCGTGCCGCAAGGCTGGAGACGGTCCTGACCAACACGTTTTCACCGACGCTGCTGCGCGTGGTGGACGACAGCGCGCGCCATTCCGGCCACGCCGGCGCACAGCCCGGTGGCGAGACACACTACACCGTCTTGCTGGTGGCCGAAACATTCCAGGGCATGAACAGGGTGGCCCGTTCGCGCGCGGTACACGCGGCGCTCAAAGCGGAGTTCGCCAGCGGCATGCACGCGCTATCGTTGGTGCTGCGCACCCCGCAGGAAGCGGACGCCAATACCGGGTAATGCCATGAACCTATCGGACGCGAGGTGCTGGCCGTGTGGGGGACACGAGCCGAGACCTGTGGTGGCCCCTGGACTGCCTGCCGTACTGCTGACCGCCTACGCAGGCGACGAAACCGCCCTCGCCTTGAGCGGCACCTTGAGCAGCACGTTTTCATTGCCGCGCAAACCGGTCAGTGAAGCGCAACGTCTCGACCGCCGGGGCACCCTGTTGGCGGCAAGGCAAGCGGTTGGTCGATAGGCAGTCGCAAGGATTCCCGGACCGGAATTCTCCCCACGAAAAAAACCCTGATTTTATCATCAGGATCGACGTGACCGCGGAACGCCAACCCCCAAAGAGCCAGAACCTCGCCTCAGCCACGCAATACTTACAGCCCACCGTGAAAGATTCTTCTTCGCTGCACTGATAAAAATCCCCTCCCAAGCATATTCTGCTAGGAAACCGAGATAGACAGGGAACGAACGCAATGGCCGGAGACAAAGACCTGGACCGCGTCGATCGCGAGATCCTCCGCCTCCTCGCGGCCGATGCCTCGCTCTCGCTGGCAGACATCGCCGGCAAGGTCGGCCTCACCCCCACGCCCTGCTGGAAACGCATCCGCCGCATGGAGCAGGACGGCATAATCCGCGGCCGCGTAGCAACCATCGACCCGGTCAAGATCGGCCTGCCCGTTGCGGTATTCGTCGCGGTGGAAACTGCCGATCACTCCAGCGAATGGCTGAAGCGCTTCGCCGACGTGGTGGGGGGCATGCCGGAGATCGTCGACGCCTGGCGCATGAGCGGCGACGTCGACTACCTGCTGCACGTGGTCGTGCCGGATATCGCCGCATACGACGATTTCTACCGACGCCTGATCGGCGCCGTGCCGCTGCGCAACGTAACCAGCCGCTTTTCCATGGAGCGTCTGAAGGCAGCTCCCCTGCCCATATGAAAGGAATTGCCCGCCTGACAACCATTTCTTAGGACGATCATGTGCTTCTGTCGGCATGACCAGACAGGGGGCAGCTGTGCCGGGCAGTCGATTGATCAATCGCAACGTCGTCGCCGGGCGCGGCAGGACCAGCATGCGACTGGAGCCCGAGTTATGGGACGCGCTGCTGGAAATCTGCCAGCGGGAGCGCCAGGACATCAACCATCTCGTCCGCCAGATCGAGGCGGAGGGCCACAGCGGCGGCCGCACCAGTTCGGTGCGAGTCTACGTGATGCAATATTTCCGCACCGCGGCCAGCGAGACCGGCCACGAGGCGGTTAATCACGGTGCGTTGGACCAAATGCCGGCGGACCGCTACCGACGCCACGCCGCCTAATCGCCTGGCGTGTCGGCCGAAAGCAACACCGTATCGTCCGCCGGTCCGGTATAAAGCTGCGGCCACCGCCGCTGTACCACCGGGCTATCGCTGCCATATGCTATGCAGGTGTTCAGAATCGCCGGCGCGCCGCCCATTTTGGCGGAAATCCGCACGTCGAGCCGGTCGCTCCCCGGCTTGTGCACCTCACCGGCCGCCGCCGCCTCACGGCGAGCCCGCGCCGGATCGATGGTCTGATACGCCGTCGTCGCCATCTGTTGCAGCAATTCCCGTAGGTGCGTGCAGCCCATTGTGCCGCCAATCCGTTTCGCCGCCTCCTTCAGGAACCCAGGCCTGATGCGCAGCCCCGCCAGCCGCGAGAAATTCGGCGCGGCAGTCGGACAGATGGCATATGGCGTGTAATCGCTGGCTGCCTCGCACGCGACGATGCACCGCTCCTCGTCCACCGTCAGCCGTAGCCACATCCCGTGGATCGGTTCGCCGGCCTCGATATAGCCGCGATCCCGGTTGGCCGACCCGTAGCTCTTGGTGTCGGTAAGCTGCGCCTCGATATCGTACAGCCCATCGGCGCGGCGATACCCCCGCAGCACGATGTCGCGCGAGTGCAGTAATTCGCGCTCCTGGGGCGAGCTCAGCGGCATTCAGGGACTCCCGGTGATTGTGCAGCGCACCACGCTGCATATGGCATGGCCGTGTGGCGTCGCAAACCCCGCGCCGCAGGAGACGCCGAATAAAGCGGCGCAGCGCAGGCGGCAGATCATCACAGTAAAGTCACGACGGTAACGGCAGCTTGCTTACCCATTTGAAATAATCATGGTTAGGTCAAGGCGGATAATTACCCAGAGGATTTCCCATGCGCTATTCCTTGTTGTTCCCGCTGGCCTTTCTGGGCCTCACCGGTTGTGTGGTCGCCACACCGGCACCGGCACCGGTTTCCACCACCTATGTTACGCCGGCGCCGACCACGACTTACGTCACTCCGGCACCCGGTCCGACGTATATGACGCCAGTGGCGCCGCCCACCACCACAACCGTTATCCACACCCCGTAAGCACTCGTCTGCGGAAGCGGGGCTACGCCCGCCGTCGAAGCTTCGATGTCATCCTGAAAGCGCAGCCGCGCGAGGCGGGTCGTAGCCAAATTGCAACCAATGGCATGCAACATGGCTCCGGCGCGACTGGAGGCCATCGATGTCGAATATGCCGTATCCGCCGCACCGGTTCGTTCGGTGCCTGGGTTGGGCTTTTGTGGCGCTGGTGCTGTCCGGCGCGTCAACCGTGGCCGCCCCGCAAACGGACCAGGCGTTCAGCGGTCGGTGGTCGTGCAGACGCAGGCCGGTCCGGCTCCAGACGCGAACCGGCAATCGGTGGAAGACGTGTCCAATGCGCTCCGTCAACGGCTGGACCGCATGTTGCTGGACAGCCAGCCGCCCACGACCCGGTAGCGCGTAACACTGACGTGGTCGCGCGCAACACTCGCGCAACACTATAGTGCTACAGTTCTATGATACCGCCACGCAGGCCCTTGGCCACCGCCTCGGCACGACTGGTCGCGCCTAGCTTCGCGAACAGCGCTTCCATATGGAACTTCACCGTGTGCACCGAGATGCCGAGCCGGCGAGCAACAGCCTTGTTGCTCATCCCCTGACCGACCAGCGTCAGGATTTCCGCCTCACGCGGCGTAAGCAGCGGCGGTAAGGCGTCATCGCCGGCGGCGCGGAAACCATCCAACAGCAGACCGACCGGCGCGCGCACCAGCAGACCGACGGCGACCGCCCGCAGCGCGGGCTCCAGTTGCGTTGCCGCGACCTCGCGCGGTAGCACACCCGCCGGTTGCTCGCCGCGCAGCACCTGATCAGTCAGCACCAGGACGGGGGCTTCCGCCTCGGCCGGCGGTGATGAATCACGGGCCAGGTCGCACACCACCACGTCGGGCGCATCCGCAACGACCAGGTGGCCAGCGGACTCCAGCATGGCGACCAGTCCCCGCCTGCGTACCGGATCGCTGGTGTGGAGCATGATCCGCAGCGACGGGAACGACGGCTCGGTCATCACCTTGTGGGATGGGCGCCGATCGTCACGGTTACCAGGTGCACAACGCCGGCGCGCAGCAGTTTCAACGTGGCTGGCTGGCCGATGCGTTCCGGGCTGAGTGCCGCGGCCAGGCCGCGCGGGCGTCCCGTGCGCCGGCCGTCCACCTCCAGGATGATGTCGCCCGGCAGGACGCCGGCCCGCTCTGCCGGCGCGCCGGGAACCAGCGCCACCACCATCATGCCGCTGTCGCGCCCGGCTGCCTCTCGCATGGTTTGCGGCACCAGGACGTGCTGCAACCCGACGCCGAACCAGCCGCGCCCGATGCGGCCGTTGGTGAGCAGCGGTTCCAGCACGCGTTCCACCGTTGCGGCCGGTATAACCAGCGCGCGCCGGCGAGGTCCGGCAGTGGACATGCCGATCAGTTTGCCGCCCAAAGTCAGTACCGGGCCGCCTTCGTCTGCGCCAAGCCTGGCATCGAGCCGCAGCAGGCTGTCGATGCGCCCGCCCGCCATGCTGTGCCATTCCGGGCCGGTCGCGTGCACCATGCCAAGCCGGCCGGTCGGCGCGCCGGCGCTGTCGGCACCGACGATCAGGGCAAGCGAACCGGCGCGTGGCGGCGCGCTGGCCTCGGGGCGCGCGCTGCCGAGCCCCTGCGCCAGCCGCAGGACAGCGACGTTGGTGCCGGGGTCGCGGCCGGCGAGGCGTGCCTGCATCTCGGCGCCGTTGCGGACGATGGCGAAGTCGGGGCCTTCGGGAAGCACCTGTTCCGACGTCACCACCACATCATCGCGCCATAGCACGCCACTGCGGTCGCGGCGTCCGGTGCGGATGGCGACGGTGAAGGTCGCGGCATCTGCCAGCCGATCCGCCAGCGCTTCGGAAAACTGCTCGAATGTGTCGGTGGTCATGCAATCCACTCCTGTGCCGATAGCGCACACTGCACTATGTGGGCCGCTTGCGGCATCGGCCGAATGACCGGTGAGTGCCCGGTCGTGTGGCCAGGTGCGGTGTGGCGGTCCAGCGATTCATCTGGTGCAGCCCGCGAGCGATTGCATGGCATTCGTCATGCGGTCGGCGCTGTGACCGCCGAAACAGCGAAAATGGGTGTGCTGATGTCTCGCTGTCGCCTTGGCCGCCATGATTCCGGGGATCAATGCCTGCGCCCACTGTCTGCGCCGCGTGGACAGCGCAATCAGGTAAACATGTGGAGCACCGTGACCGGCCCGACTTTTGTTGTCATTGCGAGCGGAAAGCAATCTCGGGCGAGTTGGGCACTTCGATCGAGGTTGCCGCATCGCCGCGCTTCCCGCAACGACAGCAAAGGCCGCCAACCACCCGATTGCCCTGGCCGCGTGGATCGATGCGCTTGCGATACCGGTTGCCCAGCTGTACGGTCAGCCAACCGCCCGCAAGCCCCTTGAATGAGCCGGTTCGATCAGATCAAGGCAGTCCTTCCGAGCTATTACCCAGCCAACAGGCCGGCGGACATCGTGGGCGATCTGCGGGGATCAGGAAGTCAGGTGATATGGCGTTTGATGCAGCAGCGAGCTCGACCTCGCCATCAGATGATCATCCTGGGCAGCGTGAAGCCAACCCAAGAAGAATGGATCGCCGCGGGAGTAGAGCAGCGCCTGGGTGAATTGCAAACAATCCGATTGGCCGCGCTAAATGGGTTCATCGTCCTCTATAGCGGTTTCACGTTCCGGCCGTGGGGCAGCATTCACCTTGCTACCGCGGATGCCCTTGCGATCGGGTTTCCTTCCAGTCTGAACAATTGGAGACAGAGTTACCGACCGCCGCGCCACTGGCGCAGTCGCGTATAGCCGTTGCATTTGCAACCTCCTCGCCTGTTCCTTGGACCGTCGGTGCCTTGGCGTGAGCCACTGAGTAGATTCCGAACCTGCTGTCGCAGCATGAGCAGCGCCATTTCTGACTGTCGTCAGAACAGAAGGAATCTTCCAATGCGCCATGCCATGCTGCTGCCACTTGCTCTTTTGGGCCTGAGTGGCTGTGTCGCTCCGATGCCGGCATCCACCACCTATGTGACGCCGGCAACCACGACCACATATACGACGCCCGCCACCAGCACGACCGTCATGAACGTGCCGCCTGGCTATCAGCCTGCCTATGCGATGCCCACACCATATGCGACGTCCCCGACCACCACGACTGTGATTCGCACCCCGTAGTCGCTGCGCGGGCTGTGCAATCGGTATAGCGCTGTTCGTTTTCGCCGAGTTCCTGTTCGACACCGGGAAGCCGCCACGCGCGTCGGCACCTAGCGGCTACCCTGGAACCGCTGGCCGCCAAGCATCGCGGAACATGCGCGCTGGTGAATGCTGGGGCGTATGACTGTTCAGGTGCGCTGATTGGCGGAGGGGATGAGATTCGAACTCACGATAGAGGTTGACCCCCTATAACGGTTTAGCAAACCGAATCCTAGTTTGGCCGGCTCAAGCGGCCTACGTTGAGTTGTTGTTTATAATTGCTTAGTGGCACGCACAGTCCGCATGGAGAATACTGTCCGCACCGGCGGTGGCACACAGAGTGGCACAGGTAGCTGCCGATGTTTTCGTCTCGTTCCTGGGGCCCGATGTACTCGCCGCTGCGGCGGCCACAGCAAAGCACATGGCAGCAGGAAGCGATCTCCGACGGTGCTGTCCCCCATATCGCTGGATCATCGATCGCCCTCCCGAACGCGCGCAGATGCCCATCGCACGATAACTTCGTGCGATAGGCTCGCTGCGGGTGGGAAATCTACCTGTCATCCGCACGAAGCAGGCTGCGGAAGCTCGCCACAGAGCATCTGCAGCGCGAGCGGGATTTCATCATCCGGACCACTGCCCTCCGCTCCGCGGCGTGACAGGCTGTTCGCGCAGCCGCGGCACCCTTACACGCGCGCTTTGCTGGCCGCTGCGGAAATGCCGACCCGACAGGCAGGGTAGTTCACCCGCTTCCTCCGTGCTCAAACGATGTTGTTTGTAGCGATTCAGAGCTTCCTCGAAACGCGTCACATAAACCTCCCATAGCACTCGTGTTCGTCG